>NZ_JBHINI010000069.1:0-1392 GCF_042194935.1 Bartonella sp. CL71SXKL | reverse complement strand
AAGCGGTTTGACCGAGGCTGGCGCATCTGGCAGTATGACAGTGGGCTTTAAGAAAGCAGAAGCTTCTTCTCAAGCTTTCACCGCGATGAGCACAACAATAGAAGCAGGACGCGCTGTCAACATGCAAGCCCACAAAGGCAGCATCCATGGTGTTGGAGCCGATATTATTGTCGGCACAAACCCGATGCAAAGCAATGATAAACAGAGCGGGAATATCACCATGGGAGCAGGTAAAGATATCACTTTTGAAAGTGCGCAAAACACACAAAGCACACAAAATCATACGCAAAGCGCTTCAATGAATGTTGGGTATAGTTATGGTACCGATGGTCCAAGGTGGATGGGGAATGCTTCTTTTGGTAAAGGCAAGGGTTCCAGTGAGGAAGTGCATCACAAGAACAGCCATATTATAGGCACTGGCACTCTTCATACCATAAGTCAGGGAAACACCATACTGGCAGGCGCCGTGGTTTCTGGAGAGCGTGTAGAAATGGAAGTAGGGGGTGATTTTACCGTTGTCAGCCGCAGTGATACGGGACAAAGTTCTAGCAAGCAAAACTCTGTTTCCATTGGTTATAATAGTCGAGAAAAGGATGGTACAGCCTCAACCAATATTTCCTTGAACAAGGATAAATCCTCTAGTGATTATCATAGTGTTGTGGAACAATCAGGCATCAAATCGGGTGATGGCGGTTTTAAGATCAACGTTAAAGATAAAACAACGCTGACCGGAGGCATCATTGCCAGCACCGCGCCGGCAGATAAAAACAGCCTGACCACAGGAAGCATTAGCACCAGTGATATCAGCAACGGTGCGCATGCTCAAGCTAGCAGCCAAGGTTTAAGCATTTCTGCCGGTGGTCCGATGTATCAAGGCAAATATGGTGTCGGGAAAAACATTGCTAAAAATGTCTTAGATTATTCAAAAGCTAAAGATTCAGAGGAAGGATATACCAAATCCGCCATTAGCGATGGCACCATCGTCATTACTGATGAAGCAGGGCAGAAGGCATTGACAGGGCAAGACGTGGAACAAGCCATAGCCTCCCTTAATCGTGATACTGCCACCGCCCATAAGGGTGTACAACAGCTCGATGTAGGCAAGCTGGAACAAATCGTCCATGAAAATCGCGAAATGGCAACTCAACTCTTAGAAGAAGGGTTTAAATACAGCGATGACTCCTATAAAACCATGTTTATCAAAGAGCATCCCATTGCCGTGGTCGACCGTGATGAAAAGGGTAATATACTCTATGAAATAGATGCAAATGGGGTACCTATAAGAGACGCTCGTGGACAAAATATTCCTAAGTTTCATTATTTAACGGATGAAGAAAAGCAGCATTTACAAGAGGGTGCTGATGGCAAGGTGCATGTGTCCTTTAATGGCAT
>NZ_JBHINI010000068.1:0-1413 GCF_042194935.1 Bartonella sp. CL71SXKL | reverse complement strand
CGAACACCTGTCAGAATAAGCAAACGCAAAGCCAGTTGTGTTATGGTTGATGCTTCACAGAGTGTTTTATAAAAAGCGGGAACATCTTTCCAATCCATTGCAGGTAAGTTTTTGATTTTATGGCGTTGTTTGCCTAAGAGAGCGCGTGCTTTTTCTACTGCTTGTAAATCAACATCTAAACCCAAAGCAGCCGCATGTTTGAGACAAAGATTGAGACGAATGATAGCTCTACGCGCTGTAACAGCTTTTGTATGCCAGATAGGGGCAATAGTGTTGCGTATCTCAGTTTGTGTAATCTCAGAAACCGGCAGACAACCTAATTTAGGGAGAATATGAAGGCGTAAAGGTGTAAACCATTTACCATTTTTACCATCACCTTTTAATTCAGCTTTACGACTTTCAAAAGCATCCACGGCAATATCTTTTAAATAATGGAGATTGCTTATTGCTTCACGCTTTTGTTTATTGCATTCTTTAATGGGGTCACGACCCTCACGTAAAACCGAACGCCACCCAGTTGCCAATTCACGGGCTTGTTTTAAAGAGACATCTCGCAACGCTCCCAATCCCATTTCACGACGACGACCATGAATGGTATAACGATAAATCCATTGAGCACCTCCATCTTTACGCTTATGAAGAAGCAAGCCGGCACCATCATTATATTTGCCAGCCCCCAATGTTGCGACAGATCTTGCATTAAGACGGTTCATAAGAGCCATTTTTTAATCCTTTCTTATACAAATTTGATCCACACACTCATCCCACTTGTTATGTGCAAATGAGTGGTTTTGATTGATTCAAGATAAACAGATTTGAAATGAGAGAATCTTCCGTTATTCGGGATTCTAACTCAATATGAATAACGCTAGATTATCATTATAAATCAATATCTTGTATCGGTAATGCCGTCCCCTTATAATGGTTTGAACTTCATTGAGTTCACCACTTTGAATAAAGGGACGCGTGCCATAAAACACCACGCTTTGTTGTTCCTCTTTGCCGCGAGATCTGTCAATTGCAAAGGGTAAACCACTTTCATGCTTCATATTAAAACCTCAATAAAATCTTGAATTGTTCGCGAACATCGGCACGCAAAGGAATAGTGACAGGCGTTTTGAGTATCTCTACACCACCACGTAGTTCACCAAATCCTAACCAAAGTTTGCCAGGAGGGGTTTGTTGTGCAAGACAGCCATGAACGAGAAGGGAAACAGAGGCGGCTTGTTTGTCCTCAACATCTTCAAAATCTGTGCGGGCTGCAAGAAACAACAGAGTGCCGGTTGGGGAAGGGTTAAATTTGTTTCCACAATGGCTGTACACACCATCCAAAGCCTGTTCGACAGGCGCTACAGCATAGCATCTGCGATACCCAATCACGCTATTTTGGCTGTCTCTTAACACGAGATAAAG
>NZ_JBHINI010000067.1:0-1454 GCF_042194935.1 Bartonella sp. CL71SXKL | reverse complement strand
AATGCGTGCAAAGCGCTTCGGTTTAACGCTACAGGAGGCAAAAAATCCACTTTCTGGTACCTATATCGGGCGGCTTTGTTTGCAAGGCGTGCTTACACAAGAGCAATATGACGCCGCGCAACAGTACCTACAGATAAGAAACGATTACCTTTGTGCAAAAGGCTTGCCTAATGCAATTTATGACGAAATGCCGTCATCATCTGATGATAAGGCAAGAGATAAATGGGTAGCATTTGCAACAGAGCAGTTTATAAACACGCAAGAGGCACTAAAAGAAGCCCAATGCCTCTATAGACAGTATAATCTTCATGCTGCGCTACAGTACCTCGTGATAGAAGATCAAATGTTACCACATCTTGTGAATTCGCTGCGTGTTGCTCTTAATGTGCTTCATAAGTATTTAATCGCTAGTTTAAAAAATTTTTAAATATCGCTTCCATTTTTCAAAAGAGCCATATCTTACTGGGGGTCTTATATCTTCTTTGGGCATCATTTCTCTATATACACTTATAGCAATAGAGCACATATTCACTGTATTTTGTAAACGAACGCTTTCGTGTCCTAGTATCATATGCTCTGTACGAATAGTTTGTTCTTTTCTGCTAATGCCATTTGGAGAATTCAAAAATTTTTCTGCGTATTCAAACATTGGATCATTAAAATGTGTTTCAAATTTTGCTTTAAATAAAATAGTTTCTATAGTATCCCAGTCATTAAAAATACTACCGTATTTCTTAAGTTTTGTTTGCAAGTCGTTAAATGTAACTGTGGGCATACTTTTATCACCTTGTAATAAATCAGCAAAACGACCACAAAAAACAAGCACTATGTGATAATGTTTTAAAATATTAAATTCCGGAGGATTGCTAGGTAGTGTTATTAAATGCTTCCAAAATGGACTTTTGTCATTGGGGATGTCTACAGTACTTCCCATAAATGTTTTTAAATACTCCACCGATTCTTTTGCCTTTGCTAATTTTTGATGATATTCTGAGTTTTGATAATTTTCACTTACATATTTTTCGTAAAGTTTATCGTATTGTTCTAAACTATCTACACTAGTGTATCTTGATAACACTGATATCGAAAAGAAAGCTATAAATATTACTATGAGCGTTATGGATAGTGACTTCATTATTTAATCCTTAAATTATAATAATTAACACTACCTAACCGATTCTTTTCAAATGTATCAATATGTGTTATTTTTGTGTTGACAAAGTGTAGCAAATCGTATTTAATGACATTGCTGTACTTAGGCGTATTGTGTCTAGACGAGAGGCAGTGCAGTTTGGAATCCCCGCATTTGCGGGGTTTTTTATTATCTGGAGGGCGTATTTTATGACATCACAAAATACAGAACAGGCTCCACAACCGATTAAAAAGCGTATACCCCCAAAGGCAGGTCAAGGGCGTGTCAAAGGCGTTCCGAATAAGATGACGCGCATTTTAAA
>NZ_JBHINI010000066.1:0-1542 GCF_042194935.1 Bartonella sp. CL71SXKL | reverse complement strand
CAGAAGCTTTGTTTAAAGAGAGTTATGTATATTCATTTTCTTATATTACTTATAGGTTTTGAATGTTTCTCAAACCCTCAAAATACCTTCAAAACCCCTTTTTATATATATTACAGATTGTATTTACGTGTTTTGTGTAATATAGGTTGTTTATTTAAAACATTAACATATTGAAATATAATAACTTTTATTTTTTGATTGAAAAAAATATATAAAGGGGGGTAAAAGGACCCCTCAAAATACTCAAAATCTTCAAAACTCATAACCATAATGGTCTTGATAGCATTTCATATGAGTTACAAACTATCTTTTGAAAGGCTTTAAAGATTACATACTCTCATAAGACATGTTTTAATCATTCACTAAATGATCACTTTTGTCGATTCAATGTACTGACATAAACTGACAAATATATATTTACAGTTGTATTTATTTGTTATGGCTGTTTTAATAAGTTGTATTTTGAAAAATTCATAAAAATTAACTTATTGAAATATAATGATTTTAATTTTCTCTCATTTAAAAAAATGATATAGGTTCTAAAAAGAACTGACAAGACTGACAAAAGTTTATTAAAAGGGATTTTGCTCATCTCTATAATGATCAGTTTCTATTGAGATGTTTTCATAAGTGTTTTCATAACGGTCTATAAATCACAATTATCATATATCCTATTTATCATTTCTCTTATGAACATGAAAAATGATGCCATGGCTATAAAGCATATAACAGCTATAGAAAAAGCAAAAATGCAAATGAAAGCATTTGTTATAAAGACAGTCCCTATAAAGGCTGTTAAGTCTAAAATGTGTTATTAAAAGAAATTAACAGAAATCTTAAAAGCCATTTAGTGACAAAATTGATAGGTTATAAAGTTTAAAATACGCATTATGAGAGCGTTTCTAAATATTATAAATGTATAGATTCAGAAAATAACGCAATCGTTTCATAAAACCTATAATATAGCTTTAAAAGCACATAAATATAAAAGAAGCAATTAATAAGCATAAGATATTATCAATACACAACGTATTTAAAAAATATAAAAAAATATCAAAAAAAGATAAAATATTATTTGACAATAAATACGTATTTTGTTATATAAGTACTCAAGTGATCAAAACACTTTGTGATTAGCGGATAGATTACGAAACAATCTTTCCAAAGCTTTTAAAAACTGGCTATCTTTTATGCTATGATTAGCATATATGATAATTTTGTCGGGTGTAGTTACGCCATAAAATACTCTTATGAGAAAAGCGTAACAACGGACTAATCACCGTGTTTTGAACGCCCGACGCCCCTTATAGGGTGTCAATTTCAAAACTCTTGATTAGGACATATTAGTATGAATACTACAGTAAAAACCTCCCCCGTTATCTCTTCTATTTCAAATGAAACTGTGCTTGTTAATAAACAAAATCCTGCAAAAAAATACGAATTTATTGATGATTGTGAATATATCGATGGTCATTTCTTAACTCGAATTAGAGCCTTAAGAGATTTTGATGATGTCAAAAAAGGCGATTTAGGGGGGTATAT
>NZ_JBHINI010000065.1:0-1565 GCF_042194935.1 Bartonella sp. CL71SXKL | reverse complement strand
AAAGCTCTTTAACACTTTGCAATACGTTGAATTTTATCGGGAATGGATTTCTATGTTGTGTAGAGAATTTTATTTCAAAACATTCTATTGGGAAGAAAGGTTATTTATCTCGATAAATTCTACGTGTATAGATATTAATATTTTATATTTCAATTTATGTGTATAAAAAAGTAATAAATTTGTTTGTTACAAAAGACAGGTGTAACGAATAAAGCAAAATTTAGTGTTTCTGAAAAAATGGGGGACTTTAAAATGTTTTAGTGAAAAAACTATTTTATGCAGATACGTGGGGAAACATCACGCTACTCTTCTTATACCTCAGTACACTCCTTATGACTTAAAATATGATAATCTATAGGTTCGAAGCTGTTATTTGATACGGAGTTATAATAAAGTTCGAATTTTCTTCTGAAAAAGGGTGAAAGTGGTTACTAAAAAATTTATTCAGAATCATCAAAATATTAAATTGTCTTGAGGTTTTTGAAGCAATTAGAGTAGCGCTTTGATGATACTTTTTAGAAAATAGCAAGAAGAAACTTGAAGAAGAAATCTTTTTGATAAAGCAAAGAAGAATTTTGGCCTGATATGCTCTGAATTGTAAGTGCCGTGATGTCGCGTGCTATCGTGCGTGATAGCTTTATTTTAATCAGATCGTTTTGCGTTGCATATGTTCATTTGTCCTATACGTGTTCGGGGGGGTGAGCTTTTGAAAAGTGGTTGCTGCTCTTGGAAGTTTTGATGTTTTACCTCTAGGAGGCGTGTTTTCTAAGCATGATCTTATCATTTTTGCATGTTGTCAGATGGGGAAGTTATACAATAACCTTAAATCTTAAAAGGAAAATTCTATGAACGTGAAAAGAAAAATATTGAAAAAGGGCAGTTCTTTTGTTTCTGCTGTTCTTGCAATGGGGATGTTTGTGCAACAAGTTTCAGCGAAAACACCTGCTGATACGCTTGTGATGGCTTGGAATCTTGATACAATAAGTACATTTGATCCCGCACAAATCAATGATCGTTATGGTAATGAAGTTCTTGTCAATGTTTGTGATAATTTAGTCGTTTCTGCTACAGATGATGCTGCTAAAATGGTTCCTTCGTTAGCAAAGAGTTGGGATGTTTCAAGTGATGATCAGAGTACTGTGATTACTTTTCATTTGCGTGATGGTTTGAAGTTCAACGATGGTCGTCCTGCGAATGCCAATGATCTGATTTGGAGCATGAAGCGGGTTGTTCAATTGAAGATGGCTACTGCGGCGACATTTAATGAATATGGGATTACAGAACAAAACGTTGATGAGGCTTTTCAAGCACCGGATGACAAAACGGTGGTGATGAAATTTGATAAACCTTATCCAGCAGAGCTTATTCTTAGCCATTTTGCCACTAGTCGTACTCTTGCTTTGCTTGATCGTGAGACACTCATGAAACACGAAAAAAATGGTGATATGGGAAACCGGTATTTGGCAAGTCATTCTGCTTGTGTTGGTCCTTATCAGCTAGAGAGTTGGCGTCCTGGAGAAGGGATTTTGTTGCGTGCAAGCTCCAATTATTGGGGGGAGGCGCCT
>NZ_JBHINI010000064.1:0-1648 GCF_042194935.1 Bartonella sp. CL71SXKL | reverse complement strand
TCGTTGAACTTCAAACCATCACGCAAATGAAAAGTAATCACAGTACTCTGATCATCACTTGAAACATCCCAACTCTTCGCTAACGAGGGAACCATTTTAGTAGCATCATCTGTAGCAGAAACGACTAAATTATCACAAATATTGTTAACCAATTCAATTCCATAACGGTCATTGAGTTGTGCAGGGTCAAATGTACTTATTGGATCGAGATTCCAAGCCATCACAAGCGTATCGGCAGGTGTTTTTGCTGAAACTTGTTGCACAAACATCCCCATTGCAAGAACAGCAGAAACAAAAGAACCGCCCTTTTTCAATATTTTTCTTTTCACGTTCATAGAATTTTCCTTTTAACGTTTATTGTATAAATTCCCCATGCAGCAAAACGTGCTTAATAATTAAGTTTAGACGAACGATAGGCTCCTAAAGATCAAACTTTAAAACCTTCAAGAACAAGCACCTCTTGTCAATGACTCCTCCTGTCTACACTTATAAGCCAAACTAAAACATACAAAGGAAAACACTCTGATATACAATGAACGCTCACCAACAACAGAGCTTATTCACGATATCATAACGCCTACTATTGAAAACTATAAAACCTGTATTTTTTCTATCTTGTTAAGCAAGCTTGTCTCGTATTTCTTCCGGCGTGTTCTATACCATCAAAGCACTACCCCTTTTGGCTCAAGTACCTTAATAACAAAGAGCCTTCATAATAATTTGACGATTTGATAAAACAGGAAAATTTGTCAGTTTGCCAAGTGCAACGACTTTTATTCCTTCTTCAAAAGAAAATTTAATTTTTTCATCACTCCCCGTAAAATAACACCCTCCAAATGACATCTCATCATCTTTCAAAGCAAAAGAAAATATGAACACTATAAAAAACTGATATCCCTTGTGTACCCACCCATAACAAAACTTTCCTTCAACACAGCAAAACCTTTGCACCTTTAGCACCACTAAATTCCGCGATATTTGTTACACTTAGTTTCTTTATGTTATACTCAGTTTTTTAACAAATAAATTGACCACTTTCTAATTCAGAGAAATTGAAATATCGATCTTAACATCCACTTAAATACACCTCTAATGAGAATGAAAAATATCTTTAAACGAATGTCTTGAAAAGACATTCAACAATATATCACGCATTACCTATGATCTTCGACGCATTGCAAAACTTGAAAATTTATACAATACGCCGAATATATCATGACTATGTCCTTTATCTATTGAACAGCATTGAAGACACTCTTATTTTTCAATTTTACTATAAAAAATATGTGGCGCACTATTCCAAACCCACTTTTTGACATCAGGCGTCATCGCAATAACAGTATATTTCTGATAGATAAACGCATAAGGTCCTTTTTGCATAAGTTCACGTTGTAAATCAGCATATATTTGTGCCCGTTTTTGCGGATCTTTTTGAAACAACGCCTCTTCAACTTTTTTATTCATTTTGGCATCAAAATACCCATGCTGCCAACTAGGATAGGCTGTATTTTTTGCCTCAAGCCGATTATCTGGATTATAAACAAGACGTGAAGCCATTGTATGAGGATCCGCAGAATCATTATTCCATCCGATAAAAGCCGTATCAAAAGCCCGTGCATTCACTTTTGAAAACAACTGTGTACCTGCT
>NZ_JBHINI010000063.1:0-1653 GCF_042194935.1 Bartonella sp. CL71SXKL | reverse complement strand
AATTTGTCATGTTGGTTTCCTTGATTTGCGCGCAATTCCCCCGTGGCGTGAATCACGCTTGTGTTAAAAGGCTGGTTTTGGGGTGTTAGAGTTTTGTCTTTACAGGTTGTACAATCCGATCAATTGGAATGCGTTTTATATATGCACAATGATCAGAATATAGCGTCAACAAGAAAGATTCATCTGAATTGGGTGGTATCATTTCAAATCTAGTGCATGCAAACGGTCTGAATTCGTATGAAAATGCAAAGCATTGCGATCCTATGAGTTCCATTGGCACGATATTCTCTTCACTTAAGAAGGCATCTATTTTGTCTTTAGAGATTATGGTATCTACATAGGGCTCGCCCTTATCTCCAGAGATCGTTATACAAAGTTCACCTGGATTGTGGGTATTTCTCACAACTAACTGCGAACACAAAGTAGGTTTAATTTCATATCTATACATAATAATTATCTTCTCTCGCTCGTTGTGATAATACTGCCTCCACGAACCTCTGAATCTCCGTAAATGTGTGCGTTACCATACACTTCTGCATTGCAATGAACACTTGCATTTTCGTAAACATGTGCTTTTCCAAAAATACGACCACCATATATTTTTGCGTTATGATGAATTGTTGCATTTTCATAAATATTTGCAAAATAACAAACTTTTGAGTTATCAAATACCTTGGCATTGTTGTAAACTTTTGCACCGCTATAAACCATGGCATCATCATAAACCCAACAGTCTCCTTCATGACTTAAGTTGCTCTCACCTTCTATAAAGCCGCCTAGGTCACCTTTCTTGATTTTTCCGAAGCTTCTCAATGCACGAATGCGGTGAAGAGTTTTGCCCCCAACTTCGATTGTTTCATCAGTAAGTTCATATTTCTTTTCCATGATTACTATTTCTCACGTTCTACGATTACGGTGGAGCCACTAATTTTACAATTTCCAGCAATGTGTACACGACAGCAAATATATGCTTGATTGTAAATTTTAGCATTTCCGTAAACGTGTACACTTTCCCCTATAACAGAATTCCCATAAATCCGCGCATAGTCAAAAACCTTGGCATTATCTCCAACAGAAGCACCACCAACTTCGGCATAATCATAAACTTGTGCATTGTCATAAACGCGTGCATTCCCATAAACCCGCGCATCATCATAAACTTTGGCATCACCGTAAACTTGTGCATTGCCAAAAATCCAACAGTCTCTCTTATGGCTTAAGTTGCTCTCTTTTTCTATAAAACCGCCGAGGTCACCTTTTTTGACATATCCAAAGTCTCTTAATGCTCTAATTCGGTGAAGAGTTCTTCCATCAAACACAGTTTTTTCATCAGTAAATTCGTATTTTTTCATCTGGTCTTTTCTCCAGTTGAGATTCTTTTATTGCCATCAATCCAGTCGTCCCAACATACACATGCTGCACCGTAAATTTTTGCATGACCGTAAACATGCGCATCACCGGAAACTTCTGCATTGCCGTAAACACGCGCCCTATCGTAAATGTGTGGCTCTTCGTAAACTTGTGCATTGCCATAAACTTCTGCATTATCAAAAACGTGCGGTTCACCGCAAATATGTGCATCACCGTAAACTTCTGCATGACCGTAAATGCATGGTTCATCGAAAACTTCTGCTTTGCCATAAATACGAGAAT
>NZ_JBHINI010000062.1:0-1665 GCF_042194935.1 Bartonella sp. CL71SXKL | reverse complement strand
GGAAAAAAGTTCCTTGATGAGAATGCCATAAAAAGAGTTTTGCGTGGTTGTCTTAAAGACTTCAAAAGAGATTTCTTTATTGTTTTATGCTGTTGTTTTTAACCAAAGGATTCCATTCATACCGTCTATCAGGACGCCGACCTAATTCATTCCCCTCTATAGGAAATTCACGAATATAGTTACAACGACATAAAAGCTCTAAAGCTTGCTTAACGGTTTGATTGTCTTTTAAAGATCTCCAACACCGTCTATAGATATCTCTTGCCGTAAAAACATTGGGTAAAAGATCACAGCGTTCAACAATTAATTTTGCACGCTCTGCTGTTAATGTATCATTCGCCGCATAAAGACGTTTTGCATGACTTATCAGATATTCTTCCCAATATAAGGCTCTCTCAAGGGCATCTCTATTGATTTCAAAACGCCCCCCTTCACTCAATTCAAAAATCAATGCAAGGGTTGGTATGGTTTTATTCATTTTCAAAAGATGCGCTTGTAAACTTGATGAGAAATGACCTCCTTTGATTGTTCTTTGAAAATTTTCCCACCATACACGAAACATTTCTTGAGCTTCAGCAGAAAAGCGTATGGTAATAGGGTGTTTTGGTGATCCTAATGGTTTATCATAAAGAGAACGAAAAATTCCTTGATAACTTTCCCATGCCTTTTGATTGGGAGGTCTATCAACCCATAACCGCTCTTTTCGTTCATCGGGCCACACCAGCATTTGAAACCGTTGCAATAAGCCGTCATTATTTGTTCCATGGTGCATTGCTTGAATAATGGGAATAATCCGTGAAGGTTGAATGCCCCCAATAATGGAAATGGTTGCATTGGGAATAAAAATGGTTCCACGTCCTATACGGTCATAGGTGTATGATTTTTTGCCATTAAAAGCTGTTAGATAAAAAGAACGGTCTGATTGATATTCCTTCCGTTCCAAATCGGATAAAAAACCAGATAATTCATCACGAACCAACAAGAGACCACGGGGGTTTTCTTTTAACAATTCCCCAAGCTTTTCGACGGTCACATCGTTGACAATAAGACGTCGTTTATTAAGCGTGTCATCTTCCTCACTTTCTTTATGTTCAAGAGATTGAGAAAGAAGAGCAAGGGCTTGTTCCTCGTCTTGATCTTTGAGTGCTTTGTAGGCTTGTTTTTTCTTTTCTCTTTTGTCTAATTCAATAAGAATATCTTTTGTTTCTTGCTGTTTTTTCTTCTTTAACCATTCTTGATGCCATTCCTCTTGAAAAACATCAAGAGGTGCTAAAGCAGCTTCCATGGTATCTGTTTTCATAGTTGAAGGTTCCCCCACAATGGCACCCCAGAGATTAGGAACAATTTTCCAATTGGCATGTTGTTTTGGAGAAACCCGCACGCCATTTCCAATGACAGCAGACAATCCACATAAAGTAGAAACAGCAACAAAATCGATAGAAGATTGTTGAATATCAGCAACGTCATAAACATAGTTTATTAATGGTGTTGGAAGCAGGAATATTTTAAAAGGCTCGACGGGTAAGAGAGCCGTAGCAATCGGTTGTAATTGCCCCCAACCATTTTGTTGCAAGGCTTGTTCATAAGAAATGGCTTTTAAACAAGTATTTTCGTTTAAAGAGACATTATCGTTATCATTGACGGGAGTATTTTCATTATTGTTTT
>NZ_JBHINI010000061.1:0-1675 GCF_042194935.1 Bartonella sp. CL71SXKL | reverse complement strand
TCCAAGTAGGAGGGGCGCTTGTCTGCACCTGCTTCTGTTCTGTCGTTGCTGGTCTACTGCTCCCCATGTCACAATTCCTTCCTATAATAAAGCATACCTATGCTATAGCCTTGCTTGGTTAGTGCACGCTTCCAACCTAAACGACCCAAGATCTCCATTTCAGAAGCACCATTCTCACGCGCCCAATCCTCTACAAATTTCAAATTATCAACTTGATCAAGAACGCCCTTGCCACTACATTCACAAATCAGTGCGCGCTTCTTTCCTAAAACTGTCTGCTGTATCTGGGTCGTGAATGCCGCTAAAAAGCGCTCGTCGTCATCCAAAACAAGCCATAACTGTTTCTTGCCACTGCAAATCGCTTCAATCAGTTCCTGCAACGTGATTTCATGTTTGAAACGCTCTACATACTCTCTAAAGGATGCAATGATGTCTTCCAGATAAGGCGCTATACGCTCCATATCCCAAGACGTGGTCAAAAAGACTTTTGCCATTACCCTCTGCCTAAAGGACGTAAATCCACATTAAATCCTGTGATTTGGTTCCAATGAACACCTTCAGGAATACGCAATTTAAAGCGGTGATAACGATTGCGCGAACGACCGTGATAAGCACCCGTGACATACGAACACACCCTCTCCTTGTGCCATATGATCGGCGTCTGATTATTGCGAAGCCGACGCTCTCCAATGCTTAAAAGACCTTCCGTCGTATCAACTTCGGCAAACATCTTCGTAATAAAGTTAAAACTTCCATCCGGTGCCCCCATCTCTTGTGAAACAACCGTTGCCTCCATCGGGGCTCCCGTAAACATAACAAGCCGATTGTTATCATCAAAAGCACCAAGCATTGGCGCGCCACTTTGCCAACGAGGGCTGTCTAAAGAAGCCGGCAATGCCTCAAGATTGATCGAAATCTCATCTAACTGTTCTAAAGTATAACCTGTCGTAAACACTGGAAAGAACGTGAAAGGCTTCCCTTGTAGCGTCGACCATTTCTGCAATCCCCAATCATAGACAAAGGTCGTTTGCTCGTTATTGCCTCTCTTTAAGGACCAGTAAATCCGGTTATCAATGGGGTCTATAACCCCTTGCATCTCATCAAGAGCAAACTTATCAAATGTTTTAAAAACCGTTCTATCAACCTTTTCAAAACCTATCGGTAAAAGTTGACCATCCAAACTCATCTGATAAAAACCACCATCACCTGCAAAAAAAGCATCACTCCCTCGACACGCTATAGAGGCTGCACTGCGCGCTCCACGCTTGTCTTGGATCTTTTGAAAAGCAAACGGGCTCTTGGAACCTAACGTCAAAGAACCAGCATAAATAGCAGAACGAAGAAAAATAAGGGGATTGGTTGTTTCTGTTGCCCCCTGAACGTATTCTCCATCTTGGAAATCCATATAACCACTAACATTATATTGAGTCTCCCATAGAGTTTCATCGCCTTCTCCAGACCAATGAATGCGATTGGGATTATCTGTCAATTGCATCAAACAAACAAAAGGTCCCCAAACCTTCACCAATCCCGCTTTCGGTGGATTTCCTTCTAAATCTTCAAACCGTTCAGAACTAAGGACCTTGAAAACTTGCGGTTTATCATTTTTATTCACCGCAATAACCATGTTTTTAAAAAGAGCAAACGACCATTTATTCTCTTCATTTGCTTGATA
>NZ_JBHINI010000060.1:0-1856 GCF_042194935.1 Bartonella sp. CL71SXKL | reverse complement strand
AGAATTTATAAACACTGGTTTATTCACAAATGCCTCCATACTGCCTATTGGCAAAAGTTATTTTCTAAGATATGGGATATCTTGATACCAAAATGGTAATTTAAAGTCAATACCAAAATGGTTATTTTTTATTTTTTATTTTTTATGAGTAGAACAAATGGATGAAAAATGGTCAATTAATACGCAAATATTGGAACTATGGAATAAATTGACAGAAGATGAAAAAAGAGAGTTTATTCTTTTTTATCTTGATAAAATGAAGAAAGGAGATCCAGAAGTTTAACCTTATTATCGTAGCTTAGATGCTCTAACATATCTTCAATTTGTTCATCTAAGCTATTAGGCTTATTTCCTGAAAACAACAATTGTTTGGGAGTAATTTTTAAGTGTGGTGCCAAACGTATAGCCCACTCTTTTGTTAATTTTCGTTGCCCATTTTCTAAACGAAAAATTTGTGGCTGACTAGTTCCCACCAATTCGGCTAATTCTTTTGGAGTTAAACCGACTTTTTGTCTGAAAAATTTCAAATTATTCATGATTCTTATCCTAATTAAAAAAAAAATCCTTTCAAATGCCAATATGGTAAAATTTCCTTGTTTTAATAATACCGATATGGTATAAAAAGGAATGTCTAAACTAAAACTGTATTTATCAAAGAATAATATTACTTATGCCGAGTTTGCGATTTTGGTAGGTGTTACGCAAGCATCTGTAGCACGCTATGTAAATAAGAAGCGATTTCCGCATCCTAAGATAATAAAAAAGATAGCAGAAGTTACCGATAATTACATAAGCCCTAGCGATTGGTATCAAGAGAATTTTCCTTCAATTGCAAAAAGTTCCGGCGTTGATAGCGCGCGTGAGACTTTGCAGCCTTAAGGAGGTGATGATGGCTGTAGAAAAGAAATACGAACTTACTGATGAAACAATTGAGTTTGATGGCAGAACACTTCACCGCATTCGTGCACTGAGAGACTTTGGTGATGTTAAAGCAGGTGATTTAGGAGGCTATATAGAGAAAGAAGACAACCTAAGTCATGAAGGTGATTGTTGGGTTGGGAATAGGGCATGGGTTTATGGTGATGCACGTGTTTTTGGCAATGCCAAGGTTCTTGGTTTTTCTCATGTTTATGACAATGCCCGTGTTTATGAGAATGCCAATGTTCTTTTAGCAGCTGCGATTTATGGCAACGCCAAGGTTTGTGGTAATGCGCATGTATTTGGCAATGCCAAGGTTTGTGATGAAGCTGCGGTTTTTGGTAATGCTTACGTTTACGATAATATCCATGTTTATGGCAACGCCAAGGTTTATGGCAACGCCAAGGTTTGTGGTTATGCCAAGGTTTGTGATGCTGCTAAGGTGTTCGGTCATGCCGTGGTTCATGGTAAGTCCAAGATTTATGGAAATGCATATGTTTGCGGCACTGAAGAATATGGTGGCGACAGAGTTTATATGTGTTCACATAATGCAAATGAAGCGCATAAGAATGATGATGGTAAGCCTCGTATAGAGCTTATACCGCCGTTGGCACTGATTGAAATCGGCAAAGTTTTAGAGTTTGGGGCAAAGAAGTACGGAGCAAACAATTGGCGTAATGGCATGCACTGGAGCAGGTTTCACGGTGCTGCTTTACGTCATTTATTAGCATGGTTTGGTGGAGAGCATAAGGATGCTGAGAGTGATTTATCACACTTGGCACATGCGGCTTGTTGCATTCTTTTTTTAATGGAATGCGAAGCACAACAGATTGGTCATGATGACCGCCCTCATAAAAATTAAAGGAGATAAAGATGAGTTCGAATGAAATTTTATGGATAGCAGTGGTTTCAGTTTTGCTCTTAAGCGGAGTGATGTT
>NZ_JBHINI010000006.1:0-141183 GCF_042194935.1 Bartonella sp. CL71SXKL | reverse complement strand
TCTTCCCATGATCAACGTGACCAATCGTACCAATATTAACATGCGGTTTTGTTCGTTCAAACTTGCTCTTCGCCATTTGAGCTCTCCATTTTCCGTCCAAGCCAAGGACTAAGTTAAAAATTAATTACCAACCTGAAATTACGCGTATTTCTTTTGAATCTCCAAAGCAACAGCCGAAGGTACAGGCTCGTAATGATCAAACTGCATTGTATACTGCGCACGCCCCTGACTCATAGAGCGAAGAGTATTCACATAACCAAACATATTCGCCAAAGGAACCATTGCATTCACAACCGTTGCAATGCCGCGCGCTTCAGTTCCTGAAATCTGTCCCCGACGAGAATTGAGATCACCAATAACATCACCAACATAATCATCTGGTGTAACAACTTCCACCTTCATGATCGGTTCAAGAAGCTGTGCACCAGCCTTCTTTGCCCCATCACGAAAAGCCGCACGAGCCGCAATCTCAAAAGCCAAAACCGAAGAATCAACATCGTGATAACCACCATCAATGAGAGTCGCTTTTACACCAAGCATAGGAAAGCCCGCAAGAGGACCTGACCCCATAACACTCTCAATCCCCTTTTGGACGCCGGGAATATATTCTTTAGGAACAGCACCACCAACAATCTTTGACTCAAAAATAAAGTCATCACCATCATGAGGCTCAAAAACAATTTTCACACGAGCAAATTGACCGGCACCACCCGATTGCTTCTTATGCGTATAATCAATTTCCGCCATTTTAGTAATTGACTCACGATAAGCAACTTGAGGCTGCCCAACATTTGCTTCAACCTTAAACTCACGCCGCATACGGTCAACAATAATATCAAGATGAAGCTCACCCATTCCAGCTATAATAGTCTGACCAGATTCCTCATCCGATTTAACACGAAATGAAGGATCTTCGGCCGCTAGACGGTTAAGAGCAATACCCATTTTTTCTTGATCTGCTTTTGTTTTCGGTTCAATTGCAATCTCAATAACAGGCTCTGGAAATTCCATCCTCTCCAAAATAACAGGCTTCAAAGGATCACAAAGAGTATCCCCAGTTGTCGTCTCCTTAAGTCCTGCAAGAGCAACAATATCACCAGCAAATGCTTCTTCAATATCCTCACGAGAATTTGAATGCATTTGAAGCATACGCCCCAAACGCTCTTTTTTCTTTTTCACAGTATTCTCAAGAGAAATACCTTTCTGAACTTTACCTGAGTAAATACGACAAAACGTCAATGAACCAACAAAAGGATCATTCATAATTTTAAAAGCAAGCATAGATAGCGGAGCATCATCAGAAGATTCGCGTGTTGTCTCAGCCTCAGTCTTTACATCAATACCCTTAATCGCCGGAATATCAACTGGAGAAGGAAGATAGGAAACAACAGCATCCAAAAGTGGCTGCACCCCCTTGTTTTTAAAAGCCGTACCACAAAGAACCGGATGAAACTGAACTTCTACTGTCCCCCTACGAATGAGAGAAACAAGCTGCTCGTTGGTTGGCATAACACCCTCTAAATAAGCCTCTGTCGCTGCTTCATCAACCTCCACAGCCATCTCAATCAATTTCTCGCGATATTCTTCAGCCTTCTCCTTTAAATCAGAGGGAATTTCACTTATCACCGCCGAGGCACCAATAGAACCATCCCACTTTAAAGCCTTCATTTCTACAAGATCAACAACACCTTCAAAGTCATTTTCAGCACCAATCGGCAACTGCAAAACAAGCGCTTTAGCACCCAACCGAGAACCAACCATCTCCACACTACGATAAAAATCAGCTCCTATTTTGTCCATTTTATTAACAAAAACCATACGAGGCACGCGATATTTCTCAGCTTGCCGCCAAACAGTTTCCGTCTGAGGCTCCACACCAGCATTTGCATCCAACAAGGCTATTGCGCCATCAAGAACACGCAAAGAGCGCTCAACTTCAATGGTAAAATCAACGTGCCCTGGCGTATCAATAATATTAAAGCGACGCTTCCGACCGTCCTGCCCTTCCCAAAACGTCGTTGTTGCAGCAGACGTAATCGTAATACCGCGCTCCTGCTCCTGCTCCATCCAATCCATCGTAGAAGCACCATCATGGGTCTCGCCAATTTTATGATTCTTACCGGTATAGAACAGAATACGTTCAGTCATCGTAGTCTTACCAGCATCAATATGCGCCATAATACCAAAATTACGATAATCTTCAATTTTATATTCGCGAGCCATTATATTTGCCTTGTTTAAAACTTCTACCAGCGATAGTGAGAAAAAGCACGATTAGCTTCAGCCATACGATGAACATCTTCACGCTTTTTCACGGCAGAACCACGATTATTAGCCGCATCCATCAATTCACCAGATAAACGCTCAACCATCGTCGTTTCATTTCGACCACGCGCCGCCGCAATCAACCAACGAATAGCAAGAGCCTGACGACGATCAGGACGAACATCAATCGGAACTTGATAAGTAGCACCACCAACACGGCGTGAACGAACCTCAATATGAGGAGCAACATTCTCTAAGGCCCGATGAAATAGAGCCACAGGATCTGTTTTTACTCTTTTTTCTACAGAATCGAGTGCACCATAAACAATACGCTCTGCAACTGATTTTTTACCATCAAACATAATGGCATTCATAAATTTCATAATAACCAAATCACCAAATTTTGGATCTGGATTAATCTCACGCTTTTCTGCTCTATGACGACGGGACATTGGCTTTGTCTCTCAATATTATTTTGGACGCTTTGCGCCATACTTTGAACGACGCTGTTTACGATTCTTGACACCCTGGGTATCAAGCAAACCACGAATAATGTGATAACGAACTCCTGGCAAATCTTTTACACGACCACCACGAATCATCACAACAGAGTGCTCTTGAAGATTATGTCCCTCTCCAGGAATATAACCAATCACCTCAAATCCATTCGTCAAGCGAATTTTAGCAACTTTACGAAGAGCAGAATTAGGTTTCTTCGGCGTTGTTGTATAAACACGCGTACAAACACCACGCTTCTGCGGATTCGACTGCAGAGCAGGAACCTTATTACGTTTAACTGGCGCCACACGCGGCTTACGAATCAACTGATTTACGGTAGGCATGCAACCTTCCTCTTTTTGATCTATATTCTTCTCACCCAATCGGGCTTTTCTATTTTCATTTCCATCCACCCCAACAGAATCGGAACAGATATTTAAGTCTACACACAAAATCGGGCACACCTGCAAAAAACAGTTTACCCGACCATAAGCAGAGAAGGCAGTAGCCTTTTGCACTAGGATTTACTTCTAATCTTCTTAACACCTGTGAATAATCTTCCGGTTCATATCCAAAGCACCTGATTACACCCACATCGGCTATATCCATCTCTAATAGCGAGAACACGTACATTCGTCAAGAACTAAACAGCAGAAAGTTTTTAAAAATGAAAATAAATTAAATTTTAAAGCTTTAAATTTGCTTTTACCGCTACTCTTGATAAATCAATTTACCATAAGTAATATCCCCTATAAATAAAAAAGTAGCGATATGACTGTAGTAAAACATAAATGCAGTAAATTGAATTGCATATTTGATATCTAATGATGAGCGCCATGAAAATAGCAACGTGGAATATTGCCGGGATAAAAGCACGACATGAAACATTATGTCAATGGCTGCAGCAAAGCCAGCCGGACATAGTCTGTTTACAGGAAATTAAAAGTATTGATGAAAATTTTCCACGCGATGCAATTGAAAGTTTAGGTTACCATATAGAAACACACGGACAAAAAAGTTTTAATGGCGTTGCGATTCTCTCTAAAAAAACACCAGATGAAGTGATCCGTCGATTACCAGGCAATGATAATGATAAACAAACACGTTACATTGAAGCAGTTTATTCAACAAACAAAGGTGTTGTTCGTGTTGCATCTCTCTATTTGCCAAATGGGAATCCTATTGAGAGTGAAAAATATTCCTATAAGATAGAATGGATGGAAAGATTATATACACATGCAAAATCATTGCTTGCGTATGAAGAACCCCTTATTCTAGCGGGTGATTATAATGTCATCCCCGCTCCATTAGATGCAAAAAAACCTCAAGAATGGTATCAAGATGCCTTATTTCTTGGAGAAACAAGAAAAGCATTCCAACGTATTCTTCATTTAGGTTTTTATGATGCTATCCGGAATGTCACCGATACTCCCTCCTTCAGTTTTTGGGATTTTCAAGCAGGTGCTTGGCCTAAGAATAATGGGATTCGCATTGATCATTTATTATTATCACCAGAAGCTGTTGATCAACTAATTTGCGCTCATAGCCAAGCAGAAGTAAGGGGATATCAAAAACCATCCGACCACGTTCCTGTTTGGATTCACCTTAATATCAATTAAGAAAGTACAATCCTCATTTCATGAGACAACAAAAAAAATCCACTCAAAAATAATAACTATGCTACAGCATATAAACAGTATATCTTAAGCAACTAAAATAAAAATAAATGAATGGAGGACATAAATGAAGAAATCATTGTTAATGCTTATTGCAGCAACGGCCATTGGATTCTCAAGTTTCGCACATGCTGAACATGATACTCTTGAAAAAATAAAACGAACAGGGGAAATTACTTTAGGTGTCCGTGAATCATCTGGTTTAGCCTACGCCCTTGGTAATAATAAATATGTAGGTTTTCATACAGAAATGGCAGAACGGATCATTGATGATATCTCAAAAAAAATTGGTAAACCAATTAAAATTCATTATCTTCCCATCACTTCTCAAAATAGAATTCCTCTCTTAAAAAATAAAACCTATGATTTTGAGTGCGGCTCAACAACACATGATCTTGCCCGCAGTAAAGAAGCAGCATTTGCTTATACGACATACATTGAGGAGGTTCGGATTGCTGTAAAGAAAAACTCTAACATTAAATCTCTTGAGGATTTAAATGGAAAAACAGTTGCAACGACCACCGGTACAACATCTGTTCAACTTATTCGTAAAAATAAACGTGCAAAAAACATTCAGTTTAAAGTTTTAAAGGGGAAAGATCACGGAGATAGTTTTTTGTTATTAGAATCTGGTAAGGCAGATGCTTTTGTCATGGACGCTTCAATTCTTGCTGGACATATTGCTAAATCAAAGAATCCATCTGATTATGTCATTCTTGATACTGTACTTTCAGTCGAACCTATTGCCTGTATGCTCAGATTAAATGACAAAAAATTTGAACAAACAATCAACGATAGTATCGTACGTCAGATTAAAGATGAATCACTGGAAAAGCTTTATAATAAGTGGTTTATGAAACCGATCCCACCTGCTAACACTGTTATGAACCTTCCCTTGTCAAAACAAACAAGATATGCTTGGGATCACCCAAATAATAAACCTCGAGAAAGCTACGCAGAAAAAGATTTATAGAATTTAATAAAGAAGAACCACACTCTTTTGAAATTGAGTGTGGTTTATATTTTAATTCACTTTTTAATAAATTTGGCCTATGTAGATGCGCTTGGTTTATTGCCCTATTTGTGAATGACTAATTTGAGGGAATATCAATTAATGGACTTTTCTTTCCTTTGTAGAGATGACCTTACTCAAACATTGGTAACAGGATGCTTGGGGACTCCCGGCATGAGCCATACCTATTTAGATACACTTCTCGATGGCTTTAAAAATACGGTTATATTGTCTATCACTTCACTTATATTAGCTGTATTGTGTGGTGTTGTTATAGGAACAATGCGCACTTTACCCAAAACATCCATAACCAATTATATATTTCGCACTATCGGTACTATTTGGGTAGAGATTATGCGTAATATTCCCCTCCTTGTACAAGTGTTTTTGTGGTATTTTGTTGTTCCGAAGATTTATCCACCAGCGATGAAATTTTCCCCCATTCTCTTAATAACATGCGCATTGGGATTCTTTACATCTGCACGCATTGCAGAACAGGTTCGTTCAGGCATTGAAGCGATTCCTTCTGGACAACGCTATGCTGCTATGGCAATGGGGTTTACAACTTATCAAAGTTATCGCTATATTATACTACCACGTGCTATACGTGCAATTATGCCACCTCTTACTTCAGAAGCAATGGGCATTGTGAAAAATTCGTCTATAGCATTCGCCGTTTCAATAAATGAGCTCATGCAATTTCAATACCAAGCAATTGAAGAGGTAAGCCATGTTTACGAAAATTATTTACTTGTTACGGCTCTTTATATTCTAATAGCCTTATTCGTATTCATTGTGATGACAGTCATTGAACAAATACTCAAAATTCCTAATTTTCAAACAAAGGGAAATTGAATATGATGAATTTCATAAGCTCTCAGTTTGGACTTTATTCTCCTTTCAATTTTTCCGACTTTGATTTTTCCTTTTTTACCTTTGATGTATTTCGTTCTTATATTTTATCAGGTTTACTCTTTAGCGTTTTTCTAACTCTTTTTGCAACGGTGTTGGGGTTTGTTTTCGGTACGCTTTTAGCAATGATGCGCCTTTCTTCCATAAAACTTCTTTCTTGGTTTGCAATAGGTTACATAACAGCTATGCGTTCAATACCACTTGTGATGGTTATCTTATGGTTTTTCGTGCTTCTGCCTTTTTTAACCGGTATATCCATCGGTGCAAATAAATCAGCACTCATTACCTTTACCGCATTTGAAACGGCTTATTTTGCTGAGATTATGCGTGCTGGAATCAATTCAGTTCCGCAAGGACAAAAATATGCAGGACAAGCTCTTGGAATGACATATTGGCAAAGTATGTACATTGTCATTCTTCCTCAAGCCTTTAGAGATATGCTTCCAGTCTTTTTAACACAAGTTATTATCCTTTTTCAGGATACAACCCTTGTTTATGCCATCAGTGGTCATAGCCTTTTGAATGGTTTTGATATTGCTGCTAATAATTTTGGTGTAAAGCAAGAAGCTTATATCTTAGCAGCTATTTTCTATTTTGTTATCTGTTTTACACTGTCACAAATAGTTTTGTATTTACAAAAAAAAGTATCCATTATTCGCTAACAGGAAAAAAAATGTCTACTCATATGATCGAAATAAAAAATGTTTCTAATTGGTATGGCGAAATTAAAGTCCTTAAAAACTGTACAACCAACATTAATAAAGGAGAAGTCGTTGTCGTTTGTGGTCCATCAGGCTCCGGAAAGTCAACACTCATTAAAACTATTAACGCTCTCGTCCCTTTTCAAAAAGGTGAAATTTGGATTAATGGAATACCAGTTCATTCAAAAAAAACGAATCTGCCTAAATTGCGAAGTCAGGTAGGAATGGTGTTTCAACACTTCGAGCTTTTCCCCCATTTATCTGTCACAGAAAATTTGACAATTGCACAAATCAAAGTCCTAAAACGAAGCAAAAAAGAAGCACTTGAACGTGGATTGTTATATCTTGAACGCGTTGGACTCATTGAACACAAAGATAAATATCCTGGTCAACTTTCTGGAGGGCAACAACAACGTGTTGCTATTGCACGTGCCTTAACTATGGATCCACTTGTCATGCTTTTTGATGAACCAACATCTGCTCTAGATCCTGAAATGGTAGGTGAAGTACTCGATGTCATGATTAGCTTAGCAGAAGAAGGTATGACGATGATTTGTGTAACCCATGAAATGGGATTTGCACAAAAAGTCTCGGAGCGTGTTATTTTCATAGATCAAGGAACAATTCTTGAAGACTGTTCATCTAAAGAGTTCTTTTCTGATCCGCAAGCAAGAAAACCGAGAACGCAAGAATTTTTGTCTAAAATCCTAAGTCATTAGTCGTTATATTGTCATAAAAAGTTATCTTTACTATGAACTTGTATACAAGGAAACAGAGTTTAATATAAGATGAGAGAATGTAAAAATATTACAATCAGATATTTAAAAACTGTTATTCTTTAAAATCTCAGCAACCAGTGAAATTGCTGTACGTCTCTCAGATTCATTACAAAGAGCAAAAGCCTCTTCTTGCAAAGGGTGAATCCAATTTTTGTCTTTTACGTTAGCTTTTTCATAGGCAGCAGTTAACATTGCTGCCCCACGGACAATTTTTCCTTCTTTAAGCAGTATATTTCCAAGCATTGCTTGGGCGGAAGGATTTCCTTTTTTTGCTGAAAGTTGAAACCATCGTGCTGCTTGTATAAGATTTTTCTCCCTTCCCTCTCCCTTTAAAAATATTTTTCCTAAATGATACTGAGCTTTAGGATTTCCATAGTTTACCGCAGCCTGCATATAAAGATGAGCAGCATAAGAAGGATCAGGTTTCACAGGTGATTGAGGAATACCTTTTTTTATATATCCCGCAAGTTTAACCAATGCGTCAGAAACATAACTTTCATCCTCTGAACCAAGATCAGCACCTTTTTCAACAATATATGCAAAAAAATTATATGCCTTATAATCATTTTTAGAGACACCATCACCGTTTGCATAGATAGAGCCAAGTTTCCAATTCGCACCAATATGGCCTCTCTTAGCTGCACAACGTAATGCTGCAATAGCCTGATTTATATGCCCATTTTTATAAGCAGACATGCCACGTTTTAAAAAATAAAACGAACCATCATTCGCTTCTTGCAAGCTATTGACATCTATTACATAAACATTCGAAAAGAATCCCCCTAAAATCACAACAATCGTGACTTTTTTCCATATCTGAAACCTATTAACCATTTCCCCCTACCTCAATTTTAATGATTATATCTGTTACGAATTTCTTTGTGGATATTTAAACTCTTTTTCTTAGTAAGAAGCATACGCAATTTTAAAGTAAAAATTTTAAAAGAAAAAACAAATAGATAAAAACCATCCAAAATGTTCGATAAAATTAAGTATCCATTTTTATATATAACAAATTGATTTTTAAATATAAATCATCATTCTATATTTTGTAACACATCCTTTAACATTCTAAGATTTATCGATCTTAAAATTTTATACGTATGAGCAAAAATCGTTCAATAAAATAACGTGCATTAAACAGTAACTTGAGAACGAAGAGAATACATGATGAATGGTAAGCGTTTAAGTATAAAAAACAATACGAAAGATGGATAAATATAATGATGATAATTAACTTATAACTTCACGACTGCCTTACCACCTTAAGGAGGAAGTTTTTTGTCTCCGTCAATCTATAAACAATACAGCTTTTTATTTAACGGATTGCACCTAACATCATTTCACATGGGGTTACTTCATACTTTACACACAAGTTCTACCTTAGAATACTCACCACTCATACAAAAAAATACCACATGTGTAATTTTACATACCTTATATTGCTACTCTAAATGATGATATTTTACAGTAATAAAGCAAGAAATTGATTTATAATTATAATTTTCCTTTTTGCATGTTGAATGAGGCCCTCGAATATCGTAAGATTCTCTCATTCCAAACGTGCTCCATGTTAAATCAATCAAAATCATCCGCTTGCACATTACAAGCAGAGAAAGCTATGTGGATAAAAACTCTGTGTAAGAAAGAACTAAAAATGCCTCTTATGAACGGTCTTAAGTGCCAAGGGCTGTCCGGATTGGACAGAATGGTGCCGGCGCTTGTTACTTCACAAGCATAAAGAAGGGAAGCCCAATGGATTTACCGTTATACCATTCATGATCTACGTCGTGGAATAGGCTTGGACGCCTTAAAAGATGTCTCTTTAATGATAAACATAAAACAATGGATTTCAGTAGAGATTTTATGATCGTTCATGAAAAACTAACAAAAGAAAAAGTTGAAATCAATCTAACCGCTCTAAAGCAACAAATATTTTCTTCTGCGCTGCACGCAGTTCTACAACCCTGTTCCGCTCACGCTCAACAATTTCTGCTTTTGCATTTGCTATAAATTTGGGGTTGTTTAACTTAAGCGATATTTTTTCAATATCTTGTTCAATTTTACTGACATCCTTCCTCAAACGAACACGTTCAGCCTCCAAATCAATCAACTGTCCTAATGGTAAACAAAAAACAGCCTCTCCCAAAATCATTTGTGCTGATATTTCCGGAACTTTATCAGAGAAATCAATAACTTCAATACGCGCTAATTTTTTAAGAAGTGCATCATAACGCTTCACACGCTCTCGCGTTACTTCCCCTCCTTCAACAACAACAAGAGGTGCTTGTGTCGCCACTGGAATATTCATTTCAAAACGTACAGACCGAATCCCCGTGACGACATCAATAAGCCAATTAATATCATCAGCAGCTTCTTCATCTATCAATGTTTCCTTTGGCCATTTTGTCAATGCGAGCATATCCTCACGCTTGATGGCTTGCGTTTCTGTAAGAGACCACAACTCTTCCGTCATATAAGGCATAAAAGGATGAAGAAGTTTATAAACTTCATCTAAAACCCAAGCAGTACAAGCTTGAGCCTCATTTTTAGCATCTTCATTTTCCCCCTGAAAAATAGGTTTGAGAAGCTCCAAATACCAATCACATAATGTATTCCAAATGAAACGGTAAAGAGTGGCAGCTGACTCATTAAATTTATAGTGTTCAATACCAGTCGTAACTGCTGAAATTGTTTTAGATAACTCTGTTAAAATCCAACGATTAAGCGCCAGTTTTGCTTGTTCTGGTTTAAAAGCTGGATCATGCTTCACACCATTCATCTGTGCAAATCGGGTAGCATTCCACAATTTCGTAGCAAAATTACGATAACCAGCAATACGGGAAACATCAAGTTTTACATCACGACCTTGTGCTGCCATAATAGCTAAAGTAAATCGAAGTGCATCAGCACTATATTGATCAATAAGCTCTAAGGGATCAATAATATTTCCCTTTGATTTTGACATCTTTGCGCCCTTTTGATCCCGCACAAGAGCATGCACATAAACCGTTGGGAAAGGAACGTCACCCATAAAGTGAAGTCCCATCATCATCATACGAGCAACCCAGAAAAAAATAATATCAAATCCTGTCACAGATAAAGATGTTGGGTAAAAAGTAGATAATTCAGTCGTTTTATTTGGCCATCCTAATGTTGAAAAAGGCCAAAGAGCTGATGAAAACCACGTATCTAAAACATCCGGATCACGGATTAAGTCAACAACCTCACCATAATGAGCAAAAGCTGAATCTAAAGCCTCTTTTTCACTTTTTTCAACAAAAACCGTTCCATCAGGACCATACCAAGCAGGAATCTGATGTCCCCACCATAATTGGCGAGAAATGCACCAAGGTTGAATATTCTGCATCCAATTGAAGTAAGTCTTTTTCCAGTTATCGGGAACAAACTGCGTTTTTCCTTGTTGAACAGCCTCTATCGCTGGCTTTGCTAATTCAGCAGCATGAACATACCATTGATCTGTCAAAAAAGGCTCAATAGGGACACCACTGCGATCTCCATGAGGAACCATATGGGTATGATCATCAACAGAAGCTAAATATCCCTGTTCTTCCATCAAAGAAATAATCTTCTGGCGAGCAACAAAACGATCAGATTTATCGAGATTTTCTACTAACATTTTTAATTCATCTGATAAAATCAAACCATCGAAAAATGCTTCATTTTCACGAAGAAAAATTTCGGCTTTTTGGGTAAAAATATTGATCAAGCGTAAATGATTACGCTGTCCTACTTCAAAGTCATTAAAGTCATGAGCTGGTGTGATTTTTACAGCACCACTTCCAGCCTCAGGATCAGCATGGCTATCACCCACAATTAATAACCTACGACCAACAAGCGGCAAAAGAGCATTTTTACCGATAAGATTTTTATAACGCTCATCTTCAGGATTAACAGCAATTCCTGTATCACCAAGCATTGTTTCTGGTCGTGTTGTCGCCACTGTTATAAAAGTTGTAGCATCATTTGGATCAAAAGTTTTACCTTCAAGTGGATATCTAAAGTGCCACAAATGTCCTTGAACTTCTTTTTGCTCAACTTCAAGATCTGAAATAGCTGTCAACAATTTAGGATCCCAATTGACGAGACGCTTATCCCTATATATCAACCCTTGCTTATAAAGCGTGACAAAGACTTCACGAACCGCCTGCGACAACCCCTCATCCATTGTAAACCGCTCACGCGACCAATCACATGAAACCCCAAGGCGACGCAACTGGTTAGCAATAACGCCTCCAGTTTCATAACGCCATTCCCAAATACGCTCAATAAACTTTTCTCTCCCCATTTCTTGACGCGTTGGCTCTTGACGTTCTGCAAGTTGACGCTCCACAACCATTTGTGTAGCAATCCCAGCATGATCCATACCAGGCTGCCACAACACATTTTTGCCACGCATCCGCTGAAATCTAACTATTATATCTTGAATTGTCGTATTGAGCGCATGCCCCATATGAAGTGAGCCTGTAACATTAGGAGGTGGAAGCATAACGCAAAAAGGTTCTGCATCGCTTTTAGAACCAGCTCCCGCTTTAAAAGCCCCACGAGTCTCCCATCTCTTTGCAACCCGTTGCTCTATAGAGGAAGCATCATAGTTTTTTTCTAACATTCTATCCATCCATAACGCCGCTGAAAAACACAATATATGATCAAAACCCGATCAGAATCTCGTGAATCTCAGCCATTCACTAGAGAGCTCGCAAAATCGCAAACAAAATCCCCATAAAATGAAAAACATAAAAATAATTAAGACGATTTTTTAATCGCCTTCACAATCTCTTCACGCAAAATATCTTCCAGCAAAATAGGCAATTTAGACTGTAACCATTCTGCTATAGCCGGACGCAACACATCCTTTGCAATCTTTTCTGCAGAAGAAATACAATATGCAGACAATTCCACATGACCATCCCTTCCTGCATCTGACTGTGATTTCCTTATCTCATCTTCATATTCTTTTGCTTTATAAACAGAATTCCGTTCTTCAGAAGAAAGCTTCATCTTTTGCATATCCATACCAACTGTATTATTTTCTGCCTCTATATCCTCTTTCTCTTGCGTTATCTTCCCCCCTTGATTTTCAGATGAAAGACCAATACGATCAGCTAAAGCTTTCATAGCATCATCAACCGATAAGGCTGTATCATAAATACTCTCTGATGCAACTTCTGAAGCATTCACTGCAACATCTTCATTTAAAAAGTGATCAGATTGAACCGCATTTTCTTCGATTATTTCACGAATAGATGTTAAAATTTCATCCATACTTGGCTCACGTAACACGCTTGAACTCTGTACCATACTTTACAACCTCTCAAAGACGCAACAACAAATAGAATCATATTTTCAGTGTATGCAAAAGAATTATAAGATCAACATGCCTCCCACGATATTTTCAAATATGCTTGTCATAAAGAGGGCGCTACACACAGTTTTCTACACTTTATAAAGATAATATCTCGCCGCAATATTTTTTAACATATTCAACTGTTGATTTACTAATCTTTTAAAAACTAAAATAATTTAAGATTAAAGAGATACTTTTATACATTATCGGATATATTTAATTGTTTTTAAACCTAAATAACTTGCAGTCAATTTACCAATAGAAGATTGAACACTATAGCTCGCCACAACAGCATTACGCTCCGCCATTGCAAGCGCAATCTGAGCATTAATCAATAGAGTACGAGAATTTAAAACATCCAGCGTCGTTGCTTGCCCTACGCGATTTTCTTGAACACGACCTTTCAGAGCAATTTCAGCAGCACGAACACTTTCACGGTAAGCAATAACAGATGAGCGTGCACCCTCCAACTGAAACCAAGCAGAAGTCAGTGCTTGCCTCGTATTACTATGCGCCAAATCGAGTTGAAGCTGCGCCTGTCCAAGCTGTTCCCTTGATTGGCGAATTTGCGCAGACGTACGCCCTCCTTCAAAGATTGGGACACTTACTGACAATCCTACAGATTTAGAAACGCCATCTTCTCCAACCCCGCTGTAGATTCGATTATAAGATGCTGTTGCAGAAAAATCAACTTTAGGGAGCAATGCCCCTTCTTTCGCCTTTACATTATAAGCACTCGCATCAACTAAATATTTAGCATAAAGGATTGCTGGATGCATCACAACACTCATTTGGTAAGCCATATCAAGGTTGACGGGAAAATCTTTGGCTATGGGTGGGCGTTTTAACTTTTCAGGATCAGAACCAATAACTTGTCGATACACTGCCTCTGCTGCTTTTACATCAGAACGAGCAAGACTCAGCTCTGAAACCGCCACGGAACGTGCAGCTTGAGCTTGAGCAAGATCAACATGCCCTCCTTCACCCACATCAAATTTTGCTTTATTGGAACGAACTTGTTCCTCAAGAGCTGCCAAATTTTCTCTCCGAAGATCGGCAACACGACGTGCGTGATAGACATTAGCATAAGCGGTCACCACCTCTAGAAACGTATTTTGTTCAACATTACGAAGATATTCACGCTGAGCCTGCAACTTAACTTGAGCTGAAGAAAAGATATTTTGCGTGATAAAACCATCAAATAATCTTTGATTTAATCTCACTCCTATAGATCCAGAAGTGACATAAGGACCTGTAAAAGACTTATTCCGCCCATAGTTCCCAACCCCCTCAACTTGTGGCAATAACCCTGATCGCGCAATGACAACATCATCACTGGATATACGCACAGCTGCACGTTCACTATTCAACTTAGCATTATATTTATAAGCCTTAGAAAAGGCATCCATCAATGTTTCAGCACAAACAGTCTCTGATAGTAAAACACTCAACACCAGTAATAAACATGCCTGAAACTTCTTGTTTATTCTAAACATAATACACACAATAACAAACCCCAAATAAATTACAAAATTATCTTTTATTCACAAAACAAACAAGCACTAAAACACAAAACCAGGTGTTTTGAAAAAACAAGGAAGAGGCTTTACAGCGAGATTAAAAGCACGACGAGCCGAGATGATCCCATCTTCTTTTATATAGATTTGTGCAACAGCAGCATTTCCATACCCTTCAACCACAACAAGACGTCCACAGTCTTTCATTTGATCAAAGATACCCTGAGGAATAAAATCAACAGATCCCTCAATGAAAATCACATCATAAGGTCCCTCAACAGCATATCCTTGCTCTAATGGACCATGAACGACAACCACATTATCACATTGATTACGTTCTAAAGCTTCAAGAGCACGTTCAAAGAGAGATTTATTACTTTCCAGCGCAATCACAGACCCTGCAAGTTTTGCAAGCAACGCTGCACAATAACCACTATTTGCACCAATATCTAAAACAACATCTGATGATTTTAAAGCGGCAAGCTGTAGTAATTTCGCTAGAGATGCAGGTTTCATCAAATAGCGTGCAGGAACCCCATCTTGCTCTGGACATAGAACAATATCGGTATCAAGATAACTTAACACTTTCATATCTTCCGATACAAAATCTTCACGAGACACCGTTAAAAAGGCTTCAAGAACTGATAAATCCGTTACATCGACTGTACGAATTTGATTGTCAACCATTTTGCGACGAAGCTCAGCAAAATCTGCAACCATAACGAATATTTTCTCCTAACCTACAAAAAACAAACCAAACAGCGACAATAAGGGATAAAGATCTCTTAAACTATGGGCATTACAAAAAAGGATGCTACAGTCAACAATTAGATTTTAACTGTATAATCTCTCATACAAAAGTGTCTTCACAAGAATAGAGGGAAATAATCTATTTTCCTATACCTCATCTCCCTTAAAAGCCGTTTCGTTTAAAATCGGCTGGAGGCCTCGCCCGGAATCGAACCGGGATACAAGGATTTGCAGTCCTCTGCGTAACCATTCCGCCACGAGGCCTCGTCAACAAACATAAAGGTTTCAATAAGGGAAGGCAACGCATCCGTCAAGGTGTAGAAATCTTCTCTCGCCTTTTTTCCTCTTATTACACAATTTATCATATTTTTTTAAAAAAAGTAATTTTATCCTTTGCAAATCAGTATTGCTTTGCTATAGCCTTTTCAACTAAATGATTGGGCACCGTTCCCCGGTAGCTCAGCGGTAGAGCAACCGGCTGTTAACCGGTTGGTCGCTGGTTCGAATCCGGCCCGGGGAGCCACTTTTCTTTTCTATCACAAATAACTTATTGGTTTTCCAAGTGTTTTTTACAGTGAGGGATTCGTTAATAAAAGTAATGGAATAGGATTTTTGCAATAAAGTAGAAACGCAATATCCTACCGGATGTATTTTTTGCAATGAACGCAAAAAGCAATTGATTCATTTTAAAATAGCACAAATAAGATTACTTTTTTCAAACTACCGCGCCTTTATAAGAGAACACAGCAATTATTTGCATATTATAAATTACGATTTCTTTCATCAGAGATGAATTATTAAGCTCCATCAGCAATGAATCGGTCTCATATATTTTTTTCCAAAGAAAGAATGATTTGTACTCAATAAAGGAATTAAACTTAAAAGCCTGCTCATGAAGCAATCATTTTGAAAAATGAAAGAAATAACAATCAAGGTCATATATTATCTCCATACACCCCACATAACCTCCTCCCCATCCTAAAAGAAAAAAACATAAAACAAGTCTGTAAACACTCCGACGTCTTATCTAACAGGTTGTTCCTCCTGCTAACCACTTCAACGCTTTACAAACAACCTTGCCTTGGATATTCATGACACTGTCATAAAACATTTAATGCATAAAGTTTTGTAGACTTTATATCCTCCCAAACTAATAGTGTTTTACAGTAAAAACAAAGATAACGAGCTAAATTGTTGAGAATCCTGAGAAAGCCTTCAGAAATCATGACATTCTCGCTATTGTATTATGCAGTCACACGCTTTTTTAAAGAGATATCTCTTAAATCCCCCAAGTCTCTTTCACAGTGACTCCCGTAAATGGTAAAAATGAAATCGATTGATCAACCCCATCTTTATTTATAATAAAAGCCATACCATCATACTATTTTCCAACTCTCAATCTTAGCAACCCCCCCTTGCCTTTGAAAGAGTTTATAAGAACATTTTATTTATTTCTCAAATGTCCATTTATACAATAATTTCACATATAACGTGCAAGTGAATACTTTTGATTGATCCGCATAAATAGCTTCAAAATGAAAAAAATTTTACGATATAATGAACTATTCAATATATAAAACAGTGAGTTATTATTAGACATCAATTTTTAAAATTAAAAGTCATCATTAAAGATAAAACACATCCTATATAAAAATAATTTTATATAAATAAAATCTACTTTTATTCCCATTTTAAAAAATGGGAATAAAGCAAATAAATAATTGCCTCTTACAATAATGATTTTTTAAAGATTTTCAAATAAATCCAAACAGTTAGAGGTTTTTATTTCTAAAAAATAAAAACCTCTAAAGGGTCTTCTTACTTTGACAAGAGTATTTTATAGCTCTTTTCAATTGAGAATAAATCAACAAAAGTAAAAAATCTCCTGTACATGATCTTTTTTCAAGACTTTATCTAAGCAGCCTTCTTAACTGATTTCCGAAAACGAAAAGTCTTTGCACGCTTTGCCACCGCTTTTGCTTTTTTATGCCTCTCATTTTGAGGTGAAGAATTCTTCCGCTGCAACTGTGCGGTATCATCTTTTCGACCTAAAAACTGTTTTTGACGTTTAGATTTTTTAAAACGGCGTTCCTTATCGTTTTCGTTTTCTTTACTTTCTCGCACAATTGGCTTTTCTGGAAACGCTGCAAATTGTTCTGGAACAGCCTCAGCCACCAATTTCATACGAATCAAGCGCTCTATAGCACGCAAGCGGGACCTTTCTATCTTCTCATCAAAAAGCGTAAGTGCTACACCAGATGCGCCATTACGTCCTGTACGACCAATACGATGTACATAACTTTCAGCTTCATCTGGTAAGTCGTAATTAATAACGTGACTTATCCCTGGTATATCAATACCGCGTGCAGCAATATCTGTTGCCACTAGGATCTGCACAGATCTTTCACGAAAAGCTTTTAAAGCAGACTGGCGAGCACCTTGTGATTTATTTCCATGAATTGTTGCGACTAAATATCCTATCTTTTCTAAACTACGTGTGACAGCATCTGCCCCATGTTTAGTTCGAGTAAAAACAATAACCGAATCAAAAGCTGGATTTGTCAAAAGTTTACTTAAAACATTCTTTTTTTCATTCGTAGGAACACAATATAATTTTTGGCAAATCTCTACAGCCGTAGTACCTTGAGGAACAACTTCAATTTTAACCGGATCATTGAGTAAACATTTTGCAAGCACAGCAATTTCCCTCGGCATTGTTGCAGAAAAGAGTGCTGTCTGACGCTCTTGATGCAAAAGCTTTGCAATTTGCTTAACATCATGAATAAACCCCATATCCAACATACGATCTGCTTCATCCAAAATCAAAAAACGAGATTGGGAAAGATCAACACACTTTTCACGAACAAGATCTCTCAAACGCCCTGGAGTCGCTATCAAAACATCCACACCTGCTTCCATACGTTTAATTTGTTTTAAACGTGATACGCCCCCAAAAATAAGACATGTTGAAAGATGTGCTCCTTTCGCCACAGTACGGATCGTTTCATCAATCTGAACAGCAAGTTCACGCGTTGGAGCTAAAATCAAAGCGCGTGCAGTTTTAGGACAGCGTTTATCACCCAAAGCCAAAATCTGACTTAAAATAGGTAAACCAAATGCCAAGGTTTTTCCAGAGCCTGTCTGAGCAACACCTAAAATATCGTGTCCTTTCAACATCACTGGAATAGCTTGTTCTTGTATAGGTTTAGGTTTACTCATCCCAGCAATGAGTAAATTTTTAATCAAAAGAGTAGGTAAACCTAACTTTGTAAAAACATTTTCTTCTTTTATAGGCAAAATAAAATCTTTCCTTAGCTGAAGAACTCAAAAGAAGTAACCATCTGAACTCTTCACTCAAGAATCCGCGCAAGAGAAATCCCTGACATTTTAAATGAAGCAACGCCTAAAAAGCGGCTTGCGCAACTTATGAACACCTTGAAATCAAGATAAAGGCGTATAAACTTCACTTTACAAAAAGCCAACAAACCAGCCTAAATGCCTTCATCTCTATTATCTTTGGATTATGATAAAAAAGCAAGAACTTTACGAAATACATTTATCATGAATAAAAACAATATTTAGATCGTTTACTTTTTGATGACTGTGTCCATCGGTAAATGTACCTTGATAAAATCAGGATAAATCTCGAGAAAAACTGGATTTTGTAAAGTTTTTCGACCGCCATAAATTAAATACCATTGGTTTTTATCAAAAATCGCCAAAGTTTTATATTGAATGATGCGATCCTTCATATCAAGAACTGTTGGAATTAAAGCATACAAAGTACCATTATCAGTTTGTAAATACTCTATATTTTCTTTATCTAAATAATAAGCACCAGAAGGCAACCCCTCAAATTTCCTATGCAACTGTTGAAGAAAATCACTACGTAAAGCACTCTCTGTTGTATTCAATCGATGTGCCATCTCTTTATAAAGCCGCTCAGGCATATAACGAGAAATAGGCATAAAATCCCCATTTTTTATAGCATTATTGACATCAACAACGACTCTTGAAAGTTCAGCTTTTTGTACTATCGTTGGCTGAGATGCTAAACTCTGTTGATTAACAATCAAAAAGAAAAATAGACTCAGCACCGAATAAAAAATAGGTTTCATCATTATACTTCTTGTTTTAGTAAAATTTCAGTTTCTCAAATAACAAAATCAAATAACGTTTGATCATCAGTAATATCACGATAACGCCAACCTAACGTTTGAAATTTTTCCTCTAAAAGACAAAAATTACCGTATTTTTTTGTTTCAATCGCGACCAATACAGAACCAAAGTTTCTCGCTGATTTTTTAAGATATTCAAAACGCACAATATCATCATCTGGTGATAATGTGGAAAGAAAATGACGCAATGCACCAGGATGTTGCGGAAAACTAAAAATAAAATATTTTCTCAACCCTTGGAAACGTAAAGAACGCTCTTTAATTTCTGGCAAACGCTCAAAATCAAAATTACCTCCTGAAATAACGAGAAGAATTTTTTTCCCCTTTAACTCTTGAGGAGGAATACTGTTAAGCGCATCAATCGATAAAGCACCAGCCGGTTCAAGAACCACACCTTCCACATTAAGCATTTCAACCATCGTAGAACAAACGCGGTTTTCAGGAACCGTAATGACAGAATCAGCGGGAAATTTCTTTAGAATTGTATAGTTTAGTGCACCAATTTCAGCCACAGCAGCACCATCTACAAAAGTGTCAATGCTTTCAAGCTTAACGCGTTTTCCACTCTCCAAACAAGCAAGCAAACTTGCAGCTCTTTGCGGCTCAACAAAACGAATCTTTGTTTTCCAACCATATTCATGTAAAAACTTGCTCACTCCACTTGCCAAACCACCGCCCCCTACCGGCACAATCATCAAATCTGGCTCACTTTCTCCATTGAGTTTTTTCCATTGTAAAGCAGCTTCACAAAGCACTGTTGCCTGCCCTGTAATAATGCGAATATCATCGAAAGGTGGAGCCATTACACCACCGCTCTCCACGACAAAGGATTGCGCAGCTTCATAACATTGATCAAATGTTTCACCAATCAAACGAATATCAATGAATTCTTTGCCAAAAATACGTGTTTTTTCAATTTTTTGTTGTGGCGTTGTCATGGGCATGAAAATCACGCCTTTACGTTTAAAATAACGACAAACAAAAGAAACCCCTTGCGCGTGATTCCCCGCTGAAGCGCAAACAAATGCAGAATCTGGTGATATACAGCTAAGCATTTCTGAAACAAAATTGAAAGCACCACGAATCTTATAAGACCGCACCGGTGTTAAATCTTCACGCTTTAAATAAATTTCTGCATCATACTTTTGACTAAGAAAATCATTTCTTTGAAGTGGTGTTTCAGCAAACACGTGATGCAATCCCACCATAGCTTTTGTGACGTCTTGAATAAATTGACTCATAACACTAATCATTTCACGCTTTATTTACATTATAAAAGCTTTTTCTATCGATAAAGGAAACTATTGTCAGTCAAAATTTCACTAAAAAATGAAAAATGTTTCTTTTGTCATTAATTCTTGATTCAATAAAAGATATAGCTTATGAGAGAACTCACATCGCGGACGTGATGAAAACGGTAAACATAGCAGACTTAAAATCTGCCGGTCGAAGACCTTGCGGGTTCAAGTCCCGCCGTCCGCACCATTGTATCTTAATCTCTCTTATTTTCCAATGATTTATTAAAAATCAACAAAAATTAAAGCACCTTCTAAACCACCTTTCGCAACTTTATTATAACGCTATCAGACGGTACAGCGATGATGCTAAAATACGAATCATTGCTGCTTTTTGAGATACCTTTTTAGCACGTTGACCTCCTCCTTGTCTTTTAGGATGGAGAGGCAGTTAATCTTGATCTCCTCATCCTTGAGGATGAAGAAATGAGTCGTGTTTTTAACGTTAAGCAGCTTTCACAACAGAGCTTGGTAAAATTTGCTTAGCTTCTGTTGTAACTGATTTGTAATGCTTAAGCTCTTCTTCGAGGTCATTTGCATCTAACAAACGCCTTATCATCAATCCTAATATTTCTCCAACACCAGCAGCACATTCACACTCTTAACAGGAGTAAGATAATATGAAGAAAAGCGAAATGGGTTAAAAATGACCGTAGCTTTCGTATCCCTGATGATTTCGAATCTGTTTATGATTTCGCAATCAAAGAAGGTTTGCCTCCAAAGCGTGTGAAAGTCGAAATGGCAAAATTTCGAGATTATTGGAAATCTAGAGCACGCAAGGATGCACGCAAAACGGATTGGAAAGCAACGTGGCGCAATTGGGTGCAAAAAGCTATCGAGGATTTAGGGAAAGGAAAAAACTATGGAAAATCACTCTCAAAGGCAAAAAAGCGTTGGTGAACGCATCTCAGACAGCACCCTTGATATCGGGTCTCGAGGTCACTTTAAAACACATTCACGAGATGATAGCTCCGGAGTTTCCTTTGGTTTTGAAGAGTGGCCGTGCATTGACACAACAGCAGGAAACGATTGCCTTAGATGCTTGTGATCAACTTCACGAATTGTTTTCAATAAAAGCGAGCAAAAAGGACATAGCTAAAGCAATTCGGATGCTTTCGTGTGGTTGAAAAATTTCGCAACAGGCAGATCATGAAGGTATGGCGCTTACCTATGGAATGGTTTTGGAAAGTGTTTCTGCGTGGTCACTGATAAAAACGGTTAAACGGACTTTATGCGATGAGTTAGAAGGTTTATCGGATACGTTTTTTCCAAGCACTCGTGAATTCGTAAGATTATGTCGTGATTTGGAAAATAGTCTTTTGACGAAAGCCAATCTAGTACGCAAGGCTGTTTTGAACACCCGTGAAAAAAGGCTGAAAGAAAAGGCAATGAGAGAGAATTCAAGACCACTCACGTTGGTTGAAAAGCAAAAGCTTGAAGGGATTTTAAATGGTCTTGGGGGAACATTGAAAAACATTGCAGGTTAGTAAACTAGTGAAAATTGCTGATCGTTTTGTGATTGGATGTGCATTTAAATCGACAAAATGGCACCGTACAGAGCAATTTAAAGATTTTATGATAAAAACCTATCATATAAAACGCTCTGTACGATCAAATTTGAGGCAAATAGACAAATTTGTAAAATTAGGATTAAAGCATGTTCATTTTAAAACATCTATTCTTAAAAAACCGTAAACAGCCCATGCGAAAGAGATTTGCTGCAACGGCGCTGGATATGCACTATGGGGGGACGGAGCAGAGGAGTATTTTTACAACCTCTACGAATATGAAGACGGCACAAGAGAGTGTGAAAAGTTTGATGGTGGTCAGTATTACAAAACACCTAAGAATGCGGATTTTAGTACCAAAGCGCAAGTAAAAGCATGGGTTTACGGTGATACTATTCCGAAAAGCGTTCTCAATTACGAACCTCTTATAGACGAGATAAGCAGAGAGATAAAAAATATTGACTTTATTCAGAGTATATTGCGTATTGCTCTAAATGCGCTTCTTAAACATTTTACACAAAAGCATAAAAAGTTATTGAATCATGGGCTTTATGTTATATTTTTATATAATATTAGAGAGGGCGTTTTATGCACACAACAAAATTACGTAAAGTTGGAGGATCAGTTATACTCTCTACACCGCCTGCATTGATTGATGTTCTTCATCTTACTGAAAATATGCAAGTGGGTTTGGTTATTGACAATGGACAATTGGTTGTGAAACCACAGATATCGCAAAATTACACTCTTGAAGAATTGTTAGCCCAATGTAATCCTTCAGACGATTTTGCGGATAAAGATGTAGAGTGGTTTGATGCTAAACCTGTTGGCAGAGAGCTCTTGTAATGAAGCGAGGTGAAATTTGGTTTGTATCGCTTGACCCAACTTCTGTTTATGAGAAAAAAGGAACGCGTCCTGTACTGATTGTATCACCGGAGGCGTTTAATCGTTTAACAAAACACCCATTGTTTTGCCCATTACGAGTGGAGAAAATTTTGCTAGAACAGCAGATTTTGCTATTTCATTGGTAGGAACAGAGCTGCATACAACAGGTGTGATACGCTGCGACCAACCGCGTGCTTTAGATATAGTAGCGCGTAATGGAAAAAGAATGGAAACTATTCCATATATAATTATGGATGAAGTCTTAGCAAGGTTATCAACATTTCTTACTTGAATTTTTTCTACACTTTTTTATGTTTAAAAACACCAACTTTAGGTAAAAAGTAAAAAAGCATAAGATCATGATTTTTTCTGTTGACAATCGGCTAATCAATTTTTCACAGAATAAAAATCAATAATTGACTAATGATGTCATTAATTATGACTCAAAAAGAGCCATAATGAAAGCTGTCATCACTAAGCCAATGTGTGTTGTTGGCGACAATAAAAGCACTGTTCGCTTTGAACCATCAACACCCAATAATCCATTTGTTGAAGTTTCCAATCAAGTCTACGCACGTCTCAAGCGCGCCAATGCTGCAAAACTTTTTGTTGAGGTCAAAACAACAGAAAAACCTGACAAGGCAGTTGAACAAATTAAGCAGATAAAACAAGAAGCAGCACAAACATCATCTGAACCAGCAGAAGAAGAAATTTCATTCAAACAGCCAAAAGCATCTAAGGTCTCTCAATCATCAACACCTGCTCCCAAAAAGCCTTAGAAGTTGAAGTTAAGCATCCACCAAAATGGTATCTTCAACAGCTGAAGGATACTTTTACCAGTATTCAAGCCCTTCGCCTTAATTGGTCCCCTTTCTGCGTCATGCTCTAAACACCGCAGCAAAACAAGTTGAACGCTTTGCAGAAAAGAAGATTTCTGATGCTACATCAGCCAAATCAAAGCGTGTTAAGCAAGGTGTTTATATTAAAGAAAAGGCGACAGCAAGGTTTCTTGAGACAGATATCATTCGTTCTGGAACACCGATACTTCTTAAATTTTTTAAAGCAAAAGAACAAAACGCGGCGTGACTTACACAACTGTTTGAAAAAAAACAAATCTTACCCCATGCTTTTATCAAAGGTGAGAGTTTTCCAAAGCGTGTTGAGTTAAAAAAGCTGAATGGTAATGTTTTTCAAAGAGCGGATGGAGATCAATTCCCCATTGCAAAACAAGAGGGACCCTCAACTTCTGAGGTCATGTCAAAGACAGAGATTGCAAGTGCTATTGTAAAAAAGCCAATGAGAGATTAATTGCCAATATACAGAACTAACTTGCTCATCATGAATACGCTGCCAACAAGAAAAGCTAGATTATGTTCTTAAACTTTATCTATATATTCCATATCCTTATGAGTTTAGGAATTACATATTCTTATTGCAATTTTAAAAACAGATTATCACTTATGCTTTGTTTTTTTCATAAAAAAGTCAATAAAATCAATGCAAAATGTACTTCCCAGCGGGTTGGCTTCGTTGCGGGCAGACTAGTGCGAACTATCGCTAGCGACAGAATTTTCAATTTGACTGTACATTGTACACTTAACTCATTGTTGCTACATGCATATAATAGCTTTGTCGGGTATGGTGATGCCATATAACACCCTTCGGGGAAAGGCGTAACGACGGACTAGATTCCGTGTTTTTTAGCGCCCAGCACTCTTTTAGAATGTCATTAAGGAACGTCTAACATCTAAAAATTCTTTATGAATACCATTATTAAAATTACTGAATTATGTGGCAAAAGGCATGACAATATTATGCGTGACATCAAGAAAACGCTTGAAGAACTTAACGCCCTCAAATTTGAGGAGGTTGATTTTGGTGGGCACTACCTTGATAACAAAGGTGAAAGCCGCCCTTGTTATAACCTGCCAAAGCGTGAATGCTTAATTCTTGTTTCTAGTTACAGCACTGCCTTACGAGCAAAGATAATTGACCGTTGGAAAGAGTTGGAAAGACAAGTAGCTATTCCACAAATTGATTACTCCAAACCCGAAGTATTACTTGGCGCCTTAAATCATCTACAAAATCAAATTGAGCAGAAAGACCTTGTTATTTCAGAATTAACACTAAAAGCAAAAGCTTTAGAAGGCTTAAAACGCTCTGATGGTTTGTTTGGTTTGATTGAAGCCGCGAAGATGTTGGAGATAAAACCAAAGGATTTAACAGATTACTTGCGTAAAAATGATTGGGTGTATCGACGTGCTCCGAGTGGTCCATTGTTACCTTAATCAGGATAAAATCAAAAAAGGCTTCATAGACTGTTCTGCCATCACCATTCAAAAACCGGATGGAACAGAAAAGGTGCTGCCTTCAACAAAAATCACACCTAAAGGATTGGCATGTTTGAGAGAACGAATCCATGGAGGTGTGCAATGAAGGTAAATACTAACTTCTTATGCGATTTATGGATGGCATTATCTCAATTTTCTAGACATGAAAATATGAGTGATAAGATTGTACTGCTCTGGTTGACATCATGAGTTTAGTAGAAAAAGCTTTGATTTTAAAACTTCAAGATGAAGTGCCAATCCTTCTTTCGATATCTTTCTCATCTGACGCTCCATAAAAAAAGCCCCACAAAAGTGGGGCTGGATAAAATCAATCTCGCGCTAATTATAATAAAGTGGCTCGCTACATCCACGGGCGCCTATTTTTTCATCTTCTACATAACGAGAATGCGCAAAATTCCGTACAAGATGATCATTGTTAGAACCACCAGTCCAATCGCCTCCTCCCAACATAACATTTATGTCTACACGTAAACTGCTTCCTTGCTCCCCTGTATGCCATTTAGTCACTGGATAACAACCAGACAAATATTGCCAAACATAACCGCAACCATCCTCACAACCGATATGCGAAATCATCGTCTATTGTTTGTATCAACGTGTCCTCCAGACGTCTTAAGAGAAGGCGCTTGATTGCCGACAATACTGGTTGCTTGATTACTTCCATACATGCTTGGCGAGAACTCATCACTCGTCAAAAATCTCTTATTAACAGACCAAAAATCAAAGGCATGATCTGCATAGCTACGATTGGTCGTAATCGGAACACCATATGCCGACTTTGCATTTACACCTGTCCCTGATTGAAGATAAATATCAACCCAAATATTATGCCACGGATTGTAAACCATTTCCTCTGGGTCACTACGTGGACGGTGATTTAAACACCAAACAGAATTAGGCAAAATATCCCCTGCTTGATAACCCGATAAGAGATGATCTTCAATCTCACCAACATCCGCACAAAGCGTATGAAATCCGCCAATCTTTTGAGAATTATCCTCTGTATAGCCATCAGGAGCCGTCGGATTTTGCGAAATTTCAAAGGATATCTCATTCGTCTGATCTTTTAGGACGATATATATATAATAATCCTTTCCTGCTTCAAAATCTTCGTCAAAAGTCATCCTTCCACGCCCTGGAGTGCGGTAAAAGATGGACCTATCCCCATTCTCACCGCCACGATAAAAGTGAAAGCACGCCCCTGCATTGATCACAAGACCTTTTCTATTGTGTGAATCGGCTTCCAGAATTCTGTCAGGTTGATTAAAACGCACATTCTCTAAAAAATTAGTGGAAAGAGAACCTACCTTACTTTGAAGTTCAGAAAGACTGTCACTGTTCCTCTGTGCCTTCTCTTGAACTTCTGTCAATGCACTCTTTGCTTCTTCTGCTAACACTTTTGCCTCAGAGGCGGCTGTATTCGCAGAATTTGTCGTTGCTGTCACCGTGTCTAATGAACTCTAGACCTCTCCAAGCCCTTGCTTCGTCGTATCAGCTTCTTCTTTTGCTTGCTCCGCAACACTCTTCGCTTCTTCCGCTGTCGACTTCGCAGTCGAAGCTACTTCCTTGGCTTCTACAACCAAAGGTTTTACCTTATTGCCTTAGCCTGTACTGCTTCACAAATGATCAGATCAAATTCTGGTAAACCGTATTTCTTTTGCGCATCCGCAATCACTTGGATTAATTAGTAAGTAGCAAACACCACGGTCATTACATTCGCTAAGACTTTATTTGTTTTTTTCAAAGCTTTTGAACATCAGTTGGTAGCTGATAGAGCAAGATCTGAAACATCAAGTTCGACAACAGCATCTTTGTTTTTCGACGCTTGCCAACTTATGTATCAAAATACACCGCAAAGGAACGAAACGGCACTTCTGTATAGCGTGTCCATTCTCTTATTGTTTATGACATCAAAGCTAGGGAAGGCACGAGAAACAAAATACGCTTGCCAGTTCTAGTTATTTGTTCTGCTATCTTAAAGATGGTAAAAATCTTCTCCGTTCCACATGCCACAATAAGTTTGCCACGGTCTGCTTCTTTTAAACCCTTAGAGACTTTCTCATACTTTTGGATTTGTTGAAAAGTTACCCCTAATTGATGCCCTAATTGCTTTTGCGACATTCCCAGCATTGTTCTTTGAAAGCGAATTTTTTGCCTATAGAAATGTCGTTAAAATGTAGCCTTTTGCTTTTCACTCTTAAGCTCCCCCCGCTGAGTGCGAGCACCCTCGCATTAGTATTCCGAGAGCCTGAAAGTACTGAGTTCGAGTGAGTTTTTTTTTACTTTTAGTGCTCATCGCACCTAGACATAGAAAAATATCCCATAATTCCAAGACACCCACAGAGTGGGCTCATTTATGATCGAACTTTAGGGCTTTCAACCCCTACTGATCGCTGCGTAGACGACCAAAATCACTCTTTAAGTAATAAAATAATTTCAGGAAATTGGCAATCAAAATTAAAATAATCTCAAAGACTATAAGATTGGGCACTCTTCAAAAGAGAGCCAATGCGAAGAACTGTCATCATGGTTAGTCATCAACCCACACAATGCTTCTTTTTCAGAAAACGCACAACGCGATATAAGAAAAAATGTTGTTTGCAAAGTTCTCTCTTGCCTATACAAAGAGAAAATGAAAAATTTGGAGGGCGCCCTATGATAAATGACATCTACTGTGTTGGATACAATTATGTTGAACATGTTCATGAACTAGGTAATGTTGTTGAAGATGAACCCGTTATCTTTAGCAAGCCAAAAAGTTCACTCGTTTTAGGCAATGAAATTTATCTCCCTAATTTTTCCAAAGAAATACATTTTGAAACCGAAATTGTGCTCAAAATCTCAAAGGACGCTTTCATGATCATGGAGGAAGAAGCAGAAGAATGCTATGATGCCGTAGCAATAGGTCTTGATCTCACAGCGCGGGATTTGCAAACAAAACTGAAAGAAAAAAAGCTTCCTTGGCTTTTATCGAAAGGATTTAAAGGCGCCGCATACGTCTCTGACTTCATAAACAAGGAAAAAATAAACAACCCAATAACCTTTGCAATGAAGTTAAATGGCGAAACAAGACAAGTTGGCAATACGAAAAATATGATCTTTAACTTTGAGAAGATAATCTCATTTTTAAGTCACTACATTCAGCTAAGACGTGGTGATCTCATATACACAGGCACTCCACAGGGTGTCGGAAAACTTTCTCAGTTTGACAGAATAGAATTGTATCTCGAAAATCAATTAATTTCAGAGCTAAAAGTAAAATGAATCATCAAATACTGACCTTTTTCATTGTTTCATTTTTTTTAGTCATCTCACCGGGGCCGAATATGGCCCTTATCATCGATAATGCAACGAGATTGGGAAGAAAGAACGCATTTGTAAACGTTTTAGGATTGTGTACAGCAACATATGTGCATGGGGCATTTTCCACACCTAGGTGTATCAGCGCTCATTCTCAACAACAAAACGCTGTTTTTTTTAGTAAAACTCATATGTGGCAGCTATTTATTATACATGGGCTTTAAATCAATTAAATCTGGAATACACAGCTTAAATTCAAAAGAAAGAAGTTCAACGAATGAAAAGCATGCTACGAGTGAAACAAAGCTTTTAACCAGCTATATGGACGGTTTTCTGACACAAATACTAAACCCCAAAGTATCTATATTTTACATAGCAGCTTTTCCAAAATTCTTAGATTCTGGAGGTAGCATTAAAAAAGGTTTTGAACTTGTCACAATACATTCTTTCAACATCTTTGCATGGTTTACTTTAATGACCATTTTTATATCATTTGCCAGTACCGCCTTAAAAAAGCAGCGGGTAAAAGGCTCGATTAACATTGCGACAGGAACAGTTTTATCTCTGTTTTCTTTTTTCATTTTCTTTGGATAGTTTTATCTTTTGATAACAAATTGTAAAGTTAATAGAGCAATCTTTTCCTGATTCTGTCTCTCACTATGAATAGCTCAATCTCTAACAGAGCTTATACAATCCCCAGTTCTTTTTTTCTTTATATAACTGAATTACGTTGCATTTCTTTATCATACTCTCAAGGACGTTTGTGTAAACAATGTGAGTTTCTCGTAACATTTTATAAAATGTTACCAATATCTAAACAAAATCCTTATTCATCACTTTTAAAAAAATAAGCTATGATATTTCTCTTTTCGTTTATGAAACAAAAGTAACTTTTTGATTTATGATAGCACCATACAAACAAAAAAATGATTTTAAAAATCATTTTAATTTTCCATTAAAAATTGTTTCTTAAACTAAGATGAGAACTCTCGAGTGCTATTTGAGCAAAAAGTAAAACTCTCACCATTATGAATAATAATAAATAATGCACTGATTACAAATAATAAGTTTCAAAAAATTATAAAAACTCCTGACAACTTTCTGAAATAATTTTAAAAGCCCCACGTCTTTTAATGAACAATTTATTTGTTATTCATAACAATAAAAAGCTCCCTATTCAAATATCTGTTACGTTATTTAAGAGGACAACATTCTCTTTTTTCAAAAGTATATTCTTTTCTTTATCCACACAAAATCATAAAAAACGTTTTTTTCCTTTACACCTCATTTATATCATGCTTCGATACGAAATAATGCTTTTTTAGTGTAATTTAATCTCAAAATAATTAAAGGGAACCCCCAAAAAATGAGCTACAAACAAAATTTAAAAGATAATTCTCAGAATAAGTTGCAGCGTGGACTACACAACCGACATGTACAACTTATAGCCATTGGTGGTGCTATTGGAACAGGTCTCTTCATGGGGGCAGGAAAAACAATTAGTGTAGCAGGTCCTTCCATCATACTCGTTTATGCTATTATCGGTTTTGCTCTATACTTTGTCATGCGTGCTATGGGAGAATTGTTGCTTTCTAATTCACAATACCGATCTCTTATTGATTTTTCAACCGATATGCTAGGACCGGGAATCGCTTTCTTTGTTGGCTGGAGCTATTGGTTGAGCTGGGTTGTAACTGGAGCTGCTGACATTATTGCCATCATCACTTATATGAACTTTTGGTGGCCAACACTCAATCCATGGTTTACCGTTTTTACCTGCATTAGTGTCTTTTTAATCTTTAACCTCTTTGCCGTGAAACTATTCGGTGAACTTGAATTCTGGTTTGGTCTTATCAAAGTCGTCGCAATTTTAGCATTAATTGTTGTGGGATTTTATATGATCGTTACGGGCTTTACCTCTCCCAATGGTACGGTTGCTTCTCTCAATCACGTATGGAACGATGGAAATATCTTTCCGCGAGGAATGACAGGTTTTTTTGCTGGATTTCAAATTGCCATTTTTTCTTTTGTTGGTATAGAAATTGCTGGAACAACCGCTGCTGAAGTAAAAGAACCTAAAAAAGTTCTCCCCAAAGCAATTAATGCAATACCGGTCCGTATTGTACTCTTTTACATTTTTTCTCTCGCTGTAATTATGTCTGTCACACCTTGGGATCAAATTGTTCCAGATAAAAGCCCCTTTGTCTCGATGTTTTGGCTTGCAGGCATTCCGATAGCTGCTGGCTTGGTGAACTTTGTCGTTATCACCTCAGCTGCCTCTTCAGCAAATAGTGGTATTTTTTCTACCAGCCGTATGATATATGGGCTTGCAACACAAAAAGGTGCCCCTCCAATTTTAGGTAAACTTTCCAGATACCATGTTCCAGCCAATGCTCTATTCTTTTCCTGTTTATGTATTTTAATAGGGTATACAATTGCCTCACTCTCTCCAAGCCTCATAAGTGCTTTTACAATTGTGACAAGCATTTCAGCTATTGCATTTTTATTCGTATGGTCTGTAATTTTGATTAGCTATATTGTGTATCGTCGCAATCGCCCTCATCTACACGCTGAATCCATTTATAAAATGCCAGGAGGTGTTGTCATGTGTGGGATAATTTTAGTTTTCTTTGTTTTCATGCTCTATTTGTTGACATTAGAAGCTGATACTCTACTAGCCTTAAAATATAGTATATTCTGGTTTGTTTTCTTGGGTATAATGTATTTTATGTTTGTAAAGAAAAAAATAACTCAAGGTAACAAATAAAGTCTATACATAAAAACATCTCAAAAAAGGGTAATTTTAGTTACCCTTTTTCTACTTAACCTCCTCCCCAAACATCAAAAAACGACGATTCCTACCGGCACCGGTTTGTAAACAATCCGGCTTATTAAGGGGGAATGCTGCTGATCATTTATATGGTTCACCTACATAAGGCTCTATGGGCTAGCCCTGCCCTGAACACTCACCACCCATTCTAAAAATACTTAATGTGTAAAATGTTATATGCTTTATATCACTACTCTACACAACAGTACTTTACTGTATAATAGGATAAGAACGAGCTATTCTGTAAAGAATTCTCTATAAACTTCACTGACATTGTTTACTAATAAAACATGAGATTTTATCTAAAACTTCCCCCCCAAAAAAAATTTATATTCAATTTTTTATCAAAATTAAAAATATAGCTCTAAACAGAATATATCTTAATAGCTATCTGCAATAAAAAAAGATTCTATGAAAATATTTTTCTATTTGTAATAAATTTTAAATATAAATACTTAAAGATAAATTTTAAATATGTTTTTTCATATTTTAAATAATAGTTTAACTACTTAAACTTATTTTATTTATATATAAAGTTTTATATTTAATAAATTTACAATTTTATTTATATTTTTCTATATATAAAAATCTACATTAATAAATAATTTTAAATATAAAGATATTTATACAATAAATTACTATAAATAAATATACATAAATATAAATTATTATTTATATACAAATAATAATAATATATAATATAAATTATATTATATATTATATATATAAATTATGTATAAAACATAAAAAATCAAAAAAATATAATACAGTTTATCTTTTGTTTCTTATATATAAAATAATTATTCCATTAGTTAATAATGTTTTTGCTTTATTCACATATAGTCATAGAAAAAAATTCCTTTACTCCTTAACCATAGCGTGTTCCGATAGAAGGAATTACCTTTTTTAGGGTAATTTTTATTTAAAAATAACTAAGGAGAACTCCCCAAAAATGAACAAACAAAATTTAGAAAAAAAACCTAAGAAGAAATTGCAACGTGGACTACATAACCGACACATACAACTTATAGCCCTTGGTGGAGCGATTGGAACAGGTCTCTTCATGGGATCAGGAAAAACAATCAGTGTAGCAGGCCCCTCAATTCTACTCGTTTATGCAATTATTGGTTGTGCTCTATACTTTGTCATGCGTGCTATGGGAGAGTTATTGCTTTCTAATACACAATACCGATCTTTTATTGACTTCTCAACCGATCTTCTAGGGCCATGTGCCGGATTCTTTATCGGCTGGACATATTGGTTGTGTTGGATTGTCACTGGAACTGCTGAAATTATTGCTATTGTCACTTACACACACTTTTGGTGGCCTGAGCTCAATCCGTGGATTCCTGTTATAATTGGTCTTATGTCCTTTTTAATTCTTAACCTCGTCGCCGTAAAACTATTTGGCGAACTTGAGTTTTGGTTTGGTTTTATCAAAATCGTAGCAATTCTAGTCCTAATCGTTGTAGGATTTTATATGATCTTTACCGGTTTTGTCTCTCCAAACGGTACGGTTGCTTCTCTTAGCCATATATGGAACGGTGGGAATATTTTTCCGCGAGGAATTACAGGCTTTTTTGCTGGATTTCAAATTGTTATTTTTGCTTTTGTTGGCATTGAACTCGCTGGAACAGCTGCTGCTGAAGTAAAAGAGCCTCAAAAAGCTTTACCACAGGCTGTTAATTCAATACCAATCCGCATTGTATTCTTTTATATATTCTCTCTTCTTGTGATTATGTCTGTGACGCCGTGGGATCAAATCAGTCCAGAAAAAAGCCCATTTGTAACAATGTATGCACTTATTGGTATTCCAACTGCTGCAGGTTTGATGAACTTTGTTGTCCTCACAGCTGCCGCATCTTCAGCAAATAGTGGAATTTTTTCTACCAGCCGTATGATATATGGGCTAGCAACACAAAAAGGTGCTCCTAAATTTTTAGGAAAACTTTCTCGTAACCACGTTCCAGCCAACGCATTATTCTTTTCATGTATATGCATCTTATTTGGTTATGCCGTCGTATCGTTATCTCAAACACTCATAGCTGCTTTTACAATTGTTACGACAATTGCCGCAACTTTGTTTATATTTGTATGGTCTATCATTTTGATCAGCTATATCATCTATCGCCGCAATCGTCCTCTCCAGCATACTGTCTCTCCTTATAAAATGCCAGGAGGTGTTGTTATGTGTTGGGCGCTTCTTGTTTTCTTTGCATTCATTATCTATTTATTGTCATTAGAAGCTGACACTGCCATAGCTTTAAAATACACTCCAGCATGGTTCATATTTTTAGGAATTGTATACTTTCTTTTTGGGAAAAAGAATTATGCAAAAAATTAAAAAATAAAGCTTATATTACAAAAAACATATAAAAAAGGGTAACTAAAGTTACCCTTTTTTGATATTTATCTATAAAATTATAAAAGCTATTGACAAAATATCTCTGTAGAATCTTCAATTACGCTCTTTATCAACCAAAGCATTCGATTTTATCCAAGGCATCATAGAACGAAGTTTTTTACCAACTTCTTCAATAGGATGATTATCATTTAAACGCCGCATACTTTTAAAATGAGCAGCACCAGCTTTATATTCTTGAATCCAATTCGATGTAAATTTACCCGTTTGAATATCTTTCAATATACGTTTCATTTCTGCTCTGGTTTTCTCCGTAATCACACGTGGACCAGACATATATTCACCCCATTCAGCTGTATTAGAAATCGAATAATTCATATTTGCAATGCCCCCTTCATACATGAGATCAACAATCAGTTTAACCTCATGCAAACACTCAAAATAAGCCATTTCCGGTGCATAACCTGCTTCCGTTAGTGTTTCATAACCTGCTCGAATCAATTCAACAAGACCACCACAAAGAACCGCTTGTTCACCAAAAAGATCAGTTTCGCACTCTTCTTTAAATGTTGTTTCAATCACCCCAGCACGTCCACCACCAAGTCCACATGCATAAGACAATGCTACATTATGTGCATGCCCTGAAGCATCTTGCGCCACCGCTATTAAACAAGGAACACCACAACCCCGTTGGTATTCATTACGAACTGTATGACCTGGACCTTTAGGAGCAATCATCACAATATCAACGTTTTTTTTAGGTTCAATCAAGCCAAAATGAATACTTAAACCATGAGCAAAAGCAATTGCTGCCCCGTCGCGTAAATGATCATGAATATGTTCCTTATAAATATCAGCTTGCAATTCATCTGGTGTTGCCATCATGATGAGATCTGCCCATTTTGCTGCTTCAGCAACACTCACCACTTCAAAACCATCGGCCATAGCCTTTTTAACTGTTTCCGACCCTGAACGCAAAGCTATTTGCACATTTTTAACACCGGAATCTTTCAAGTTTAAAGCGTGCGCACGCCCTTGAGAACCATAACCAACAATGGCTACTTTTTTCCCTTTAATGAGATTAACATCCGCATCACGATCATAATAAACACGCATAAAAAAATTCCTTCTTTCTCTATTTAAACTGGATTTCAGATTATTTTTATTAAATAAGAAACATTATCTTTAGTGCATCACACACTTATAAAGACAAAAAACACCGCTTATAAAAACACAGCAATTGAATAATTTTAAAGTTTACATATTGCATAGAAAAAACTGTAATCCCCAAACATTCCTAAAACATATACAGATCCCCAAATAACTTCAACTGCTATTCTACAAAAATAATAATTACACAAAATAAGATTTCTAAAGAAAATTTAGCTAATATTCTACTCTTCTATCGTGCAACAAAACGCTATATTCTAAAAATTAAGATACAACATACAATTTTTAACATGAACCAAATCAATATGGATAGCAAGAAAAATTACAAAATAACAAGTATTGTTTTAATACAACCTTCAAAAGCATATACAACAATATCTTTAGAATAATAGAGAGGATGTTTTTACTTTTTACGTTCTTTAATATCCACGCTTCTCACGCAAAAAAGAACACCCCCATACGGCCATTATGTTATCCATTTATGGCGCCTTATAAAAAAATTTTAATATGCTCGAGCCCTTTTCAAGAATCCCCTATAATAGTCTAAGATTTATTGCACACCACTCTCTTTACTTCATAAAGCTACAAGTCGATATCATCATTCTATTTAACAGCTCCTATTGCATTAAGCTTACTCATAAGGAGATTTTACGTTATACTATTTACAGATAACCCGAAAATGAGCTCAAATATCAAGAAAATTTGTGTATTGATCCATTAAAATCCTACGCACTCCTTTATAATGGAAATACTTTCAAAACCCTATTTCTTCTCCCTTCAAAGAAATTATAGTAAGTAGATTTGGTAAAATTTCCTCATAATGGATGGTATATCAAAAAGCATTTCATACCCTAAAAAACACAAAAAATAGAAAGCTACCAATAAACAGAGGAAAATAGAATATTTTATAATGTATGCTAATAGTGCTACTTATCTCAAACATGTATAAAATTGTTTTTTAAGATAAATTGACAAACCTCTATAAAAATTTCTCTTCCAATTTTTATAGAGAAAAAAAGATTACGATAATAATCGGATAAAACGCTGAACAGTCTCATGCATTCCATACTCCAACGCATCAGCAATAAGCCCATGGCCAATAGAAACTTCATCAAGCCAAGGAATCTTTTTGACAAGAGCAGGAAGATTCATAATTGTCAGATCATGCCCTGCATTCATACCTAACTGCAACTCTTTTGCTCTTCTTGCTGCTAAAACAAGTTTATTGAGCTCTTGAACTTGTTTTATTTTGTCCTGAAATGCACCACCGTAAGGTCCCGTGTAAAATTCCACACGATCAGCACCCATTGCTTTAGCAATATCAAGACCATCGACAGTAGGGTTAGCAAAAAGGGATACACGAATCTTTCTTTTTTTTAAATTCTGAATAATAGGTGCTAAAAATTCTGCATCATGAGCAAAATTCCAACCATGATCAGACGTTGACTGATCTGGATCATCAGGAACAAGGGTAATCTGATCCGCGTAGTTTTCAGCGATATCTAAAAATTGATCACTGGGATAACCTTCAATATTAAACTCAGCTATAGGAAAAGCGTTCTTGATTAAACAGTATATATCTGGCAAATCCGCAAAACGAATATGCCTTTCATCAGGGCGTGGATGAACCGTCAAACCTGCTGCTCCAGCAGCAAGCGCTATATGCCCAATATTCGTTATACTTGGCCACGGAAGATTACGTCGATTACGCAAAACAGCAACAGCATTAAGATTAACCGAAAGTTTTACCGCCATGCCCATTTCCATTTTTTTATAGTGTGTAACAAGATAGAAAAAAGGCATTTTCCATCTGAAACTTAGATGATATACATATTTTTTTCTATCGAACAATCATTAAACGTTCTGCTGCGCGCGTAATTCCCGTATAAAGCCAGCGCGCATACATATCACGAAATGCAAAACTTTCATCAAACAAAACGACATTATTCCATTGAGAACCTTGCGCCTTATGAACCGTTAATGCATACCCATAATCAAAATCATCATATCGCTTTTTTAATTGCCATGAAATTTCTTGATCAGGGTTTTCAAACGCTGCTTTTAAAAGTTTAATCTTTGCTACCCCACGCTCACTTTCTTCTGGTTTAACAAGAAGATTAATACTCGGTTTAACTGTCTCCTTCTGTGAAGTCATCACCTTCCATAAAGAGCCATTCAACAAACCTTTAATAGGATCATTTCGCAAACACACCAGCTTATCTCCTGCTTGCGGATAATCTGCTGTAAATTCTTTTAACACACGCAAACGCTGATTATAAAGGTAGCGCGTACGATTAACCCCCACCAATACCTGATCAGCATCCAAAACCAATTGTTGATTGACTTCTTTACGTGTAACAACACAAGCTTCTCCATAGTCACCATAAGCAATATCGCGTCCTTCACGCACGTCCATAGCAAGACGTATAATCGGATTATCTCGCGCTTGCCGATGAATTTCTGAAAGAAGAAAATCTGGTTCTCCACTGGAAAAAAATCCTCCACCTGATATAGGAGGCAATTGGCCTGGATCACCAAGAACAAGAATTGGCGTCCGAAAACTCATTAAATCACGCGCCAATTTTTCATCGACCATCGAACACTCATCAACAATAATGAGTTTAGCTTGTGCAGCAGCACTTCTTCGATTTAATGTAAATGTTGGAGCGATAGACTTTTTTCCTGTTATTTCATCGGAAACTTCCTCTTCACCACGTGGACAATAAATCAGCGAATGAATCGTACAAGCATTGCTTGCACCTTTAGAACGTAAAACCTGCGCCGCCTTCCCTGTAAAAGCAGCAAACTGAACAGAACCATCAACTGTTTCTGCAAAATAGCGCGCAAGCGTCGTCTTACCCGTCCCCGCATAGCCAAAAAGGCGAAAAAGAGGAGAACGCCCTTCCTTCAACCACGCGGCAACAGCCTTCAATGCATTATCCTGTTCCCGTGAAAACTGCATAGCTTACCAACATAAGATTTGCATAAAAAGAGCAGTATTTTGAAAAAAAACTACTATCAAGAAAAAATTTTTTATTAAGAATTGCTGATACACACCCATCTAACAACTTTCGTAGCACAATTATCAATTATTTACCCATTGCTTTTTCAAGATATTGTAACAATCTAAATTTTATCTATACATCGATCTTCTTGGTAACACTTTATGCGTATCAAATAAAATATCATTTTTTACAACAGTAACACCAACAATGGAAGATGCATATCTTAAATTTAAAATAACACCTCTATACGCTTTTTCTAACCCCAAAATTTAGAATGAGAAAAAGAGCATTGCAATTGCAAAACCCTCACTAGAAAAAATGTCCTTAACAGGATAAGAATAATGTAATTTTTGAACGCTATTTTACACAATCAATCAGCTTTCTTGCACATAAAAAATAAAGTACATCCACTATTACGAAATAATAATAAATATATCAAAAACCTTTTGGCAAAAATAGAAATAGCTCTCAACAAAACGACTTAATCCTATGATGATACACCTATAAGGTTCCTATTTCCCTCTTATCATGATTTTAATAAATTTACTCTTCATGCTACAAATATGTTATATCTCAACGAATAAAGAGAGACATCACGCTTATATGAAGCACGCTTTATCTCGCACAAATATGGAACTTTTTCTGTTTCAACAATAAAATATGGTTCGTAAGTATGGCCTTCTTGGTAGTCTATTATAAGAAAACTGGGACATGGTTTCATGTCCAGCGTAGCACTTCAGGTTCGTCCTCTAGAATATGAGAAAAGCGCAATTCTCCATCGACTGAGTCAAACTTTTTCTTTTTGTCGCAATGTTTTAAAGTTTATAAAAACTAACTGATTAATACTATTCTTATTGCTAGAAATAACAATGAAATAATGAGCTCAAATATTGATGAATGAAACGGAAGGTTTAAATTGAAAATATTAATTCCAGACGACTATCAAAAAGCCACCCTAACATTACAGTCTATTACAAAATTAATGAAATTGCATGAAGTGCTGGTTATAAATAATTTAGCTAAAGAATGTGATTTAGAAGATAAGCTCAAAGAGATAGATATTCTTATCTTAATCAGAGAGCGGACTATAGTTGATAGAAATCTTCTCCTGAAACTGCCAAATTTAAAATTAATCTGCCAAACAGGCCCTATAGGTTCACATATTGATATAGAAACTTGTAGAGACTTAGGAAGTGAAATATTAGACGGTGGTGGAGATCCAACTTCTGCTGCTGAATTTGCGTGGCTCTTAATTATGTCTGCGCGTAGAAAACTCTGTAAATCTGTATCTGATATGAAAAAAGGACGATGGCAAACAACATTTGGCAACCAAATGAAAGGGGCTACTCTTGGAATATTCGGGTTTGGCCGTATTGGTAAAATGGTTGCTCAATATGCTCAAGCTTTTGGCATGTCCATTTTGGTTTATGGGAGCGAGCGTTCAACGCAAGAAGCAAAAAATTTAGGTTATCATTTTACGCATTCAAAAGATGAATTTTTTACACGTCCTGACGTTATATCCGTCCATTTACGTTTAAGCGATAAAACCAGAGAAATCATAAAATTAGATGATCTATTGAGCATGAAACCACATGCTATTTTTGTTAACACAGCGCGTTCAGCTTTGGTTGAAAAAGGGGCGATAGAAAAAATACTAAGTTTGGAAAATTCAACTTACTTTGCACTGGATGTTTATGACAGCGAGCCAGTATATGAGAGCAAATTATTGCAATCAGATAGAGTTCTTTGCACACCGCATCTGGGCTATGTGACTGAAGAAAGCTTTGAGAATTATATTGAAAAAGCTTGCCAAAATATAGCGTCTTTTATAAAGAGCGCTTAATGCCGGCTGAGCCAATGTTTGTAAAATTTATCTTATATCGCTAGCCTATCAAATTTGCACGACACATATTGGCTGGACAGATGACGCCATGTCATCTCTTTACACAAAGAGCGCAGACCGTAAAAAACTCGCTCTTGAAGCTATAAAAAAACTTCAAAAAGATGAGGAATAGAGGCAAAAAAACGTAATAGAATCAATAGCGAATAAAACCCTCACTATTAATATAACTTATTGACTTAATTATTATTGAGTATCCATACGGTGGTATTGAATATTCGGTTGAGTTAAAAAAATAGCATTTTCGCTGCTACCACATAGAATATTGACAATTCTTATGAACAAAAAGGGGTCTATTACCCCTAGACCATATTTAATCTTTAAAAACCTTCCTGTTGATAGACAAATTAATACGTCATCTAATCCTTATAATTTAGATGCGTCTTGTAAAAGTGGCTATATTAGCGAAAATTTAATTATGATGTTTTCTGTAGTGATCGGAGAGCCTTATTCAATTAAGTTTGAAGGCGAACATATAGTAAATAACCTGCTTTCTTTAGAGGATAATAAAAAAGATTATACAGAATTAGGATCTGAAGTTGAGTTAGATTTTCATACAGAAAATGCTGCACTAAAATTTATAACGGGTTTAAATTTATCTCCTAAAGGGATCCTTTTATCTGGTGTTCGCAATGATGTTGATGGCCCGTTAACGAGAATATCTGATGCACGTCTAGCTTTAAAACTTTTAAGTGAGGAGGATTTGAGGAGCTTAAGGGATAATTTATATATAATTAATGTTCCCTATAGATGGAGAAAAAATGGGGTAACCTCTACAAGTAAAGTGCCCCTAGTTCACAGGGACAGTGAATTCCCAGATATCAGCGCTGTTTTTTATCCTGGCATGTTAGAACCACAGTCAAAAAAGCCAAGGAAGCTTTAGATCATTTTTATGAAGCTATTAAGGCTGTATCTTTTGGAATTGATGTACCACTAAGGAAGATTATTATACATTGATAACAGAAGGACTCTACACTCTAGAGATAAATTTTTTGGCTCATTTGATAGTTATGAAAATCCAATGCGGTGGATTCAAAGAGTGTTGGTCTCTGCAGATTTATGGAATCATAGATATATAGAACAAATAAAAGAAAGAGTATTTGATTTTCAATGTTAATGTCCTGATAATGATATAATGTTGAGTATTATTCTGGTTTATATATTGACGATACATCTCATATGTATAGGTTTCTCCCGCATAATCAGATGAGGTTACTACCTAATTATAAGCTATGGTAGCCAATTGATTTTCTATGGCTGCATTTGATCTTTGTTATTTTTTCCCTTCCTTCAAGCCGCTAGGGGGATTCCCCTATCAAGCCCTTGAAAAAGCGATTTGGAGTAATTTCATAATGCGAAACCAAAACATAGTGACAAACTTTTCTATTGTTTTCACAAGTATGACGGTTTGCATGGTTGCCCCCTTCAAGCACAGTGGATTTTTTTCTTGCACGATGGAATCTTTCATATATGAGACAACATAATTAATTTATAACAGATAATTCAATGTATTATCTAAAAAATGCAACGAAATAGCTATTAATGTGAACATATGAATTAAAAAAACAAACATCGCGTACAAATAAATTCAAACATAATTGTGCACACGACTTATAACATTTTTTAGATGAACAAATAATAATACACCCCATGTCTTTAAACAAAGAATGAAAATCATAAAATGATCTCTAAGGATAATAGGAACTCTCCACAAAGAAGAGACAGAGATGAGGACTCCAAAGACTTCATCATCACTATCCTTCATCATTTTGTTAACATATTAATTTTATACAAGAATCTTTCCCTCGGAAGAAATAGCATTTGCAATAGCTTCTTCGCTTGCCTCATCGGGTAATAACATCTCATTATGAGCACATCCCGATGGGATCATAGGAAAACAGTTTTCTAAATGATAAACACGACAATCAAAAAGAACAGGCTTATCACAGTCAATCATCTGCTGAATTTTATCATCAAGTTCATCGGGTTTTGAACAATGAATTCCCACGGCTCCATAAGCTTGTGCCAATTTCACAAAGTCAGGCATAGATTCCGTATAAGAATGAGAAAGACGATTACCATGCAGCAATTGCTGCCACTGGCGAACCATCCCCATATACTGATTATTTAAAATGAAAATTTTTACAGGTGTGTCATGCTGAATAGCTGTTGCAAGCTCTTGAATATTCATCTGAATGGAGGCATCACCAGAAATACACACAACAAGCGCATCAGGATGTGCTATTTGAACACCGATAGCGGCCGGAAGACCATACCCCATCGTTCCAAGACCACCAGAAGTCATCCAATGTTTTGGTTCATCAAAATGATAATACTGTGCTGCCCACATCTGATGCTGTCCGACATCCGTTGTAATATAAGCGTTCGCATCTTTGGTAAGGGCATACAGCCGTTCAAGAGCATATTGCGGCATAATGACATCTTTTTTCTCCGCATATGCCAATGAATTACGAGCTTTCCAACGGTTAATTTGCGTCCACCACGCCTCACGGACTTCACTGTTAAACGCTGGTTGCTGTATTTTTACGAGTTGCGTCATATCTCCTAAAACACAAGCCACATCACCAATAATTGGAACTTCTGCTTTTACAATTTTATTGATGGAAGAAGGATCAATATCAATATGAATAATACGCGCATGAGGTGCAAATGCATCAAGGCGCCCCGTGATACGATCATCAAATCGTGCTCCAACAGCTAACATGACATCACAATCATGCATGGCCATATTAGCCTCATAGGTTCCATGCATTCCAAGCATTCCAAGCCAATTTTTACCGGAAGCAGGATAAGCACCAAGTCCCATTAATGTTGAAGTAATCGGAAAATCCCCCAATTGAACCAAATTACGTAAAAGCTGTATAGCTTTCATCCCCGATGAAATAACACCACCACCAGAATAAATAATAGGGCGTTTTGCCTCAACTAAAAGAGAAACGGCAGATTCAATAGCCTTAATATTCCCTTTCAACGATGGAAAAGAATGTAAAGACTCCTGAACTTGAGGTGCTCTATAAAGTCCTGAAGCAAATTGAACATCCTTAGGAATATCAATCAAAACCGGCCCAGGACGACCTGATTGAGCAAGAGCAAAAGCTTCATGAATAATAGCCGCAAGATCATTGACATTTTTAACCAGCCAATTACGCTTCGTACAAGGCTTTGTAATTCCAACTGTATCAGCCTCTTGAAAAGCATTTGTTCCAATCACCGTTGTTGACACCTGCCCAGAAAAACAAACAAGAGGTATCGAATCCATAAGAGCATCTTGCAAAGGTGTCACAGCATTCGTTGCCCCTGGACCAGAAGTCACAAGCATAACCCCTACCTTCCCTGTGCTGCGTGCATAGCCTTCAGCCGCATGCCCTGCGGCTTGTTCATGGCGCACCAAAATATGCTGGAGTGTATCTTGGTGATAAAGAACATCAAAAATAGGCAAAACAGCCCCACCAGGATAACCAAAAATATGTTCAACGCCTTGATCTATAAGAGCCTGAATCACTATTTCAGCGCCCGACATTATTTTTCCATCTGCACTCTCTTGCTTTCTTGGATCATTTCTCATTTTTCCCACTCACCTACTTTATAGGACAATAAAAAAGCCCCTAACGGAGCCCATAAAAAAAGCCCCCAAAGGAGCCCATTACACAACACATACTGTATGATCACCCCCCATTATTCCAACGTATAAAATATATAAAAAATTCCTTGTAGACAGATTTCTAATTCCATTGATACCATTCGTCAATAAAAAATTATATTTTCTAAAAAATTTCTTTTTTACGAATTATCTTTTATCTTTCGAAAGTTTCTTTGCAAGGCTCCAGCTCCTTTATCAAAAAGTAAGCATCCATTCTTCATCAAATTGATTACGAAACCATGTCATTTGTCTTTTTGCATATCTCCTCGTTTGTATTTTCACCGCTTCAAGAGCACTCTCAAAGCTTCTATATCCATCCAAATAAGCCATAAACTCAGGTATACCAATAGCCTTCATTGCTGGTAATGAAGGGGAAAGTTTAAGTTTTTTCATAGCCACCACTTCTTCTAAAGCTCCTCTTTCAATCATAGAATCCAAGCGTTTATGAATACGTTCATAAAGCAGAGGACGTGGTGGCATGAGAAGAATTTTTTCGGTCAAATTTGGCGCAATGAGAGGTGTTGTTTTTTGTTTCTGCCACCAACTGAGCGTCTTACCGGTTGCATCATAAACTTCCAAAGCACGGACAATACGCTGTCTATCATGCGAAGAAATTTTTTCAGCAACAACAGCATCAATCTGCAACAACTGGCGATAAAGACTTTCAGGTCCCTCTTTATCAAGCAGCAAACGCCACTTCTGCCGCACAACATCTGGAACATGAGGGACTTCCGAAATCCCCTCTAAAAGAGCACGAAAATAAAGTCCTGTTCCACCAACAAAAATAACTGATCTTAAAGAAAAAGTAGCCAATAGCTCCTCGACATCACACAACCATTGCCCTACTGAATAGTTCAAAGTAGGACTCACATGACCATAAAGATAATGGGGAACAATCGCGGTGTCAGCCTCCCCCGGCCGTGCCGTTAAAATATTTAAAACATCATAAACCTGCATTGAATCAGTATTAATAATGAGAGCATTCTTTTCTTGAGCCATTTGCAAGGCAAGTTCTGACTTCCCACTTGCCGTTGGCCCTGCTATCAATGTAATTGTTCTTTGTGCCATAAATAGCAATTTCTCCCAATCAATAACTTATTGCAACATACAGACACCCCCAAAGCCACTATCTTCTCTCCATTATCATAGAGTAAATACTTCAAACAAAAATACGAACACAAATTCTCTTCAATACAAAGAAAATCCTATGAAACTTATAAAAAAGAAAAAATAGACTTAAGAACAACACCAAAGGAATTTCCAAGCATTTTTTGCTATCATAATTCAATAACAAACCACAGCTATAATAATTTTGTCCGTTTAGGCCATTAAAAACATACTCTTTGTCATCATTTATGAAAATAATACTGAGCTTAACCTATACAATCAAACAGCTTTATTTTTTCCTATAAAAACAGCATGCTACTCTGATTTATAATAGGAGATTCAGAAATTGTCTTCTTCACGCTCTTTTTTTATAACTATTTTTTCATCCATCACCAAGAAAGGTGTAAATATATATATAACTAATTTAGTCTAATATGATTTTTCTCTGAGAGAGCTTTTTTCAAACTGAAGTGAAAAAACGTTCTCTATAGCACACAAAATACAATCACAAAGTGCTAAAATTCTCACTAGATACAACATTATTTATAATAATAATTGACTTAAATACAAAACATAGATCTCTTATGCACTATTTTAAAGCCTAAGCTGTTGCAAAGTTGGAAATCTAGCAAATCTATGATGGTAGCAACTTGTACTTTTATTTAACGCAAAAATAGAGCTGCCCAATGAATTTTATATTGCACACCCCATGCTCTCTATCGTGAAATGAATTTGAGAAATATTGGACATCACATGCCTAGCTTGCAAAATATCCCATATACTAAGGCTGATAAAAAACAAAAAATAATTTTTAAGGATCAATCCATTAGGAGCGTTACGAACCGTAACTCTCCATCTGGACGCGCTACAATAAATAGAGCATTTTTGCGTCCAGCTTCACGTAATTTATGAATACGTTTTTTAGCCTCATCAATTGTTGTGATAGAACTCTGATTGATATCAACAATCACTTCACCAACGCGAATACGCTTTTTATCCGCTGCACTATTTTGTGCAACAGATGTCACCACTAGTCCTCGAAGTTTATCTGAAATTGAATAACGATGACGCAAATCCTCCGTCAGTTCAGATAACGTCATTCCCATAAATTGCATTGTCACGTTTTTCGACAGATCTTGATTTTTTTTATCATCAACTTCTTCTTCTGTATCTTCATTTGGATCTGTTTCAATCAAACGTCCAAGCTTAACTTTTACTGTTTCTTCTTGCCCATTCCGTAAAACAGTAACATCCACCACCTTTCCTTCTGAACTTTCTGCAACTAAACGCGGCAAATCACGTGCATGCTTAATTTTGGAATTACCAAAAGAAAGAATAACATCTCCAGTTTGTAACTGGCTATTATCTACATTATTTTCTTCCGTCTGTTCTATTTTACCAGCCACCAATGCTCCCACAGCATTGTCCAATTTTAAACTTTTTGCAATATCCTCTGTTACCGGCTGAATACGAATAGCCAACCAACCACGTCTTATTTCTCCAAAATCACGCAATTGATTAATAACAGAAAGAGCCATATCCGATGGAATAGCAAATCCAATACCGATAGATCCTCCCGAAGGTGAAACAATTGCTGTATTAATGCCAATGACTTCACCATTTCTATCAAATAACGGACCACCAGAATTGCCCCGATTAATTGCTGCATCTGTTTGAATAAAATTATCATAGGGACCAGCATTAAGATCACGGTTACGCGCAGAAATAATACCAACCGTCACACTTCCACCAAAACCATAAGGATTACCAATAGCCATAACCCAGTCACCAATACGTGCTTTTTCTGAGTCACCAAAACGCACAGCTTTTAATTTTTTACTTCCTGCATCGACTTGAAGCAACGCCAAATCAGTTTTGCTATCCTTTCCAAGAAGCTTTGCCTTTAGTTTTGTACCATCCGTAAAATTAACTTCAATATCATCAGCATCAACAATAACATGATAATTTGTAACAATAATCCCCTTTTGCGCATCAATCACAAAACCAGACCCTAAAGAACGCACCTTTTGAAATTGACTATCTTTTTGAGCATCCTTGGGTGTAAAAAAATCACTAAAATATTCCTCCAGCAATGAATCTTTTGGGATAACGGGTACCGAGGTATTTTCATCCTGTTCTGTTCCTTCAACAGTCTGTGCCGTGGAAATATTCACAACTGTTTCCAAAAGCTCAGAAGCTAAATCAGGAATAGAAAGCAATGCCTCGCTTGTCTCTGCTCCCCAAGACAAACCTGACCCTGATAGAAACAAAGTCACACAAAAAACAACTCTTGTGATAAAAAACTTTAAAAACGTATTTTTACTCACGACACTTCTATCCATGACATGCCTTTAATCAAAGATGCAAAGAGCCCCACTAAATTTATCTACATAAAACCAGCACGGCTCGATACTCTCTACCACTTTTACCATAAAAGAAAATGGTCACAGATCATTCTTTTCATGCAAAATCTCGTATCTGCAATCCATTATTTTATCTATTCTCTCCCGATTTTGGATCAGTTTTACTAATGCCAGTATTCATTGTCGGTAAGAATGCTTTATTTGCCTGCGGCGGATTACGAAAATAGAAAAAGAAATCCTCATTTGGAGAAATCACCATCGGTGTTTTCTCTAAATTCTTGTATTGTTCCATCGCCAACCAAAAATCGTAAAAAGACGGATTAGCCTCCCTCGCATTCAATAAAAGACGAATACTTTCAGCCTGACCTTCACCACGAGTAATTTCAGCATCACGCTTTGCCGCTGCTACAATTTCTTCATATTCACGATTAGCTTCTGCTACAATACGATCTCGCTCTTGTTGACCACGAGCACGGATATTTTCCGCAGCAGCTTCACGTTCAGCTGCCATTTGCCGATAGACATCTTCTGAAACAGCATCAGTCAAATCGGTTTTACGAATACGCACATCAACAATGGTAATACCCAACGAACCTGCATCTACAGAAAACTGCTTCTGTACTTCAGCCATCATCGCGCCTCGTTCATCCGATAAGGCTGCTTTAAATTCTCGCTTACCATAAACAGCGCGCAAAGCGTCAATAAACCGTGGTGCAAGGTTTTCACGTGCCGCAATTTGTGGACGCCCAGAAGCAATGCGCTGTAAAAACAACTTAGGATCTGTAATACGGTAAATAAAGAACGCATCCACCTCATAATACGCACCACCACGAACCTGTACAGATTGTGTAGGAACATCGTAACGCAATAACCGATTATCAACAATGATCATCTTATCGATAAAGGGCGCCTTGAAATAGATTCCAGGATTAGATTCTACCTGAACAATTTGTCCAAAACGCTTAATTGCTACTTGTTGACGAGGATAGACGATAAATACGGACATCCACAAAATCATCAAAACAAACACTATAGCACTAAAAACAAACAAAAAGCGAGATTGCTGCATAATTAATCTCCTCCAGAAATACGAGAATCTAAGAGTAACGCAGGACGCGCTGATGTTGCCTTTACTTTTTCCGATGACTTGCTACGCAACAATTCGTTCAAAGGTAAATAAGGCACCGCTGGAGAATTTGCCTGATCAAGAACCAGCTTATTTGGTGAAGAAAGAATCCGCCCCATCGTCTCCATATAGAGACGATAGCGAGCAGCTTCTGGTGAAATCGCAGCCTCACGAGCTATCGCCTGAAAACGTTCAGCACGCCCTGTTGCCTCTTCAACCATTTGTGCCTTTTCACCTTTTGCGATTTCCCGTGTGCGTGAAGCTTCACCATTTGCTAAACCAATTTTCGTAAAACGCACACGATTCCCCTCTTCAATCATTCTTCCACGTTCCTGCTCCGCCTGCTGAACAGAATTAAACGCAGCAGCAACCTTTGTCGGAGGAGCAGCTTCACTGATAGACACACGACTTATTTCAACACCAAGTTGATATTTATCTACAGTCAACTGAATAATCTTTCTGACGTCATTAGCAACTTCCTCTTTCTTGTCACGTAAAACATCATCAACCGGCCGCGAACCAATGACCTCACGCATTGCACTCTCAGCAACTTGGCGGACTGTTCCCTCTTGATCATTCACATTGAATAAAAACTGACTAGGGTATGAAATCCGATAGTAAACGGAAAAGTTAACATTAACGATATTCTGATCACTTGAAAGCATTAAGCCATCACTTTGTTGCGCCTGACCAGGCTTCCCACCAATCGCAATTGTTTTTTCCGTTAAAGGTACTTTCATATAGGTCTCAATTGGCCAAAAATGAAAATGCAACCCATCACCAATAATACCTTCTTTAGGGATGCCAAAGCGCAACTCTACCGCTTGTTCATTTTGCTGAACAATATAAATTGACTGGTATAGCCAAAAAAACACAATAAGCAGAAGGAATAAAACAGAAAAACTGCTTCTCCCGAATTGTTTAAACTGATCCTGCCCTTTGCGCAAAATATCATTAAGATTAGGACCATTTTCGCCACCATTACCGCCACCAGAACCAAAGAGATTCTTAGCTGGTGTTTTTTTGTCACCACTGTTTTTATCGCCACTCCACGGGCCACCACCATTTTGATTTGTCCAGGGCATTATCACCTCTTTAACTGATTACCACTACTCGAACACCAACCATTTGCTTGATCTTATAGGGTGTCTCTTACCTCATTACAATACAACTGATAACCCCTTCCACTTCATATTACAAAAAATTATTTCCGCTCATAAACAACAAAACGTGTCGGATGACTATCTTTATCCCCTTTTGGAATATCTTGTGTTTGCACAATAGTCCACTTTTCTTTATCAAAAACAGGAAAAAAACTATCACCTTCTATAGAAGCTAAAACTTCTGTAAGAAATATTTTATCAGCCATATGCAACCCTTGTTGAAAAATTGCACCACCACCAATAATAAAAATTTCCTCTACATCATTTTGAGAAGCAACGCTTGTTGCAAGAGAACAAGCTTGCGATAAAGAGTGAGCAACAACAGCCCCCTCAGCACAAAAGGTACAATCACGCGTAATGACGATATTTGTACGCCCTGATAAAGGTCTCCCGATAGAATCCCAAGTTTTTCTTCCCATAATAATGGGCTTACGCAACGTCAAAGCTTTAAAGCGTTGCAAATCCGTCGATAAATGCCACGGCATTGCACCTTCACGACCGATAACACCATTTTCTGCAACAGCAGCAATTAAACAAATGGAAATCGTCATATTGCTACCGGCGCTTTAATATGAGGTTGTGCTTCATAATTAAGCAACTCAAAATCCTCAAATTGAAAAGAAAAAAGATCTGTTACCGCTGGATTTATGCGCATACATGGCAAAGCATTTGGTATACGAGACAATTGATATTTTGCCTGTTCAAAATGATTAGAATAAAGATGAGCATCTCCCAGAGTATGAATAAAATCGCCTACTTTAAGACCGCTTACTTGCGCAATCATCATCGTTAGCAATGCGTAGGATGCAATATTGAATGGAATACCTAAGAAAATATCCGCCGAACGCTGATAAAGTTGACAAGATAATTTACCCTCCGCAATGTAAAATTGAAAAAGACAATGACACGGAGGTAACGCCATTTCCTCTATTAATGCAGGATTCCAAGCTGATACAATCAAGCGACGAGAATCTGGCGTTTCCTTAATCATCGTTAAAAGATTGTTAATTTGATCAATATGGCGTCCATCAGGAGCAGGCCAAGAACGCCACTGATAACCATAAACAGGACCAAGATTTCCCTTTTCATCAGCCCATTCGTCCCAAATCGACACACCATGCTCTTTCAACCAAGCGATATTTGTATCGCCTTTAAGAAACCACAAAAGCTCATAAATAATTGAACGTAAGTGTAGCTTCTTTGTTGTCAACAACGGAAATCCTGCTTGTAAATCAAAGCGCATCTGATACCCAAAGATAGATCGCGTGCCAACACCCGTTCGATCTGTCCGATCAATACCCTGATTTAAAACATGAGATAAAAGAGCAAGATATGACTTCATAGGGCTATTATGTCCGATTCTTCTCATTATAGAAAATAAAAACTGTAAAATCCGTACAAACATAATTCAAATCTTTTTCCAAAAACATCTTACACAAGAAATTATCATGATCTGACTAAATTTTTGATGCAAAAGATAAAATACTATAGACAGCTTCTAAAAAAATGACATAAATGAACAAAGATGGATAAACATCAAATAAAGGGATCGACTATGGAAAAACAAGAAGCTTTAAAACCACATGATACAAGAAAACGTATCTGGGCTATCGTGTCCAGTGCATCAGGTAATCTAGTAGAATGGTATGACTTTTATGTTTATTCCTTTACATCTATTTATTTTGCATCACAATTCTTTCCCTCAGATGGCAATGTCGTTACGCAACTTTTAAAAGCGGCTGGTGTCTTTGCTATTGGTTTTCTTATGCGCCCAATCGGCGGATGGCTTTTTGGCTTCATTGCCGATCGTTACGGACGCAAACGCTCAATGCTTATCTCTGTTTTTATGATGTGTGGTGGTTCGTTCTTAATCGCCCTACTTCCTACCTATGAAACCATTGGAGTGGCAGCAGGAATTCTTTTACTTTTACTCAGAATGCTTCAGGGGCTTTCTGTCGGTGGTGAATATGGTACAACAGCAACTTATATGAGCGAAATCGCCCTCAAAAATCGCCGTGGATTTTTTAGCTCTTTCCAATATACCACACTGATTGGTGGTCAACTTCTAGCCAGTCTCGTTATATTCATTTTAGCGCTTTATCTCACCGAAGATCAGCTAAAAGCGTGGGGCTGGCGTATTCCATTTGCCATTGGTGGATGCGGCGCAATTGTTGCGATTTATCTACGCCGCACACTCCATGAGACAACGACCAAAGAAAGTCGTTCTAGTGCACAAGCTGGTAGTATTAGGGGACTTCTGAGCAACCACCGAAAAGCTTTTTTTCTAGTTATCGGCTTTACCGCTGGAGGATCGCTCACATTTTACACCTATACGACTTACATGCAGAAATATCTGATCACAACCACCGGCTTTGATAAACATACAGCCACAACTATAATGACTGCTGCACTCTTTGTTTTCATGTTACTCCAACCCCTCTTTGGTTCTCTCGCAGATAAAATTGGAACAAGAACTTCTCTCCTTATTTGGAGTGTCTTATCTATTATCTTTACCATTCCTGGACTTAATATGATTGGTAATACTGATAGTACATGGATTGCTTTATCAGTCATTACTGGAATGCTCTGCATTATGAGCTTTTATACATCTATCTCTGGCATTGTAAAATCAGAAATGTTTCCCGCTTCAGTACGAGCGATAGGAGTTGGGCTCTCTTATGCTATTGCCAACGCACTGTTTGGCGGTTCTGCTGAATATGTCGCGCTTGGATTAAAAGATCTTGGATATGAATCTGTCTTCTATTTTTATATAACCGGCATGATGATTATTGCATTCATTGCTGTTCTCTTAATGCCAGATGCTCGCAAAAAAGGGTATTTACAAGGAGACGATATTCATTAACCTTTAATGTTAACAAACAAGGGTTTCAACAAAAAAAGCAAAGCCCAGTATTCTGGGCTTTTTTATATTCTTTCCAATAGAAGTTTAAAGCTCACAGTTTTTTATCCCTTCAAACACTCTAAAGAAGCAATGTTCCCTCCTACACACGCCGCTTATAAAAACAAATGGCTTCATATTATTATGTAATAAATACTTCTTTTGCTGAATTTAATTCACGGAAGATAAAAAACGTTTGATTTATTTTAATATTCCCATTCCCACTCAACGTCGAAGAAAAGTGATTATCTTTCAAGAAATTTTATCAATAATAAAGATTACACTCATGATTTTGTTTAATACGTTCTTAATGGTACCCCCTCATGCAAAACAAATCCTTTCATGAAAAATAGAAAATACCATTATATTATGAATTCGCACACTTTTTTGAGAAACATTTCTCAATGCACCCAACTCCATTTCACAACGGCACCCGTGAATGACATAACGTAAAAGCCCCGTAAAGTATAAACATGGGCATCACTCTCTTTACACTTAATAAAAGTGCAAGCCGCTATCATTATACTATTGAGGAACTCTTAATATTGTACTCCCCCTTAACACTTAAGATCATTCCTAAAAAGTATTTTAACTGATACACCAACCTCGCATGCAATAGTCAATAACATCATTTTACGAAACAACATCAAGCATATAAACTAAAGAGTATCATATCTTCATAAGCACTCTGCATATGCAAATAATTCACAATCAAACAAAAAATAATATTTCCTTAAGGATAGTAAAAAGCGCATAATTTACGCAATATAACAACACCATAAGCCCAAAACAGCACTGATAGCTCTAGAAAAAATCTTTATGTTTCCCTGAAAAATTATCATGGTACAATGGCGTTTTTATAATGCACATCGTAAATAGCTTTAAAAAGAAGAAAAGTTATAAATCTAAAAGGGGAATACTTCATGAATAATCAAACAACTTTAGACCCACATGATACAAGGAAACGTATTTTTGCTATCATGTCCAGCGCATCAGGAAATCTGGTAGAATGGTACGACTTCTATGCTTACTCCTTTGCATCGGTTTATTTTGCCTCACAATTTTTTCCTGAAGATGAAGATATCGTTACACAACTGTTAAAAACAGCAGGAATCTTTTTTATTGGCTTTCTTATGCGTCCAATTGGAGCATGGCTCTTTGGATTCATTGCGGATCGTTATGGACGTAAACGCTCAATGCTTATTTCTGTTTTTATGATGTGTGGTGGCTCTTTTCTCATTGCCATACTTCCCACTTATAAAACCTTGGGAATAGCAGCAGCATTCCTTCTCCTTTTTGTCCGTATGTTTCAAGGACTTTCCGTTGGAGGTGAATATGGTACAGCAGCAACTTATATGAGCGAAGTTGCACCCAAAAATCGTCGCGGGCTCTTTGCTTCTTTTCAATATGCAACAACGATCTCAGGTCAACTTCTCGCAAGTTTTATAATATTTATTTTAGCCCTTTACCTTACTGAAGATCAGTTAAAAGCGTGGGGATGGCGTATTCCTTTTGTGATTGGTGGCTTTGGAGCAATCGTTGCAATTTATCTGCGTAGTTTGCTCCATGAAACAACAACCCACAAAAGCCGCTCTGAAAAACATGCTGGTAGTCTTCGAGAACTTTTTCGCAATCATAAAAAAGCTTTCTTTTTGGTTGTTGGCTTTACAGCTGGTGGATCACTCACATTTTATACATACACTACTTATATGCAAAAATATCTGATCACAACCACCGGCTTTGATAAACAAACCGCAACAACGATAATGACTGCCGCCCTCTTTATTTTTGTGCTACTCCAACCCCTTTTTGGTTCCCTAGCCGATAAAATTGGAGCAAGAGCTTCACTCATTAGTTGGGGGCTATTATCCATTATCTGCACTATCCCTGTACTTAAAATGATCGGTAATGCCCATAATCCATGGACAGCACTCTTAATCATTATTGGAATACTCTGTGTTATGAGTTTTTATACGTCCATCGCTGGTATCATAAAAGCAGAATTGTTCCCTGCTTCAATCCGAGCAATTGGTGTTGGATTTGCTTTTGCCATTGGCAATGCACTCTTTGGCGGTTCTGCCGAATATGTAGCGCTTGGATTAAAAAATATGGGATACGAATCTGTTTTCTTTTTTTACATAGTTGGTATGATGGTCATTGCACTCATCTCTATTCTTCTTATGCCCGATATAGATAAAGGAGGATATCTCGATAAAGACGATAGACTTCATTAAACTTATTTTCTGGATAAAAAAAGCCCAAGAAATTGGGCTTTTTTCATCTCCTCTCCATCCTAACAAAGAACGAAAATTCTGCCCCGCATTCGTCTTACAAACAACTCAGTTTCTCTTAAATTGTCTATAGTTACTGCCCTCTTTATGTAATTCACTTGATAAGATTCTATAGGCAAGCCCTACCCTAAATATTTATCATGATATCTGAAAAATACCTCATACGGAAAACCTTATCTGAGCCTTACCTCCCCCTCCTAAATAATGATGTGTGGTGATACAACAAGATAAGCAAGGACACAAAAATCCCCTTTTACATTATTTAAGCTTTATGAAATGTCTTCAGTTTTTGGGCTTTCTGCTCATAAAGACCATCTCTTCTATAATCTTCCGGTATGCCAATAATTGCATTCTTCTCATAAAGTTTAAAGGTATCTTGATCTACTTTTCAATGTTCTCTCCCTTTAAATGCAACGTGATAACTTTTTATTCTATAACACAAGTAAAAATCTTAAAACGAATGACAACATAACTCTAATAAATCATCTTAAAGAGTTTCCCTAAGAAATTATTATAATACAATTGAATTTTTCTGGAAATCATAAACAATTATGTTTAGAAAATATAAAATATAAATCCAAAAGGGGAACAATTCATGAAAAATGAAACAACTTCAGCATCACAGGATGCAAGAAAACGTGTTTTTGCTATTATAGCAAGCGCATCAGGAAATCTCGTAGAATGGTATGATTTTTACGTTTACTCATTTGCATCAATTTATTTTGCATCACAATTCTTTCCCTCCGATGGTGATACGATTACGCCACTGTTAAAAACCGCGGGTGTGTTTTTTATTGGCTTTCTTATGCGCCCTATTGGAGCTTGGTTTTTAGGATTTGTCGCCGATCGTTATGGACGTAAACGCTCGATGCTTATATCCATTTTTATGATGTGTGGTGGCTCTTTTTTCATCGCCATACTTCCCACCTATGAAACCTTAGGAATAACATCAGCAATCCTTTTACTTTTAGCTCGAATGATGCAAGGACTTTCAGCGGGTGGTGAATATGGTACAGCAGCCACTTATATGAGCGAAGTTGCTCTCAAAAAACATCGTGGGCTTTTTGCTTCTTTCCAATCAGCCACCCTTATTACAGGTCAACTTCTTGCCAGCTTCATTATATTTATTCTAGCATCTTATCTCTCTGAAGATCAGTTAAAAGCATGGGGATGGCGCATTCCTTTTGTGATTGGTGGTTTCGGGGCAGTGATTGCGATTTATCTGCGTCGTTCTCTCCACGAAACAACCACGAAAGAAAGCCGCTCTCACAAACACTCTGGCAGTCTTAAGGAACTTCTCACCAAGCATACAAAAGCCGTTGTCGTAATTGCATGCTTTGCATCAGGAGGATCACTCACATTTTACACCTTTACGACTTATATGCAAAAATATCTAATCACAACCACCGGCTTTGATAAACATACCGCAACAACGATTATGACAGCTGTACTATTTATTTTCATCCTATTCCAACCCATAGCTGGTATCATAGCCGATAAAATTGGAACAAAAACTTTACTTATCATTTGGAGTATACTCTCTGTCATCTTTACATTTCCTGGACTCTGGATAATCGGTAATACGCATAGTATATGGGTTGCCTTTTCCGTCATTATTGGCTTGCTCTTCATTATGAGCATGTATACATCCATCTCTGGTGTCGTCAAATCAGCAATGTTTCCCTCTTCAATACGCGCATTAGGCGTTAGCATCTCTCATGCCATTGGCAACGCCTTATTTGGTGGTTCTGCTGAATACGTTGCGCTTGGATTAAAAAAGTACGGTCATGAATCACTCTTTTATTTTTATATAACCGTCGTGATGATCATGGCATTCATTGCTCTTCTCTTTGTCCCGAGTATGCGTAAAGGAGGCTACCTCCAAGAGGATGAAAAACATTAACCCTTTTTATCAACGAAAAAGCCCAAGAAATTGGGCTTTTTTATCATTATCACAAATTTAATATTGTTTAAATTTTATGAAGTGCATTAAGGTGCTTAGCAACTAGATAATAAAAAGTCAGTCGATTTTTTCTACGCTCTCCAGACATCATCTCAGCCACTTTTGAAACAGCCATTTTAGCACTCTTCTCATCGGCTTCTAAAACATCTTGAACCCATTTTTCAACACGTTCTAACTCTTTTGGATCCGATGTAGCAACAAGCGCTGCATCCTGCTTTTTCATCACCAAAGCTAAACGACGGCTAAGTCGTTCTACTGCTGCTTCATCGGGATTTGAATCATATAGTTTAATATCTGCTAAATTATTTGTCATTTTGCATCATCTCCTCTCCAAAAATGAGCGGACTATACTTTACAGCCGCATCATATAGCTCCATAAATAATTAGAGGATTAAAAATATTAACAACCCCCCCTTTTCCTAAGACTGTTCTTCATCTATATTTAGAGGGCTGGTTTACCAGCTATGGTAATAAATGGACGGTGAAATAAACCTATTGGACCCGGGGGCGGTACCCGGCGCCTCCACCAAAATATAAGAAACCAAAGTTATATTTTGGTGGGGGCGAAATAGGATCGACAAGGGTGTAAAGATCGCTCTTTTACTCGGCATTGTACCACCGTTATCGGGCTAAATGAGTAGTTGCAAATGACAACTATGCGGAAGCACGTCTCGCCGCTTAAGGTGGTGTGAATGTTTCAATTTGAGCCTTAAACCGTCGCAGGTTTAAGCGGGGTTCGGAGGCACCTGGCAACAGAAGCCTTCACTTTTTTAAATGTTGTTGATTGATCTTTCAGACATTATCAGACATTATTTACCATAGAGTTTCGTATTTATTCGATTTATTGAGGTGCATCGTAGAAAAAATCTGCTAATTTAAAATATATTCTGTCACACAATATCAATACGCCCCATTCTGCTACGTGAAATAAAAGGAATAAACTTCGATGGTTAAAGATCAAATCCGTTACGATATTCTCGTTCAGGATGCGCTTCGTGGAGTTATCCGTAAAGTTTTATCGGAAGTTGCCAAAGCAGGTCTTCCGGGAAATCATCATTTTTTTATAACTTTTTTGACAAATGCCCCAGGCGTTAAAATTTCTCCTCGGCTAAAAAATCGCTATCCCGAGCAAATGACAATCGTCTTACAACATCAATTTAGAGATCTCAGTGTTTCAGAAACAGCTTTCGAAGTAACCCTCTCTTTCAGGGAAATAACCGAAAAGCTCGTGATTCCTTTTACTTCCATTCAGGTCTTTTATGATCCTGTAGCAGCATTTGAAGCAGCATTTGATCTGCCCTCAAATCTGACCTCTGGAGAAAGTGAAAATTCAGAAAATACCTCAACTACGCCCATTACCTTATCAAACAAACAAAAAATAGAAAATACGCTTACAAAAGAACAAAATCTCAGTACAAACAAAGAACCTTCAAATAACGATGCAAAACAAAGTCAAAGTGCTGATGTTGTATCTTTAGATTCCTTTCGGAAAAAATAATTTTTCTCATGACTGAATTGATTAATCTTCGCCAATTTCGAAAACAAAAAAAACGTACAGAAAAATCTCTTCGTGCTGAGCAAAATCGTTATCGTTTTGGACGAACAAAAACTGAAAAAAATTTTGAGCAACAAAAATCTTTAAAAACGCAAAAATTTCTTGATCAAAATCGTTTACGAAACGACGAATAAAGGTGGAAAAATGCACGAAAATAATTCTATCGATTGGTCAAAAGTCATTCCACGAAAGATATCTGTTCGCGTTGATGGACACGCAACAAGCGTCTCTTTAGAACCACCATTTTTAGATATTCTAAAAGATATAGCCCGCCAAAAAGGACAATCTTTAGCCTTTATTATCACCGATATTGATAGCAAAAGACCACAACAAGTAAATCTTTCGGCTTCGTTACGCGTTTATGCCCTTCAAAGCGTTCTCACCCAGCGCCTTTAATGTTTGTGCTTATTTTTTTACGTTCTCTTTCTGTCTGTTTAACTGAAACTGTTGTGACTTTTTAAGAGAAGTTTTTTTAATCTAGAACTTCAATAAAAAAAAGACTACAAAAGAGAGATAATGAGTAATTTTTCTGATCACAACATACCTTTCTTTGAAGAAGATTCCCCTCCAGACCATGATAAGAAGAGCTCTGGTTTTTTCTCCCATACTCTAAAAGAACAAAAATCATATAACACAGATTATTTAGAACAACTCAATCCAGAACAGCAACAAGCTGTTATGAATACTGAGGGACCTCTTTTAGTTCTTGCAGGTGCTGGTACAGGAAAAACGCGCGTTTTAACAACCCGTATTTCTCACATTTTACGCTCTGGACTTGCCTCTCCTCAGCAAATACTTGCTGTCACTTTCACCAACAAAGCAGCACGTGAAATGAAAATACGTATTGGTGAACTTATTGGAGAAGTTGTTGAAGGTATGCCTTGGCTTGGAACCTTTCATTCCACTGGCGCTAAAATTTTACGCCGTCACGCAGAGCTTGTTGATTTAAAAAGAAACTTTACAATTCTCGATAGCGATGATGTTCTTCGACTTTTAAAACAGCTTATTCAAGCTGAAGGATTAGACGATAAGCGTTGGCCCGCACGAAACCTTGCCATGATGATTGATTCTTGGAAAAATCAAGGACTTTCACCAAAACATATCTCAAAAAGTGATGCTCATTCCTTTGGTAACGGCATGGGACGTGAACTTTATCACAATTATCAAAATCGATTAAAAGATCTTAATGCTTGTGATTTTGGTGACCTTCTACTTCATTCTATCTCTATCTTCCAACATAATCCAGATATTCTTCGCGAATATCATTCTCAATTTCGTTATATTCTTGTCGATGAATATCAAGATACAAATACAGCACAATATCTTTGGCTTCGCCTTTTGGCCCAACATCCTCAAGGTCAACATGTTAATCTTTGTTGTGTTGGCGATGATGATCAATCCATTTATGGATGGCGTGGTGCAAAAGTCGAAAACATATTACGTTTTGAAAAAGATTTTCCTTCTGCTAAAATTATTCGTCTAGAACGCAATTATCGCTCAACATCCCATATTCTCAAAACCGCCTCCCATCTCATTGCTCATAATGAAGAAAGGCTGGGAAAAGTCCTTTTTTCTGCTCAAATAAAGAGTGAGGAAGAAAAGGTAAAAATTCATTCAGCATGGGATTCGGCAGAAGAAGCACGAGCAATCGGAGAAGAAATCGAACGCGCACAACAAACCGGTCATGCATTAAATCATATGGCTATATTGGTACGCGCATCATTTCAAATGCGTGAATTTGAAGATCGCTTTGTAACACTTGGCCTTAATTATCGCGTCATTGGTGGTCCTCGTTTTTATGAGCGAATGGAAATACGTGATGCCATGGCTTATTTACGCGTTGTTGTCCAACCTACTGATGATTTAGCTTTTGAGCGTGTTATTAATACACCAAAACGCGGCATAGGAGATGCAACCCTGCGCATTCTTTATGAGAGTGCACGTGCACGTGCTGTTCCTCTCTTTTCTGCTGCCGCTGACATCATTGAAACAGATGAATTAAAGCCTAAGGCGCGCAGTGCGTTACGAAGCCTCATTGAAAGCTTCCGCCGCTGGCAAAATATGCTTCAAGACACTCCTCATAGAGAACTTGCCGAGATCGTCCTTGATGATTCTGGTTATACAACCATGTGGTTAGAAGATCGCTCACCAGAGGCTCCTACAAGACTAGAAAATCTTAAAGAAATGATTCGTTCCATGGAACAATTTGAAAATCTTCAAAGTTTTTTGGAACATGTTGCACTCGTTATGGAAACGGAAAATAATGAAAATATGGATGCAGTCAACATCATGACACTTCATTCAGCCAAAGGACTTGAATTTGAAACAGTTTTTCTTCCAGGTTGGGAAGAAGGACTCTTTCCCCACCAACGCTCATTAGATGAAGGTGGACGTTCAGGATTAGAAGAAGAACGGCGCCTTGCTTACGTAGGTCTAACAAGAGCAAAAAAACATTTGCATATATGGTTTGTATCTAATCGAAGAATTCATGGACTTTGGCAACCTGCTCTTCCCTCCCGTTTTCTAGATGAATTACCAGCAGAACATATAGAAGTTGTAGAAATGGAAACATCCTATGGTGGTTATGGAAAATCTTCCTTTCAACATCACGATTCCTTTTATACTGACTATGCAACAGCAAGACAAAAGCGTGCACAAAAAAACAAGAATATTGAAGGGAAAGTTATCTCTCAATCAATCTCTCATGCACCATCAGATTTTTCTGTCAATGATCGGATTTTTCACATAAAATTTGGTTATGGTCATATTACAGCAATAGACGATCATAAATTGACAATAATGTTCGAAAAAGCCGGAGAAAAGCGTGTACTAGACAATTTTGTAAACAAAGCTTAATTACAAGTAAACCACGATCAGTTTTTTCAAGAAACCACTTTATTTTATTCTGAATGTCATTTCCATTTACGAACAAAGGCTTCAATAGGCAAATTTTGCATATCAGGCAATGCGTTGTGAATTTTATCAAGCGGCCAATCCCACCAAGCCATATCTAAAAGGCATTCTATCACATTATTGGGAAAACGCATCCGCAACCGTTTAGCAGGCACCCCAACGACAATCGTATAAGGCAAAACATCTTTCGTTATAACAGCGTTCGCGCCAATGATAGCGCCATGACCAATTGTCACCCCAGGCATAATAACCGCACCATATCCAATCCACACATCATGCCCAATAATAACACGTTTTGCACAACGCCTTTCACGAAAACCACTATCTAATGCCATATAACGAAAATATTCGTTTGGACGATAGGTTATTTTATGCGTTGAAACGCGCTCCATAGGATGCTCCAACGCATTCATCCGTACATGAGATGCAATAGAACAAAAACGCCCAATATCGCTATAAATAGCCTCACTATTACGTTCTAAATAAGAAAAATCTCCAACGGTTACATCCCGTAAAATCACCCGCTCATTAACTTCCACATAGCGCCCTAATTTACAACCATGCAGCCGTGCCGTCGTATGGATACGAGGCTCACTTTCATGAAACCGAAGATCGTTCTCAATATTCATGCATCTTTCACCAATGTTTCATCATAGATATGGAAAGACATACCAATCAAGCCAATAAAATCAACCATGAAACACACATTGCAAAACAAACCTGCCGATGTTACAATTTCTCGATCTATTTAAGAGAGTCAAACTATGAAAAATGTAATACGCATCTTGGGGCTGACAATCATATTTCTTGCAGGTGTTTTTATTTATGATACGCTGACAAATAAGCCTTTAGGTGATAACTTTACTCTCACTGATTCTAATGGAAAAAATATTACTGAGGCTGATGTTCGAAGCAAACCTTCAATAATTTTTTTCGGCTTCACTATGTGTCCTGAAAGCTGCCCTACCACACTGATGAATCTTGATCGATGGCTTACAGCCCTTGGGCCTGAAGCTGATAAATTAGGTATATGGTTTGTGACTGTTGATCCTGAACGTGACACACCAAAAGTACTCCATGATTATCTCAGTAATTTTAACAATAAAATTGTTGGCATCAGCGGAGATCCTGAAAAAGTTCATAAAATGGTCAATTCTTTCAACATCGTTGCTGAAAAAGTCCCTGAAACAGATGGAAACTATACATATAACCATACAGCAGCAATTTTTTTACTCAAAAAAGGTGGAAAATTAGCTGGCGTTATCCGTTATGACACGAAAGAAAGCGATAGCGAATTAAAAGATGAAATCGCCATTGAACGGTTAAAAAAACTCATCTTAAACTAAAAAAACCGATCAAAAGAAAGAACAGCATGTCGCAACAAATTCGCCTCTATTATACTGCTTCTAAAAATGAAGCAGAACGGTTCTATACCCTTATAGAAACAGCCTTTGACGAAGAAGGGTATCCTCTTGCTCTCACAGAGATAGATGAACAAAATGCTGTATATGAGCTTTCTCTATATGTCGATCAAGACAATCAAGAGAACGCATTGAAACGTTTTGCTCAAATCCTTTCTATAGATTTTGATAAAATTAATATGGAAGTTTTACCCAACATTGATTGGGTACAAAAAAGCCTAGAAGGACTAAAACCTGTGCAAGCCGGTCCTTTTTTCCTTCATGGAAGTCACAACCGAAACGCCATTCCAGCAAATGTTCTCCCTATTGAAATTGAAGCTAATCAAGCTTTTGGCACCGGACATCATGGAACAACAGCCGGTTGTTTAGAAATGATTGCCAAAGTCATGAAACACGAAAATCCCAAAAATGCCCTTGATCTTGGTACTGGGAGCGGTGTACTAGCCATTGGCATAGCAATGCTCAAACCAATTACTGTGCTTGCATCCGATATTGACCCAATTGCTGTTCAAGTTGCACAACACAATATCGAATTCAATGGTGTCAAGGAATATATTACAGCTATTACAGCAACAGATTTTGCCCATGATGCAATTGCATCACGAACCCCTTTTGATCTCATCGTTGCCAATATCCTTGCTAATCCGCTTATTGAACTTGCGCAAGAAGTGGTAAAGGCACTTCAAAAAGGGGGATCACTTATACTCTCTGGAATTCTTGAAGAACAACATGCCCATGTTTTGGAGACTTATATAAAACAAGGAATGAAGCATATCGAAACATACCACCGGCAAGGATGGGTTACGATACATCTGAAATAAAATAAAAGAAAAGGACGTCGTTATGTATCAATCTTTTGAGGCGACAACAAATCCTGCTTATGCAGCAGAACGCATTTCTTGCCTTCGTAAAGAACTCGATCACCTTGGACTCGATGGTTTTCTTGTTCCGCGGTGCGATGAGCATCAAGGAGAATATGTCCCCCCTCATGCTCAACGCCTTAGCTGGTTAACCGGCTTTACTGGATCAGCTGGGATTGCACTGATTTTAAAAAACAAAGCCATCATATTTACAGATGGGCGATATAAGCTCCAAGTTCGCCAACAAACTGATCCTGATATTTTTAATTATGAAGATCTCATAACTTGTCCTCCCTCACAATGGCTTGAAAAAAATGGTCAAAAACTTTCTATTGGCTTTGATCCATGGCTCCACACGATTGCTGCCACCGATGCATTGAGAAACGCATTAGAAACGAAAGCAGGTGGAAAACTTGTAGAAGTTCAACATAATCCCATTGATTTGCTCTGGCATAATCAACCAAAGTTACCACAATCTGCCTTATCAATTCACCCTCTCAAATATGCTGGGTGCGATACAGATGAAAAACTCGCTTTGATTTACAAAGATATACAGCAAACTCATGCAAATGCTTTTATTTTTACAGACCCCTCTTCCATTGCATGGACATTCAATATACGGGGCAATGATGTTTCCAACACGCCTTTTTCCCTTTGTTTTGCTCTCATTCCACTTAACGAAACACCAGCCTTATTCATTGACAGCAAAAAACTTGGTGTAGAACAGAAACAATATCTGGAACGTTATGCAAAATTATATGAACCAGAACAGCTTATTCCCAAGATCAAAGAGTATGTTCAAAAAGGGACCGTGTTTGCCTTAGATCCACAGCTAACATGCGAAAAATTACGAACTGTTATTGAAGAAAAAAATAGCTCTTTTATCACACTTACCGATCCTGCTGCTCTACCACGTGCCATTAAAAATGACACAGAACTCAATGGCGCACGCAAAGCGCATCTACGCGATGGTGTTGCCCTAACCCGTTTTTTTTCTTGGTTAGATAAACAAATACCAGGGTCAATAAGTGAAATTTCTGCTGCTCAAAAATTAGAAGAATTTCGCATAAATACAGCAAAAGAAATGGGAGAAAAACTTAAAGATCTTTCTTTTGATACAATTTCAGCAGCAGGAGAAAATGGCGCCATTATTCATTATCGTGTAACAACACAAACAAATAAACAACTCAATGCTGGTGAACTTTATCTTGTTGATTCAGGTGGCCAATATCGTGATGGAACGACAGATGTCACACGTACAGTAGCAATTGGGAATATTGGAGAAGAAGAAAAACGCTGTTTCACTCTTGTTCTCAAGGGCATGATTACTCTTTCAACTGCTTGCTTTCCCAAAAGAACCCGTGGACAAGACATTGATATTCTAGCACGCATTGCATTGTGGAAAGCTGGTTTTGATTATGCCCATGGCACCGGTCATGGTGTTGGGTCTTATCTTTCTGTTCATGAAGGACCACAAAATATTTCCCGCAAAGGATGCCAAGAACTCATCTCCGGTATGATTCTTTCAAACGAACCAGGATATTATCGCGAAGGTGCTTTTGGTATCCGTCTTGAAAATTTGATGATAGTAAAGCCAGCACAAAAAATTGATGGTGGAGATATAGAAATGCTCTCGTTCGAAACACTCACACATTGCCCCATTGATCGACGGTTAATCCTTCCAGAGCTTTTGACACAAGAAGAACGGCAATGGCTCAATGATTACCATGCGCGCGTTTATCAGATGAATGCACCTTACTTAAATGAAGAAGATAAAAAATGGGCAAAAGAAGCAACAATGCCCCTTTAAATCAAGCAACCTATAACTTTTACCCTTTCTACAAAAACAGCACCGTCTTTTTTTAGAGAAAAATATGTACTTGCGTCAGGAAATACAAAAAATATTTCTACAAGATACTTCACGTTTTTTCTGATATGGCAAACACTGACCTAGGTGAAGCAGAGTGAGATACGCCTGCACGTGGTAATGCTTATTTTGGGTATTACCATCTAGACACTACCATATCCCTAGTTTCTTTATATGGAAACTCTCGTTATATTTTGTAATCCTTCGCATCGTATTTCTAAAACACCTATTATAACCAGCTTATTACGCTGTTTGGATTCAAAAATTCTGCATATTTATTCGAATAAATTTTACCTTTTTGTTTGCTTCACAATGATAATTTATATTATTTTAATTCTTGAATCATTTTCAATAGTTGTAATTCATTATAATACATATTGCTACAATAAAATAGAATCTGCTATGAAATAAAATTAAGTATTTAGAATTAAAAGAAGGAGCATGCTGATAACATCAGCGTTAAAGTTTTTTATTTATTTGCATAGTTAACAGTACAATATTATTTTCTAGACTATTACTTACTGTTGAAAAAACGTTACCCACAATATAGATAGTTTCCAACTACACAGTATAAAAACAACATATATGGAGGCATGTGTTTTGACCTGAATGTGTTATTCAGCTAAAAATTAACAACAATAACAGAGGATATGAAAAACTAGATAACACAAAAACAGTCACGTAAATAAAGAAGATTCAAACTCTCTACAGAGTTTTACAAATGCTCTGAAAAATACACAATAAAACGTGTGTCTTATAGCTTGTTAGTTAACAAAATCTTAAGCACAGATCTTAGTAATCTATATCCTTTCCTTATCCAGTATTTTAGAAATAAAGTGACTATCCTAATGCGTATAATTTTATTTTGTTCCGTAATATTATTATTTGGATACTATATTGGGCCTTCTGTATTGAAGGAAATTACTAAATTTAAGCGAGTTCCTATTGCTTTATTTTCTGAAAATCAAGTCATTACTCCAAATCAGTACGATAAATTATACGAAGAGTACGTAAAGACACAATATCCTGATAATATATACGAAGAGCGCCTAGAAATTGCAAAAAAATATCTGGATAATAAGAGTTATGGTGTATATCATGTTCTAAGCCCTGGGATGGTAGTACTAATTCCTGAAAATATAAATCTTATCCATGCGAAAGTTGTTTGGTGTGCATGCCTTGTGGACTTATTACAGGGAGAGTACAATAAAAAATTTCCAGCATTATCCCTACCTACCTACATACATAAGCTACGTTCTCAATATAATTGGAAAGAAAACGATTTCATTTGGGCAAAAAATTTGGTCATGAACTCGACAGATCCAATGTTTAGATACGCACGAATGGTATTTAATTCTGAAATATTCTCAATCCAAATACTAGCTCTAATAAACGAAATTTCCTATGCTGAGAAATTTGAGAGAGATGAAGGAAGTCAGGAAAAAAATTATGCTGCTAGACGCATTAGCGAATATCCGAAATTTTGTAATGAAATTGGACAAGTGTACCATCTAATAATGCCTGATAAGTATAGGTACCAGTAATCTTTTATAAATTCAACATAATAAACAACTCGCATTTATATCCCTTATTCATTTATAGCGGAATGTTTTATTATATTTTGTAATCTTCCGCGTTACATTTCTATTACGGCATTTTGGATTAAATTCTACATATTTGTTCAAAAATTTACCTTTCTTCACAGTAATAATTTATATCTTTTACTAATAATAACCTTGCATATTCTTCATCATAATAGTTTAAGTTTAATATTTAAGTTCAACGTTAATTATTTTAATAACTTAATAAATATCAAAGTATATGGCGCTCTATTTTTGCAAAAAACAGCTCCTATTATCCCCTTTTTGATTTCATCCCCCCAAAAATGTAAGAAAGATAATCATATCAACAGTATACGATCTTCTGGAAAACACCCTTTAAACATTATGTTTCTCAATCAGCTGTAGCCAAACCTCTTCATCGATAACCTCAACACCTAATTCTTCAGCTTTAGCCAATTTGGAGCCCGCTCCAGGTCCTGCAACAAGAAGATCTGTTTTTTTAGAAAGTGAACCAGATGTTTTAGCCCCTAATCGCTCTGCCAATGCTTTTGCTTCATCGCGTGACATATGCGACAAAGTTCCTGTAAAAACAATGATCTTCTCCGCTATTGGTGAAGAATCTGCTATGATAGGCTCTTCATCAAGAGGTGTTACTTCTTCAAGCAAAACAGATAAAATCTCACGGTTATGCGCTTCTTGATAAAAATCAACAATTGCGCTCCCTACCTGTGGTCCAATTCCTTCAATATTGGTAAGCTCCATCCAAGCCTCATTTCCTTCTTCATTTTTCTTATCACATGGCATAAGTGCTTCCATAGCCGCGGTCTCAAAAGCTGTATAATTTTTATAAGCACGTGCAAGGCGGCGTGCATTCACTTCGCCAACATGACGAATCCCCAATGCAAACAAAAAACGGCTCAAAGGAATTTCTCGGCGCGCATTAATGGCATCATACAATTTCCGCACTGAAACAGTACCAAAACCTTCCATATTTTCCAAACGTATCAAAGATTTTTCTTGGCGCCGTTGTAACGTAAAAATATCGGCTGGTGTATGAATACAAAGCGCTTCATCTTGAACATGGAAAAAGAACTCCACTTGTTTTTTACCCAAGCCCTCAATATCAAAAGCATTGCGTGAAACAAAATGACGAATACGTTCAATCGCTTGTGCCGGACAAATAAGCCCCCCTGTACAGCGACGCACGGCTTCTCCCACTTCACGAACAGCATGACTCCCACAAGCTGGGCACAAATGAGGAAAAATAAAAACAGCAGCATCTTTCGGGCGTTTTTCAATGATAACATCAATAACTTGAGGGATCACATCACCAGCACGTTGTACAATCACGCTATCGCCTACACGGATATCACGTCCTTCACGAATGGGCTCTCCTTTATGACCAATTCCCTTAATATAATCCTCATTATGCAAACTAGCATTGGTCACCACCACTCCACCAACAGTAATAGGCGTAAGACGTGCAACAGGTGTCAAAGCTCCCGTGCGACCAACTTGAATGTCAATATCTTCCAAAAGCGCTATCGCTTTTTCTGCTGGAAATTTATGGGCGATAGCCCAACGCGGCGAACGAGAAACAAACCCCAAACGCTTTTGGAGCATCAAATCATTAACCTTATAAACAATGCCATCAATATCATAGCTTAAAGAATGACGGCATTCTTCGATATCGTGATAATACGAAATAATTTCTTTTACTGTCTTAAAGACTTTTGTTAATGGATTGATAACAAAGCCATATTCTTTTAGCTTTTTCATCATCTCCATTTGACTTTCTGCCAATATTTCACTCACCTCACCACAAGCATAAGCAAAAAATTGAAGTTTTCTGCTAGCGGTTATCCGTGAATCAAGCTGACGGAGTGAACCAGCCGCCGCATTTCGAGGATTGGCAAAAGTTAACTTTCCCTTCTCTTGTTGGCTGATATTCAGTGCTTGGAAATCTTCCCGCCCCATATAAACTTCACCGCGAACCTCAATGATATCAGGAAAATCACTTTGTAAAACTTGTGGAATATCAGCAATTGTTCGGGCATTTGCCGTCACATTTTCACCGACAGTTCCATCCCCACGCGTTGCCGCACGCACAAGCCGCCCCTTTTCGTAGCGTAAAGACAAAGATAAACCATCAATTTTTGGCTCCGCTGTTATTTCTAACACTTGTGTTTCTGGAAGCCGTAAAAAACGACGAATACGCTCAACAAATTCACTAACATCTTCAGAGCTAAACGCATTATCAAGTGAAAGCATAGGCTGTGCATGAACAGATTTTTCAAACTTTTCAGAAATTGGTGCCCCAATTTTATGTGAAGGAGAATCAATACGTATAAGCTCTGGAAAAAGAGCTTCAATTTCTGCATTACGGCGACGCAAAGCATCATATTCTGCATCAGAAATTTCAGGCTGATCATCACGATTATAAAGCACATCATGACGTGCAATTTCTTTTGCCAACCACTCTAATTCACGTTCTGCTTCAACAGCTGTGAGATTTTTATCTGCATCTTTGTTCATAAAATCTATTCCAAATTACAAGCACTGCCACAAGGATTTCCACACGCATCCTCATCAAGTGAATCTCAATAAATTCAAGCTTTCCAGTATTTTTATCGCTGACTAATTACCTTTATGCTAGAAGCTTTTGAGCCGCTGCACGCGCTTCTTCAGTAATCTGTTCTCCAGCCAACATACGGGCAATTTCTTCTGCACGCTCATGCTCTTCCATTTTATGAATCGCAGTAACAAAGCGTCCTTTATCCTGACTCTCAATTTTTGAAATAAGAAAATGACCATGCGCTTTCGATGCAACCTGTGGAGCATGCGTAATAGCGAAAACTTGGACATGTTCTGATAAGCGTTGCAACCGTTGCCCAATAGCCGCTGCAACAGCCCCCCCAACGCCTGTATCAATTTCATCAAAAATCAGCGTCGGTGCTGATCCTCGATCAGATAAAACAACTTTTAATGCCAGCAAAAAACGAGATAATTCACCGCCAGAAGCCACACTAAGCATGGGACCGGCCCGTGTGCCAGGATTTGTTCGTACCCAATATTCAACACGATCACATCCCTCTGCACTCCGCTTTTCCATATCACTTTGCATTTCAACAATAAATTCAGCCCTCTCTAATTTCAATGCCGGTAGCTCAGCCATCACGCTTTCAGACAAGTGCTTTGCAACCTCTTGACGTTTTATTGACAACGCTTGCGCTAACATATCATAATTTTTTTGTGCTTGTCTTGCCTCATCTTCAAAACGTGTCAATATAGTCTGAGCCTCTTCAAAATCAGCGAGTTCTGCGTCCATTTTATCGCGTAACTGAATCAATTCATCCGCAGAAACTTGATATTTACGAGCAAAACCCCGAAGAGAAAAAAGACGCTCTTCTATCCGTTCCAATTCATCAGGTTCAAAATCTAATGCTCGTATTGCCGTCTCAATACCTTCTTGTGCTGTTGCAAGTGCATGCAATGCCTCATCAATAGATTTCACCACTGGTACAATAAGTTCTTGCGCCTCAGGAATTTTCCGCTCCAAACGCCTCACCAAATTAGAAAGTACTGGGATTGGTGATTTTTGACCCGTTAAAAGATCATCCGCTTCTTTAATATCTGTCGCTATTTTTTCTAATTTAAGCATATCAGCACGACGAAGAGAAAGAGCTTCCTCTTCACCAACTTTAAAATCAAGCTTTTCAAGCTCTTCTACACACGCACGAAGATAATCAACCTCACGTACGGCACTCTCTACTTTAAGACGCTGCCGTTGCAAACGCTCCTCAAATTCACGCCATGAGTGATAACACTGACGCAAATTTTCCACTTCATCTTCAAGACCACCAAAGGCATCTAATAATTGGCGATGTGTAACAACATCAACAAGCGCACGATCATCATGTTGTCCATGGATTTCAACCAGCAAACGGCCAACACTCCGCATCAATGCAACACTAGACACCTGATCATTGATAAAAACACGGCTACGTCCATCACTTGATTGCACACGCCGTAAAATAATATCACCCTCATCATCAAGACCATTCTCACGAATAAGTTGACGTGCAGGATGTGAAACAGACACATCAAAAACAGCTGTGACCTGCCCGCGGTCAGCACCATGACGCACAAGCGAAGCATCACCCCGCCCCCCTAGAGCAAGTGATAAAGCATCAAGGAGAATAGACTTCCCCGCACCTGTTTCTCCAGTTAAAACCGTCAACCCCGCCGTAAAATGAATATCAAGCGTTTCGATCAAAACAATATTATGAATCGAAAGCTGTACCAACATAGAGAATCAACGTACCCTCTTCTTATCACCACCTAAAGCATTTGAGATCCAAGAAGATTTATGCTCACGTGGCGATATTTTATTCTTCTGCAAGAGATTATAAGAAAATTTATACCACTCACTTTTGGGATAATTACGTCCTAAAATAGCTGCTGCCGTCTGTGCTTCCGCCGTTAAGCCGAGAGCAAGATTAACCTCAGTCAAGCGGAAAAGCGCTTCTTCAATTTGATTTGTATCAGAATACTCTTCAACCACGGTACGAAACCGTCTACTTGCCGCAAGGTAACGCCGCCCCTCTTCATAATAACGGCCAATCTGCATTTCTTTACCAGCCAGCTGTTCGCGACCAAAACGGATTTTATCCTTAGCATCCTTGACATACTCAGAATTAGGATAACGCTCTATAAGAAGCTGCATAGCAGCAATAGCACGTTTCGTATCACGTTGATCACGTGTAACATCAGGAATCCGACGGAAAGAAGAAAGACCAATAATATAATACGCATAAGCCGAGTCAGTCGACCCTGGATAAAGAGTAATATAGCGTTGAGCCATACTAATTGAATCATCATACTTTCCGAGTCGATAATTAGTAAAAGCACCCATGACCAAAGATTTACGCCCCCAGTCTGTATAAGCGTACTGTTTTTCAATCTTCAAAAACTTCTTCGATGCATCCCCAAGCCGCCCACTTTCAAGGCTAGCAAGCGCCTGATTATAGAGAACATCTGGTGGCTCTATTTTCAAAACATAAGCAGATGGATCAAGGGTTTTTTTCTCTTTAAAGAGACATCCCGCTAACATACAGGTGCTTCCTAAAAGTACCACCCCCAATATCTTGCGTACAATGTTAGATTTTCTATATGTCATATTTCCAATGCACACATGAGATTTTTTCATAGTTTTTCCGGCCTCCAGAGAATATCACCTTGTAGCAAAAACAATTTATTAAAGTTTTTATACCATATCACTTTAAAATCCACATAACCAATTTAGCAGTTTAGGTCAATCATCCCCTTAAAAATCAAATAAACGATAAAAAAATCTTGTCAATTTTCTTTTACTCTTTCCCTAAAAAGCTTTTTTGGTAATATGATTCGTCTGCCAAAACAGCTTTCACCAATTGCGCATTAATTCTATGCCCACTACAATAAGAACGAAATAATCCAATAAAAGGTGCTCCCAGCAAAGCAGTATCACCAATCGCATCAAGCATCTTGTGCCGAACACATTCATTCTCCCAATAAGGACCATCGGGATTTAAAATTTTATCATTAAGGTCGATAACAAGAGAATTTTCCAAAGAAGCACCTCTCGCCTTTCCAGAAAGCCTTAATTCTTCCACGTCTTTGATAAAACCAAAAGTGCGCGCACGTGACAAATCATCCCTAAACCCTCGTGTGGTAAGATCAAAACTGAAATGTTGCTTACCAATAGCAGAAGAAGGAAAAGAGATCGTTATATCAAAACGACGTCCATCGAATGGCAAAAGCTCTGCAACACCATGAGATCCTTCAACTCGCACCGGCTTTTTTATAATGAAATAAGAACGCAACGCATTTTGCTGTACAATACCAACATCTTCAAAAGCTTGGCAATATAGCCACGCTGAACCATCCAAAATAGGAATCTCATTATGTGACACTTCAATAACAAGATTATCCAAATTATAAGCAGCAATTGCTGCCATCAAATGTTCAATTGTTTCAACCCTTACATCTCCATCTCCAAGTACTGTTGATAATTCAGTTTCTCCTGTTTGCGATGCATGAGCTTGAAATATTTTCTCTGTTCCGTCTAATCCACAACGCTTAAAAACAATACCACACCCAACATCCGCTGGACAAACCTTTACCACTGACAAACAGCCACTGTGAACGCCAATCCCCTTAAATGTTACTGCTTTTTTAAGAGTAGACTGATATTTTGGTACTAAATTCATCATAATCATTTTATTAAATTGCTTGTACATCTTTTAACAAAATTTATAAAATTATAAAGAATATTCATAGTAAATAATAAAAAAAAACCGCTTATAATAAGCGGTTTTTTTTAAAACAAAGTATTTTATCCAAAAAACAGCAATATATTTTACTGTATAATTTTTGACTGATCATTAAAGAAATAATAAATTTTCTTACTTTATCTCACTTTTCATCAATTAATTTGCCTGACGACGTAAAAATGCTGGTATTTCCAACTGATCTTCTTCACTTATAAAAGTACGTTGATCTTGTGGTACCTGAGGGTGCAGCTCACCAGAACGACGTGGAACATACACAGAAGCATCTTGAGAAAGCGCCTGAGAATTTTTATTGTAAACATGAGACTCTTTCTGCTGAGATGATCTAACAGCAGGCTCCAGCCTCGCTTCTGGCTCAGTTTCTTCACGATGTGTCAAGCTCTGTTTCAAACGCTGCCAAAGATTACGAGGACCTTGATCAGTCACAAATGTTCTTTGACTTTGTCCATGAGCAACAGGAGGAAAATCCTTTAACTCAGGCATACGCATTGGAGCGCGCGCTTGCATTTGTTGCATTTGTTTTGGTTGCACTGGCTTTTCTTTTTGCTTCACAACCCCTGTCATCTCATCAAGAACATGTGCTGTTGCCTCCATACTCACAGGAGCTGTCATCGCCTGTTGAGAACCACGGCTTACTTGCATACGAGGCACATTGGATCTCTGTTCCTGAACAGCATTTGAACCATACGCAACAGCATTCGTGGCACTTCGTGTCGTCATTGCTTCTGCAGGTTGTGCAAAAATTTGACTTTTGGGACGGAACTGTTCTCCGGTTGATTTACCCTTCTCTATTTCAAGTGATTCGATCACTTCTACCATTGACTCAGAACGCAGAGGCGATGACTGAACATGAAAAGAACTGTGTGACGTTCCAGGATCGCTCTTGCGTATTGAAGAAGCAGGTCTTTGAATCTGAGGATGAGAGGACTGAACAACATCACTAACTTCACGATCAATACCGGTGGCAACCACAGAAACACGAATAACACCTTCCAATGACTCATCATCAATAGCGCCAAAGATCACATTCGCATCAGCATCCACTTCTTCACGAATACGATTAGCAGCTTCATCAACCTCAAAGAGAGTCATATCACGACCACCCGTAATAGAAATCAATAAACCACGCGCCCCACGCATAGAGGTATCATCCAACAGTGGGTTTGCAATAGCAGCTTCAGCCGCAGCCAAAGCACGCCCATCACCAGATGCCTCACCCGTTCCCATCATGGCTCGCCCCATTTCGTGCATAACAGAACGAACATCAGCAAAATCAAGGTTAATTAAACCCTCTTTAATCATCAAATCCGTAATGGAAGCAACACCAGAATAAAGCACTTGGTCAGCCATAGCAAAAGCATCAGCAAACGTTGTCTTATCATTTGCAATACGGAAAAGATTTTGATTGGGTATAACAATCAATGTATCGACAGACTTTTGTAATTCTTCAATACCAGCCTCTGCCGTTTTCATACGACGTGCGCCTTCAAACTGAAACGGCTTTGTCACAACACCAACAGTCAAAATACCTTTTTCACGCGCTGCGCGAGCAACAACGGGAGCAGCTCCTGTTCCAGTTCCTCCCCCCATACCAGCAGTAATGAAAACCATATGAGAGTCTGCAAGATGATCAATAATTTCATCAATACATTCCTCTGCTGCCGCTTGTCCAACTTCCGGCAAAGCCCCAGCACCCAAACCTTCTGTCACAGCTGCCCCAAGTTGGATAACACGTTCAGCCTTTGACATAGCCAAAGCCTGTGCATCCGTATTTGCAACAACAAAGTCAACTCCCTGAAGACCAGCATTTATCATATTATTCACGGCATTCCCGCCACCACCTCCAACACCAAAAACGGTAATGCGTGGCTTCAATTCCGCGATATCTGGCCGATGCAGATTAATCGTCATTTTCTTTTCCTTCTCATAAGACACCGCAAGCCAAAGCGATGAAATTTATCCAACTAGACTTAACTAAAAACTCTCACGCAACCACTCACCAACACGCTGAAAATACCCACGCGTGCCCATCGATAAATGATTTCCTGCCGCCTGCATTGTTTTTTCTTCAAAACCCACCAATTGCGGATAAATTAACAACCCAACAGCAGATGTAAACGCCGCCCCTTTTGCAAGAGAAGGAAGCCTCGAAATACCTAAAGGCCGCCCGATACGAACATTTCTTCCTAATATAGTACGTGCCATTTCTGGCAATCCTGTTAACTGGCTTGCTCCCCCCGTCAAAATAACACGTTTACCAATGATGTGACCAAAACCAGAACGATTTAAACAATCACGGACCATTTCTAAAATTTCTTCAACACGCGCACGAATGATACGCCCAAGAACCGCGCGAGGATATTGAGTTTCACGCTGTTCACTCCCAATTTCTGCTACATTAATCATTTGCCGCTCATCAGCACTTGTTAAAAGTGCTGAACCATAAACAACTTTTAAACGTTCCGCCTCTGTTAAAGACATAGAAAATCCGCGCGCAACATCAAGAGTGACATGATGCCCCCCAACAGCAAGAGCATCCGCATGAATAAATTTTCCTTCAAAAAACACTGAAAATGTTGTTGTTCCACCACCAAAATCAATACATGCAGCCCCTAAATGCGCCTCATCATTCATCAAGACAGCAAGACCACTTGCAAAGGGAGTAGCAACCATTGCTTCAACACTCAAATGTGCACGATTAATACAAGTTTCTAAATTACGCAAAGAGGCTGTTTCTGCTGTTACCACATGCACGTCGACACCAAATGTTTCCCCTGCCATGCCAATAGGATCAAAAATTCCTTTATCTCCATCCAATACATAAGAAACTGGAACTGAGTGCATAACATGACGTTCAGCATCAAAGGCTTTACGCGAAACATCTGAAAAGGCCATACGCATATCACGCTTGGTGACTTCACGACCATTCAAATGGACCTTTCCATTAATCAAAGCACTTTGTAATCGACTTGAGGAAAAATTCACAATCACTGAATCCACCACCAAACCCGCCATTTTTTCTGCCGCATCAACAGCCAATCTTATTGATTGTTCTGCTGCAAACATATCCATGACAACACCGGATTTAATACCACGTGAACGCTGCACTCCAAAGCCTAGAATTTCCGTAGAATGTGTACGACCATGTAAATAGTGTGCATGCTTCAAAGGACGCAAACAAGCAATAAGACAAACAATCTTACTTGAACCGACATCAAGTACCGTTAAAAAACGTGTTTTACGCCCCTTCAAATGATGTGATCTGAGTAGCATCATAGGCTTCCTGCCTTTCGCGCTTTTAAAATACGTTCTTCTTCTGCTACAGTAGCATGATAACGCTCCAACGTTTCATCTGATAAAGAAACAGTAATTCGATCAGCAAGACGTAAATCAATACTGAGAATATCGCGAGATAAAAGATCTTGCATTGTACCGGACGAAAAAAGAGAAGAAAGCCTTTCAAGAGCACCATTTTCAGGCAACATAACGCGCATTCCATTATTCAAAACAAGATCCCAACGTCGATCACCTACCCGCACAAAAGCACGAATACGATCATATACTTCCGGATAGACTGACAGCGCTTGAATAAACACTTTAGCAGCATTTTGTGCCCCCTGCCCAACCACAAGAGGTAAATCCCGAACAATTTCCCCTTTAAAAGGCACAATGACACGACCTGTATTATCAACAATATCCATTATGCCATCATGTTGCCAAATGGCATAGGGTTCACGCTCCACGATGGAAATGCGCATTTTATTAGGATAAATTTTCTGAACATTAGCCGATTGCACCCAAGCCTGTTTTTCCAAAAGAGAACGCGCTCTTTCAACATCAAAAGTGAATATAGAAGGCGCAACATCAAGTTTTAAAATTTTAAAAATATCCTGCTTTGCCAAGCGCTTATTACCGCTTATATCAACATGAGTGACCACAAAACTACTATCCAATATGATCGTGTTTACGATCACAGCCATCTGACCACTTGATGAAAGTCCATAAAAAGCCGTAACAAAGAAAAACCATACAACAGCAAAAGAGCCAAAATGGCGTGGAATATGAATATTAACAAAAACAAACTCAAACATAAACCGAAGAAAACGACGATAAAGACGTGGCAAAGCCGGCACTGAAAGCACCTCCATCGGAACATTTGTTTTACTAACATTCAACGCATACATGATGCGTCCTCCACCATCCATTGAACAATATCGCCGTAAGTACGGCCGCTCGCTTTTGCAATATCAGGAAGAAGAGACGTCGATGTCATACCGGGTTGCGTATTAATTTCAAGCCAAACCAACTCTCCCGTTTTTTCATCAAAACGAAAATCAGAACGGCTAACACCTCGACACCCTATCGCCTGATGGGCTGCTAAAGACATTCTTTGCACACTTTGGTAAATATTTAGTGAAAGTTGTGCAGGACAAATGTGAAGAGAACCACCCGTTTTATATTTTGAGTCATAATCGTAGAATGGAAAGTGTTTATCGGGAAGAATTTCACACACATCCAGCACTTCATTCCCCAAAACAGCACAAGTCAATTCACGACCAGGAATATATTTTTCAATCATCACCTCATCGGCATATCCCCACTCAGCTCCCCCAATATTATGCGGCGGTACAGCTTCATTTCCTTGGACAATGACAACACCAAAACTTGATCCTTCACACACAGGTTTAATTACATAAGGAGGCTCCATGGGATGCGTTCGGCCCAAAGCAAAGCGGCTCATGATACGAGAAGGAGCAACACAAACCCCAACATTTGCAACGATAATTTTTGCACGTCCCTTATCCATTGCCAAAGCAGATGCCATCACGCCAGAATGAGTATAAGGAATTTTTAAATATTCAAGAATCCCCTGAATCCGGCCATCTTCACCAAATGGACCATGCAATGCATTGAAGGCAATATCGGGCTGCAACTGTTCAAGAACAGAAGCAATACGAGCATCAACATCCACGCGGCTCACGCGATACCCCTGTACCTCTAGAACATCAGCACAAGCCGCCCCTGAAGATAAACTTACAGACCGCTCAGAAGAAAAACCTCCCATTAACACAGCTATATGTTTATCTTTCATAATAAATCACCCTCTTTCGCATACTATATGTAGTCTATATAGAATACATCAGCACCATATACAGGAAAAACAAAGTTTATCCTTGCGAATCAATAACCTAGCATTTTGCATAATGAATCAGACTCAAAAGCCTGATGCAAGAGATTCTTTGTTAATTTATTGATTCTTAATAGAAATTTTTTATTATCTCTTTGAAATGACTCAATTTTTTATTTTCACTTTTTTAGTGAACAATAAATCAATGAAATGGATCAAAAGGAGAAACACTTCGACCACGCTCAAATTGACCAATACGCTCTATTTCCCATTGTAAAAGGTGGGCTGAATTTGCAAAAACACGTGCACGCACTGTTTCTCCCAATGCTTCAAGATCATATCCTGTTGCTTGCCCTGTATTAATCATAAAATTACAGTGCATTTCACTCATTTGAGCGCCACCAATCCGTAAACCACGACACCCTGCTTCATCAATCACGCGCCACGCAGATCCATTCCCAGGATTTTTGAAAGTTGACCCCCCTGTTTTTTCACGAATAGGTTGCACTGTTTCTCTGTGGAGGGCAACTTCATCCATAGCAGCACGAATATCATCTTTATTGCCGAGTTTTCCTTCCAATAAAGCAGCCGTAAAAATAAAATCTTTAGGAACATCACAATGGCGATAGGAATAATGCATATCTTTCACACTCAAGATATGACGTTGCCCTTTACGATCCAGAGCATAGACCTCGACAACACGCGCTGCGGTTTCAACACCATTCGCACCAGCGTTCATTTTGAGAGCTCCTCCAAGACCTCCAGGAATACCATGATAAAAATGAAAACCTGCAATCTCAGCTTCTAAAGCGGCAGCAGCTAAATGTTTATCCGCCGCACCAGCACCAACTAAAAAGCCTTTTGGAGAAACCTGCTTCACTTGCCCAAAACTTTTTGGCGAAAGACGAATCACAACACCAGGAACCCCCCCATCCCGCACCAGAAGATTAGAACCGATACCGACAATTGTTACAGGAACAAATTCAGGCAAATTTTGAAGAAAGAGAGCCAAATCTTCTTCATCAACAGGCTGATAAAAAAGCTCTGCCAATCCGCCCGTGCGAAACCACGTTACCTTACGCATCTCAACATTAGGTGTAAGTTTTCCTCTCACGCCACCCAACAATGGTTGCAATTGCGCCAATAGCGCCTCACCATCAATGTGCTGAAAATTTATCATGACCATCCAATACCGCTAACTGATGAGGCAACGCACAAGCCCATTGTGTGATATTGCCAGCACCAAGAAAAACAACATAATCCTCTGCCTGAGCAAATTTTGAGACAAGAGACACAACATCTTCCAAACCATGTATCAAGCGCACATCACGATGACCCGCCATTTTAATATGCTCTACCAATTCTTGAGAACCAAATCCTACAATAGGCTCTTCACCAGCCGCATAAACGGGCGTAATCAACACTGTATCTGCATCATTAAAACAAGCAGCAAAATCATCAAATAAATGATACAACCGTGAATACCGATGGGGTTGTGCAATCGCAATAACACGCCCTTTTGCACTCTCACGTGCAGCACGCAAAACAGCCTTTATTTCGACAGGATGATGTCCATAATCATCAAATATTTCAATGCCACGCCAACTTCCTGTTCGCGTAAAACGCCGTTTTACTCCGCCAAATTCTGCTAAGCCCCTTTTTATAGCTTCATTTGAAATGCCAAGTTCATGCGCAATAGCAATTGCCGCCGTTGCATTGGCAACATTATGCTGCCCTGCCATAGGCAAAAGCATATTTTTCAACTCAATCTTTCTTCCTGTTTTGCGTGAGCGAACAAGAACATCAAAATGCGTTTTTTGACCATCCATCGAAAGATTAAAAAAACGAACATCTGCTTGTGGATTTGCACCATAAGTGATCACCCAACGATCATCAATACGGCCCGCCAATGACTGAACCTCTGGATGATCAAGGCACAAAACAGCAAAACCATAAAAAGGAACATTTTCTACGAATTGCCGAAAAGCCTCACGCACAGCATCAAAACTTCCATAATGATCCAAATGCTCAGCGTCAATATTAGTAATAACAGCAATATCAGCAGGCAGCTTTAAAAATGTACCATCACTTTCATCAGCTTCAACAATCATCCAATCGCCATCTCCTGTACGAGAATTCGTACCATAAGCATTAATAATACCGCCATTAATCACCACTGGATCAAAATGACCAGCATCAAGAAGGGCTGCAACCATTGATGTGGTTGTTGTTTTACCATGTGTACCACCCACCGCAATTGCACGCCGAAACCGCATCAGCTCCGCCAGCATTTCTGCACGTCTAACAAGCGGTAAATGTCTTTCCTTTGCAGCAATATACTCAGGATTTGTTTTTTTAACGGCAGTAGAAAAAACAACAACCTCTGCATTCCCTAAGTTTTCAGCACAATGACCTATATGAACGTTAATTCCCTTTTTCCGCAAACGTTCAACATTTGCACTTTCAACTTGATCTGACCCTTGAATTTTATAGCCAAGATTATAAAAAACCTCCGCAATTCCACTCATACCGATCCCCCCGATTCCGATAAAATGGATAACGCCTATATCAAGTGGCATTTTCATTAAAAAGCTCCTCTTTTATATCTGACAACAATCGCCCTGCAATTAAGAATTCAGCCATATCAGCAAGGCAACGGGTTGCATGAGGTTGCCCAACTTTTTTTGCAGCAAGCGCTTGTTTTTCCAATAAATGGGGTGCACAACAAGCGTGCATTAAAAGAGAAAAAAGCTTTTGTGCATTCAAATCTTTTTCTGATACAATTTGCGCACCACCTACACGAGCAAGCAGAGCTGCATTGGCAGCCTGATCATGATCTAAAGCATGGGGATAGGGAACAAGCAAAGCAGGTCTACCAATCACCGCTATCTCACAAACGGACGAAGCCCCAGCGCGCGACAAAATAAAATGAGCATGTGCCATACGTTCAGCCATATCATCAAAAAAAGGAGCAACCTCTGCTTGTACGCCCATATCACGGTAGATTTTGATCAACCCTCCTGCTTCACCGCGAACTTGCTGTACAATTCGTAAACGTTTACGGTTCTTATCATCGAATAAAGCAATAGCTTCTGGAACAATATGTGAAAAAGCAGAAGCCCCTTGGCTACCTCCAAAAATCAAAAAATTAAATGGCTTTTCCCCCTCTGAAGAATGATAAGGAATTTTGGCCGCCTTCAACACAGCCTCACGGACAGGATTCCCCGTCAAAAGTATTTTATGAGCATAAGCGCCATTTGGCGACAACAAACCACCAGCGATTGCACGCACAAAAATTGCCAACACCCGATTGGCACGCCCCATAACAGCATTTTGTTCATGAATAAATGTCACACGCCTCGTTAAAGCCGCAATAAAAAGAGGAGGAAAGCTCGGATACCCCCCAAATCCTCCAACAAGAACAGGACGTAATTTATAAAGCAACGCCAACGATTGCCCCATTCCCCTTAGCAAAGACCAAAACGTCTTTATCAGAGCAAAAGGATGACGTCGTATAAACGTTGCCGATGAAACGATATGAATATGCTCTTCATCAAAGCACCGAACAAAAGGTCGTGCTCTTTCATCTGTTATTAAATGAACATCATATCCACGCTTCCTTAATTCAACAGAAAGGGCTTCAGCAGGAAAAAGATGTCCACCTGTACCACCAGCCACCAAAACAATAACTTTTTTATCACTCATAAGGGGTATCCAATACAGAAGAGGAAGAAAAAGCTGAAAGGCGTGCTTCTGGCCAACGACGTGTTAAACTAAGCAAAATGCCCATTGAAAACGCAATCGCCACCATCGAAGAACCACCGTAAGAAATAAAAGGCAATGTCATGCCTTTTGGAGGAATTAAGTGAAGATTAACGGCCATATTAATAGCTGATTGAAAGCCAATCATCATTGCTATGCCAGTAATACCAAGACGTATAAAGGAATCACGTGTATTCATGGCTATATATAATGAACGCATAACGATAAAGCCAAACAGCATCATAATTAATAAACAAAGAATAATACCATATTCTTCAGCAGCAACGGAAAATACAAAATCTGTATGGCTATCAGGAATGATACGTTTTACTGTTCCCTCCCCAGGACCTTGCCCAAACCAACCACCATTCAAAATAGCCTCACGTCCTACATCCACTTGAAAAGTATCTCCTTCACCTGTCAAAAAACCATTGATACGCTCGCGCACATGATGCAGAAAAAGATAAGCTAAAATAATTCCTACAACGCCTAAAATGAGAAAGAGAAAAATAATAGTAAGAGGTACACCAGCAATAAAAAACAGCCCCCCCCATGTCGCACTTATTAAAACTGTTTGTCCAATATCAGGCTGCAAAACCAGAAGCACACAACAAATGCCATAAAGTACAATCGCTAACGTATAACCTAGAATTCCCCTCTTGCGTATCTGTTCCGAAAAAAGCCAAGCGGACATAACCACAAAAGCTGGCTTCATAAACTCTGAAGCCTGTACAGAAAAACCAAATAGCTGAATCCATCGCCGTGCTCCCTTTAATTCTGGACCAAAAAATAAGGTTGCAACCATAAGAGCAAGCGTTACAATGAGCAAAAGAGCACATAAACGACGAATATTAGAAAGCGAAAAAAAAGAAATGGTAACCATCGTAAAAAATGCTAAAATGCTGAAAATGATATGCCACCGAACAAAATAAAAACTATCAGCAATTCCGATTTTTTTTGTAATAATGGGGCTGGCAGCAAAAGACAGCATAATGCCAATTCCCATTAAAATTAAACAAGCTGCAAAGATAGAGCGATCAATCGTCCACCACCAATTAGCAATTGGATCTCTATCTGCACGCGTCACCATGATATACACACCTTATCCATTTTATAAATTGTCTCAAAGTGATATGGTTTCCCAGCCTGTTTAACAAACACTTTAAAAACTAAATTACACAAAAAAAGATTCTGGAGTCTTAACGCAAAAATATTTTTTATAACTGATGCTTTTTTTATTGTAACTGCATCACAAAAGAGACAAATGCTTCGCCTCGCATTTCATAATTTTTAAATTGATCATAACTTGCACAAGCAGGTGACAAAAGAACCGTCACCTCTTTTGCCTTACAACCCGTTGCGTCAACAGCTGCTTCACGCACCGCATTTTCCAAAGTTAAGCTCATAGAAAAGGGAAAAGCAGATCCAATAGTGCGAGCAAATTCTTCCGCCGCGCTCCCAATCAAATAGGCTTTACGAATTTTAGGAAAAAATTCTCTAAGAGACTCTATTCCTCCCTTTTTTGCCTGCCCCCCAACAATCCAAAAAATATCATTAAAGGTGGAAAGCGCAGGAGCTGTTGCATCTGCATTAGTCGCCTTGCTGTCATTGATAAACAAAACCGCCCCCATTTTACGCACCTGCTGCATACGATGATCCAACCCTTTATAACTTGCTAAATGCTTGTTCATAGAAGGATCGGTTATTTTTAAAGCCTGCAACGTTGCTAATGCCATAAGGGCATTTTGCGCATTATGCCTCCCACGTAACCCCGCCATAGGAGCAAGATCTGCAAGCATATGACGCTGTCCTTGACGAACAGAAAAGAGCTTGGTCCCATCTGCATAAAAACCATTTTCAACAAAATGATCCTTGGAAATTGCCTCAATTTGCTTCCCCTCATGAAGTAACTGTTGATATAAAACTCGGCAAGCTGCATCATCAACTGAAATAAAAGCCTGAGAAGCCTGAGCAATCAGATGCCTTTTGGTTTGCACATAACAGGCAAAACTTCCATGTCGATCAATATGATCAGGTGTGAGATTTAATAAAAGTCCAATGGTCGGCTGAAGAGAGGGAGTAAGATCAATTTGAAATGATGAACATTCAATCACATAGATACGTTTTTTAACAAAGGGCTTAAGCGTCAATATTGCCTTTCCAATATTTCCCCCCATCTGCACATCATAGCCCATTTTTTCCAACAAATGCGCAAGTAAAGATGTTGTGGTTGACTTCCCATTCGTCCCCGTAATCGCAATGAAAGGAACGTCTTTGTCACAAAAACCATAATGCTGTAAAAATTGATGGCGCGCCCGAACAAATAATTCAATATCACCGATAATTTCTATATTTTTTTTTCGTGCTTTTTCAATAACCCAATGGGGTTGAGGATAACTTAAAGGAACTCCAGGAGCTACAATCAATGCAACAAATTCTGACCAATCTTCATAACGGAGATCTCGTGTTGGAATATTGTGCCGAAAAGCCATTTGCACGCTTGAAGGACTATCATCCCACGCCACCACTTCTGCACCACCACACATCAATGCTTGTGCCGTTGCTAGTCCAGACTGTCCCAATCCAAACAGAGCAACTTTTTGACCTTTATAACACGTAACAGAAATCACATTCTCACCGCAATTTAAGTGTTGAAAGACCTATGAGAGCGAGAACAATCGAAATAATCCAAAAGCGTATCACGACTTGGCTTTCAGTCCAGCCTTTTTTCTCAAAATGGTGATGTATCGGTGCCATAAGAAACACGCGTTTTCTTGTTAATTTGAAATAACCAACCTGAATAACGACCGAAAAAGCTTCCACAACAAAAAGCCCACCAATAAGAACCAAAACAATTTCGTGTTTCGTAGCAACCGCAACAGTCCCTAAGAGTCCTCCAAGAGCCAATGAACCAGTATCTCCCATAAAAATAGCTGCAGGTGGTGCATTAAACCATAAAAAACCAAGCCCTGCCCCAACAACAGCTCCCAATAAAACAGCCAATTCACCTGTACCCGATACATAATGGATTTGGAGATAATCAGCAAAATTCATATTACCAGAAAGATAAGCAATCAGAGCAAAAGATAAAGCTGCAACCATCACAGGAACAATAGCAAGCCCATCGAGTCCATCCGTTAAATTAACCGCATTACCCGTCGCGACAATGACAAACGCAGAAAAAGGAATAAAAAACCAGCCCAAATTGATAAGATAATCTTTTAAAAAAGGCAAAGCGAATCCAGATGAGCCAATTTTCAGAATAACAAAAGCCGCAATTGCGGCAACACAAAACTCTAAGCTTAACCGTGCTTTCCCAGAAAATCCTTTGTCTGTTTGTTTTGTGACCTTAAGATAATCGTCATAAAATCCAATTGCCCCAAAAGAAAGCATAACCAATAGCGATACCCAAAAGTAAATATTCGATAAATTACACCACAAAAATGCCGATACCACAATGCCGGTTAAAATCATCAATCCACCCATTGTAGGTGTTCCAGCCTTTTTAAAATGTGTTTGAGGACCATCAGCACGAATCGGTTGTCCCTTACCCTGCCGCAATTTAAGAGAAGCAATGATGCTAGGTCCAAACAAAAAGACGATAAGTCCCGAAGTAAGCATAGCCGCTATCGTGCGAAAAGTAATATAACGAAATACATTCACACCTGGAAGCCAATCACTAAACGAAGAAAAAAACAGCATCATTGTACAAAAAACCTCTTAAAACTATGAAGAAACCGCTTTATAGCGATCAAGCAATGCAGTCACAATATTTGATGAACAAAGGCTATTGGATGATTTAACCATAAGCAGATCCCCAGAAGAAATTTCTGCTAAAAGAAGCGGTAAAATTTTCTCAATATTTTCAGCATAATGAACCTTAACACCAGCAGACAAATCACTGACTAAAGATTTCATTGCCTCACCAAATAGAAAAACCGGATTAGCACCAGAAAGACGTATTGGCTTTATTAAATCACGATGAAGCTTTTCACTATACTCCCCTAACTCTAGCATATCCCCTAAAATAGCAATTCGCCGCCCCTCTTTCCCTACAGGTCCTGTAGCAAGAAGCTCAAGTGCAGCACGCATAGAAGCAGGATTTGCATTATAGCTTTCATCAATGAGATAAAATTCACCCCCATTTGATAAAGACAATTGATAACGAACACCTCGCCCCTTTTGAGAAGAAAAATGGCGAAAAGAAAGAAAAACAGGCTCTAACTCAACCCCCATAGCATCACAAGCAGCAATAACCCCTAAACTATTTTGCACAATATGGCGTCCTGGAGCACCAATTTGAACCTCCCTATCCCGCCCCCCAATACGCACAATCATAGAAGTACTATCAGTTAGAAGACGTATACCTCGCGCTTGATAATCAGCATCTTTAGTCTCACCAAAGCTTAAGATCTTCTTTACACCGCATTTCTTTGCTTTTTGAACGAGATAAGAAAAAAAATCACTATCCGCATTTAAAATGGCAATTCCTTTTTCATCTAATCCTTCAAAAATTTCAGCTTTTGCCTTTGCTATTTCTTCAAGATCTTTGAAAAAACCCATATGTCCTGCACAAATATGCGTAATGAGAGCAACATGCGGACAAACCAGTTTGACCAGAGGGCGAATTTCATCTCTATGATTCATACCAATTTCAAAGATACCATAATCACTCTCCATAGGCATCCGCGCTAAAGTGAGTGGAACCCCCCAGCAATTGTTTAAAGAAGCGAGATTCGCATGAACATTCCCAGCCGTTGCAAGAGCTTGTTTCAAAGCTTCTTTTGTCGTTGTTTTTCCCACTGATCCTGTTACCGCGATAATCTTAGCTCTTGAACGTTTGCGTGCAGCTTGTGCAAGTTGTTCTAAGGCTTGCAAAACATCAGGAACGACAATGAGTGGAGCCGATATCTTTTTCATATCCCTCAAACGGTGTTCCGCAACGATAAGAACGCCTGCACCTCGTTCATAAGCTTGCGCAGCAAAATCATGACCATCAAGATGATGCCCCTTAATGCAGAAAAAAACATCCCCTTCCGCAAGAGTACGGCTATCAATGGAAACCCCAGAAAAAGTTTCTGGCATGCTTCCCATTACAACACCATTAATTGCAGCAACAAGTGCTTGCTTATCCCATAAAGCTGTCATTTCTTTCGGTCCTCTAAAGCTTCTATCGCTTTCAGACGATCTGAAAAAGGATAAGTTTTCTGCCCTATAATTTGGCCATCCTCATGACCTTTTCCAGCAATGATTAATGTGTCACCAACTTTCAAAAGCTCCACCGCGTAAGAAATAGCCTCACCACGATCTGCTATCTCTATTGCTGTTGGCACCGCCTGTAAAATATCCTTGCGTATTTTTTCTGGCATTTCTGTGCGAGGATTATCATCCGTTACAATAACAATGTCCGCTTTATCCGCCGCAATTTTTCCCATCAAAGGTCTTTTTCCTTGATCACGATCTCCTCCACAACCAAAAACAACGATCAAGCGCCCTTGCGTAAAGGGACGAACAGAAAGCAAAACCTGCTCCAAAGCTTCTGGTTTATGGGCATAATCAATATAAACAAGCGCATTATTTTCTGTCTTTCCCACAAACTCTAATCGCCCAGGTGCCCCCTGCAAAGTTTCAAGCGCAGAAAAAACCTTACGAGGTGAAGCACCCGTTGCAATTGCTAACCCCGCTGCCATAAGCGCATTGGCGACCTGAAAATCTCCAGCTAAAGGCAAATCAAATGTATAAATATTGTTTTCCACACGACACTCAATACACTGTTTTGAGCGTTGATGTTCGACACGATTAATCGTGATAAATTGCCCCTTACGACCAATTGTCAAAACACGGCGACGCGCTTGTGTGACAACATCAATAACCTTTTGTGAATAGACATCATCAGCAAAAATCAAAGCAGGAGCAGATACAGGCAAAAGTGTATCAAATAACCTCATTTTAGCCCGCAAATAATCCTCTACCCCCGTGTGATAATCCATGTGATCTCGCCCTAAATTGGTGAAGGCACCAGCCGTTAAACGGACTCCATCAAGTCGCCCTTGATCAAGCCCATGCGAAGAAGCTTCAAGAGCTGCATGTGTCACACCTTCATGAGAAATTTCATAAAGAAGACGGTGCAAGACGACCGGATCAGGTGTTGTGAGAGATCCATAAACATTCCGTTTAGGAGAAACGACACCAACCGTTCCTATACTCGCAGCACAAAATCCAACATAAGTCCAAATTTGCCGAAGAAAAGAGACAACAGATGTTTTACCACTTGTACCAGTCACAGCAACGACCGTTTCAGGCTGAGAACCGTAAAAACGTGCAGCTGCCAACGCTAAACTATGACGAACATTAGAAACACGTAAAATGGGAACAGATAAATCCTCAAGAACAGCATGACAATCTGTAACGATTGCTCGTGCACCACGCTTTATCGCATCATCTATATAGTGTCTTCCATCACTTTTTTTTCCTTGAACAGCGACAAAAACATAGCCTGGCAAAACTTGTCGAGAATCCGCACTGATTCCTGTTATTTCTATTGGAGAAAGACTTTCATCTTCAACACATTCTGTAAAAACTGTTCCCAACAACATGATAACGCACCTTTATATTCATTTTACCGTTGTTTAACGAAACTTGAATTGCTCTTTTTACTTAAAAGAGGCTCATATTCTTTTTTAAAATCGGGTTTTACACCAAGAAAACTAGCTGTGCGACGAACAATATTAGCAAGCATTGGTCCAGCATTCATCCCCGCTGTTGCTGAACGCTGTCCCTCAGCAGGCTTTGGTTCATCAATAATTGTTAAAACAACATAAGCAGGATCCTCAATAGGAAAAGCAGCAAGAAAACTATTAAAATTTTTTGTTTTAGAATATTTTCCATTTTCAACTTTTTCAGCTGTTCCTGTCTTACCACCTACACGATAACCTTCAACTTTTGCATTACGTCCAGAACCAATATCACTATTTAATTTATAAAGGTAACGCATATTTTGACTTGTTTTAGCCTGCAAAACCCGTTTTGCATGGTGCAAAGTTTGTTCTTTTGGCCGTTTTAAAAATGTCGGAGCAATTAACCAACCACCATTCATTAAAGCAGCAGCCCCGACAGCTGTTTGCAAGGGTGTTGTTGCCATACCATGCCCAAAAGAAATCGTCATAGAATGGATATCCTTCCAATGATTTGGCACAATAGGGTGGGCAACTTCAGGCAACTCTGTTGTGAGACGATCCAGTAATCCAAGTTTTTGCAAAAAACCACGATGTTTATCAATCCCTATCGCCAACGCCTCTTTAGCAGAACCAATATTAGAAGAATAAATAAAAACCTCCCATAACGTTAAGGGTCGATTTTTTCCATGAAAATCATGAATAGTATAGCCACTACTTGCTTTTATTGGCTTTGAAGCATCAATAATACTGTTTAAATGAAAAATATCGGAATCAAGAGCCATAGCGGTCGTAAAACTTTTAATGATCGATCCCATTTCAAAAGCTCCTGCCGTCATCCGATTGAGACGATCACTTTTTAAAGCTTCAACAGGATTTCCAGGATCAAAGTCTGGTAGTGATGCCAAAGCCAAAACTTCCCCCGTATGTATATTTAAAATAACAGCTCCTGCAGCAATTGCCTTATAACGCTTCATAGCCTGAATAAGTTCATCATGAACAATTGACTGAACACGCACATCAATCGAAAGCTGAACTTGTTTTAATGATTCTTCCATGGCAAGACCAGCGGCACGCAAAGCACTCAGCCCCGCATCATCAATGTATTTTTCCATACCTGCAATACCCTGATTATCAACATTCACCATACCGAGAATATGGGAAGTTACAGGTCCATCAGGATAAAAACGACGAATTTCAGTCCGAAAACCAATTCCTGGTATACCAAGAGCCATAATTTGCGTCTTCTGCATTGGTGTTAACCCACGCTGTATCCAAGAAAAACCAGATTTTCTTTTTAAGCGCTTATAGGTTTCCTGCCAATTAAGATCAGGCAAAACTGTTGAGAGCAATTCAATTGTTTCATCCACATCAATAATACGTCGTGGCTCAGCAAAAAGTGAATAAGTTTTAATATCTGTTGCCAATAAACGACCATTACGATCAACGATATCAGGCCGTGCCATCAATTGAAGAACTCCTGGCCCCTTTGCTTCTTCAATCTGTCCACCTTCCAACCCATAAGAAATAAGGCAAGCCCCCATGATTCCATATAAAATTAAAAAGCAGAACAACGAAAAAAGCAAACGTGGACGACTAGAATAGGGACGACGAACAGAAACATTATGATTATTCAACGAATTCTTTAAGCGCTTTTTCTTCTGTGAGAATAAAAAAGTCGATTTCATTACTGCGCGCCTTTTTGGACAACACTATTGATCTGAGAAGCTCGATTATTTGTCAAAATATCCTGATTATCTTCCAAGATATTTTGTTTAATCACTTCTTCAATTTGATCATGTACCTGTACCGGAATGTCTTTAAACTCCACGATTTGACGCGGCTGTATAACCTCTAACCCAAGTTCTTTCTGATAACGTTTCGCAAGTTTTTGCATGCGTGAAGGCCTTATCATCACAGCCCACTCAGCATGAAGCAAACTTACCGTATTTTTTGCTGCAGCAATTTCATGCTCAAGATGAAGAACTTCGTTCATTCGTTTTTGAACATCATATTTTACCTTATAAGTAAGTCCTGCCATACAAATCATAATCAACACTAAAATCATATCAAATGTACGAAAAACTGTCATTTTTTGCTGCCTTCAAAACTGGCAATCTCTGCTAAACCAAATAATTTCATATCTGCTGCAAGAGCCTCTGCTTCAGTCCGTACACCAATACGCAACCTCGCAGAACGTGAACGAGGATTTTTCTGTAACTCCTCTTTAGTTGCCGTGATCCCACCTTTAAACAAAGGAAAAAATGTTGCTGGAGCAGCCTTCATTTCAGGCAGATAGCGTGATCTCATACACTCTCCAGAACGAGCCGAAAAAAATCTTTTGACCATACGATCTTCAAGAGAATGAAAACTGACAACCCCCAAACGGCCTCCAGCTTTTAAAACGCGTTCAGCAGCAAATAAACCACATGCCAATTCACCAATTTCATCATTAACATAGATACGAAGAGCCTGAAATACACGTGTTGCTGGATGAATACGATCTCCCGGTTTACGTCCTATCAACGCTTCGATAGCATACGCCAAATCACCTGTACGCAAAAAAGGCTGTACAACACGACGCTTTTCAATCATCCGTGCAATTCGCCCCGCATAACGCTCTTCTCCTAATATCTTAAAAATACGTGCCAAATCCCTTGCTTTTAAATGATTGACAACATCGCTGGCTGTAAAACCAGTCTGAGCCATTCGCATGTCCAATGGACCATCTTTTTGAAAAGAAAAACCTCTTTCTGCTTCATCCAGCTGCATTGAAGAGACACCAATATCCAAAATAACTGCATCCACCTTCTCTTCAACGACACGATCGAGCTGTGAAAATGCCATATGGACCAAACGAAGACGTGGAAAAAATTCTTCAACAAGCGATTGTCCTGCACTGATAGCATGAGGATCACGATCAAGAGCGATCACCTGTGCCCCTGCCTTTAACAAAGCGCGCGTGTAACCACCAGCACCAAAGGTGCCATCAATTACTTTTGCTCCAACCAATGGCATAAGCCCAGTCAAAACTGGCTGCAACAACACTGGAATATGGCGTTCAGCTCTTTGATCCTGATTTATCAAAATAATCCGTCTTGAAGTTATGCTGTCTCAAATCAACAGCTCTCTCATGGCAACTGATCTTAGAATAACCTAGCCTTCAACTTTCATATTAATCACAATGAACGAAAAAACTAAAGTTATCCCAAAACAGATCCTAACGCATTATACTTAAAGAAATGTTATAATTTTTTAAAACACTTTGCTCAAGTGTCCATTTCAAACACATAGACTCCATAAAAGATCATATATAATCGATCTTATAAAATATCGCGTATCATCATGAAATATCAGTCGGCCTATAAGCCGGGTTCTGTAGAGTAAAGCTTACACTTTACATGGCAACCATTCATCTGGGACGGATGTTACCATCCGCCTCGTGCAACCTACCCGAATGACTCGCCCGGAAATCGGCTGCAAATTAAATTTTGCACGTCATTTCTATTTGGTCTTGCTCCCGGTGGGGTTTACCTTGCCACATTCATTACTGAATGCGCGGTGGGCTCTTACTCCACCCTTTCACCCTTACCTATAAAAATAGGCGGTTTACTTTCTGTGGCACTTTCCCTAGGGTCACCCCCGCCGGGTGTTACCCGGCACCGTCTTTCCATGGAGCCCGGACTTTCCTCACCTGCCATATTTCAGCATCAGACAAGCGCGGCTGCCCAGCCGACTGACGCATTAATTTATAAAACATTTTCTGCTCAATGAAAATAGCATCTTAAAATATTTTATGACAAACCTCTCTCAACAGATGTTTTTATTTTAATGAAGCCAGATAAGTTTTCACTTTTGCGCAATATTTCGCCGAAATGGAATTCATTTTTTTTGCAGCATGACCTGCGTTATATTTAAGGATTGTACCACACGTACTTCCACCACTGAGTTTATACGCCCGTGCCAAATAACGCATACCATATTCAAGATTGGTCGCAGGATCGTACAAATCCTGTACAGAACCACTAAAGCCCAACCCTCGTGCCGTAGAGGGTTTAATTTGCATTAAACCTATTTCGCCAGCAGCCCCCTTTATACCTGCCTTATAATTACTTTCAACTTTTACAACAGCATGTGCTAAATTAACGGGAACATTATATTTATTCGCAAGTTTCTGAATAAGAAACTCATAAGGGCGATCAGGAATCTTAGGAGCAACAATCACTGAGGCTTCTCCTGATTCCGCAACATTTAAGACACTATGAGTCCAACTTATGTCAAATACAAAAAATACAGCACACGCTGTATTTAACAAGATTTTCAAAAATTGCATTTTCTTTCTCTTCACTCAAACATTCTCAAATTCTAGCCGCAAGTAATTTGCAAACGTATTATACAAAAAAAGAAAGCAAAAGAACGGCTTGAAAAAGGAAAGAGTAAGACAATTTCAAGATAAAATCATGTAACAAAAGAATATCTCTTTATTCACAAATCATAGATTTCTCTATATCATAAAATAAAAAAATAAAGAAACTATGGTTAATCTTATAGCGTATTAAATAAAATGATATAATCTATAAATTGCTGCTATCGCTATTGTATCACTTAATTTTTATATTAAAAAAATAGCATCTTAACTAGATGTAATATTTTTTACATAAGATTATTAATTTTTTTATTGGGATCAATCCCACAAAGTAAGAGAGACAAGAGCATCTTTTTACCGAAGATGCTCAATATCAAGAAAGTTTCATAAAAATATAAACCGCTATCAACGCTTCTCTCTGGTTAATACCCCCCCCCCACAGCACTCTTTATATCCGATAAAACCTCAACAAATCACAAAACAAATCCCCCCATTATCGCACATAAAAAATTCATAAATATACTAAAACCATCATACTCTTTACCAATTCAAAATATTGCAACAGACTTTTAGCTCTCAAGATGTCTCAAAGAAGCTTTTTAATTCCTTTTTAAAAGAGCTGTTATCCACACAGTCCTCCCACTGGTAGTGTACTAGAAACTAATTTTGATTTTTTCACCATGGATAAATTTAAAATGAGAAAATTTTACAATTCTTAAGATTCTTATTCAATATAATAATGATAATTTATCATTATAAAACAATATACTAAAGAAGTTACATCCGTCTTTGTCTCTACAATAAAGCCTAACAATTACTTGTGTCTGTTTTTTTGAAAAATGCTAGAAAACTCAATACCCCCAAAGCCTTTTTAAATAAAAATAGACCTCTCACCTTCATTCAAATATTTTTTCTTTGTCACAGACTATCACCTTATCAGCCTTGCACTTCATTTTCAGAAATCATACAAGTGGATAAATATCCTAAAATCCGTAGAACAAAGAAAGCTTAAATCCTTTTAAAAAATTTTATTTTCTCATATCAAATAAAAAAATAACTGGCATATAAAATGCGATTAACGTATTTTATTATAGTCAATACTGCTTTTGTCATTGTAGCGATTGATAATGCAATTAACTTGACCAATACCCTTGATAGATTTTCTATCTCTCCTGTAATGATTGCAACATTACCGTTATACTCCGACTGCACACCTTTTGAGTAAGATAAATTTGTTAATTATCTTACAAATTGATTATCTCCTCGCACTTTTCAAAACTTCACGAAAAGCTCTTTCTCCTTTAAAACCCAAAAGCGCAATTAAAAAATAGCTAAAAATAAGCATTAGCAATGGAAGGACGAGAAATCGCTTTTGAGAGAGCCATAGCAACAGTTTCACCAGATTTTTGAGCCTGCTCACGACTCTGACCACTTTTAGCAGCAAGCGCAATTACATCACGACGCAGCTGCGCAATAAACAACTCTTGCTGTTGAGGGTCCATCTTAGAAAGATGCTTGATAATATCTGGAAAAGACACGGACAATCTCTCTAACAACTCCTCCTCTGTTACATCAAGCTTCTGAGAAGAAAAAGAAGAACGACCGGAAAAAAACTGATAAACAACACCACTTCGAGAAGCAAAAAAGACAGCGCCAAAAATAAAAAATACGAATAAAATAAAAATAATACGATGCGAAAAAGATCCCATTATCTCTTACCTAAAGATCACAGAATACAAACATAGATTCCTTTTATGATTCCCCTTATAGCATTCAACAATGCCTCAATAAAGAAAAATCAAATTATTAAAAATGAATACGCTAACACTCTCCGCCCAATAAGACCCGCCCCTCTATGTATTTAGGTACTATAGGCGAAACAATAACAGATCTTACACTTCCCCCCTAATAACACTTTACATTTCCTAAAATAATTACAAAAAGCCTGACTGAGGAAATCCTCAGTCAGGCCAGACAATCTAGGGGATCCACGCGGGGGGGGGGGAGGAGGTTCCCCGATTGTCCTCTTACATCAACCACTAAGATAGCCGATGCAATATTCTTGCTATGGAATAAAATTTTTTAAACAACAAGAAATTCTTATCATCTTCTACGCAAAAAAACATAAAAGAATTATAAATTATTTAAAAATGTTTAAATTTAGGCAAAAAAAGTTCATAATGACCCAATTTGAAGCAATTTTATTTCTAGAAGCACCAATTAGAATCTACGATCATTATAACTTTTAAATAGTTTCTTTCATAACTCTGATGATCATAATTTAAAAAAAAACAGTAATTTCTACGTATCCACCCTATAAAAATCAAACTACGTAAAAGTAGAATCATTTTTCCAACAGCAATCACCACAAAAAGAAAAACGTAGATTTTTAAAATCTTACACAAATAACCGTAAAAAATGAAAAACATCTTCTTGCAAGAAATCTATGAATTATTCGTATAAAACAATAAATTAGAGAAATAAAATCTTATCTATTTTTATAAAAAATTGCTGTAAATGATCATTAAAATATTGTTACATCCCTCATGTAAAAATCAATGAAGAATTTAAACTGCTTAATCTTATGAAAAAATGAGAACTCTGAAGGTATTTGTTTCGAATCACGCCCCATCGTCATTCCAAATAACGATAAATCATTTTACAATAACCAACAGTCTCTAACGCATTTTAACATAACAAACCGAAATCAATGCAGACATTTTCTCTTAATCTCTATCATTTAAATGATCCCGTAAAATAATACACACAGTAGTTTCTGTGATAAAAAATTGTATAGTCTGTTCTTCTAACGTAAACAATTCATTGATTTACAATCATAACTCATCATTTACAATTTACATGAGAGATCTCAAGAACGTAAGGTTCCCTTATTTTCAATCTTCGTCTATTGAATCAATGAATAGCCATACTATCGCACATCACAAACAAGAAGAAGCGTATGGATAAAAAACATAAAACGATAATGCCGGCTTACAACTTTCACTTAAACTAAAGACGATGGTGCCCTATCAATTTTACGCTATACCCACGGACTGCGTCATAAGATGAGCGGCAAACATAAAAAGAAAAAAATACGTTTGGCAAGAACAATGGACTTATTTAATAACCTTCATAACTTCTCATGATAAAGAGATACGAAACTTTAGTGTAATATCACGCTTTTCTTTCCTACTTTCAGCCACGGACTATCCATAGATCATCGCCGATCTTATTTTTATGAATATAATGCAAAACACATAGATGAACACCATATATGAATGCTTATAGGAAGAAATAAACGTAAAGCCAGATGCGTTATTATAACCGTTGTTGTACAAAATGTTTTTAAAATTCAGAATATCACTCCAATCCATTACCAATTTATGAGTAATTTTATGGCGTCATCTACCAAGCTTTTACTTTTTCTATTACTTGTAAATCAACACCTGCTCTAAACATAGCAATATGTTTGAGATAAAGATTAGAGCAAATGAGAGCCATGTGAAAAATCCCAGCTTTTATACGCCCAATTAGAGTAAAAATATTTACGTCTGGTTGAGAAATCTTAAAAAAGCCATCATTCATTTTGGAAGAAACATAAAAGCCCAAAGATAAAACTATTGCCATCTTTACCATCCCTTTCATTTGCCTTTACGACTTTCAAACACGCTCATAACGCTGTATTTTAAATAATGAAAATCATGCATTGCCTCACCTTTTTACTTTTTCGTCTTTTTAGAGCATCTTTTTGCACTCCTCACTAAAAGTTCCAAGGCATTTCTTATCTAAGAACCTGTTTTAAAGAAATATTTTAAGATCTATTGGGCACACCACCTTTGACATTTATGAAGGTATGAGCCATCACTATATTATATTGTGCGGCACAATATCATATTGCAGCCGCAAAGATGTATTTTTTTTACAAACGTTATCATTAAGATAAATACCTTCTTTTGTAACAGACAAACAGACTCTTTTGGATTCTGAAACAGGAAATTTGAAATGAAAAAATATTCCTGTATTCAAACCTCTCATTGAGTCTAAAAAAATCAATGATCTTTTAAAATCAATATATTGGCTAATAACATAAATATGATATCAAGAACACCTTAAATAATGATCCTCATAGGCTTAACTCTATAGAAGGTGCTTTCATTATACAGCCTACACGCCGCTATAAAACACCAATACTCCCATATAAAAACATAATACAAATGTAAAAAACAATAGCTTATCAATGATTGAATAAAGTTTTATCTCTACGCTATTCCTTGAGAAAAATCAGAGAATAAAGCACGTTAACAAACGCGATTTATGCAAAATCTACTTGTTTATCTTTGATATCGTCAACCAATAAACGCGGATCACGAGCAAGCCAAAGCGTAACCATACCCTCCTCACTGTTTTCATTTTGTATAGGAGTAAGACAAACCGTTTGTTCTAGAACAAGTCCCGCATTTTTAAGCCATTGTTCTATTTGTAAAGCCGAAAATCCAAGACGCATATGCGCTTGATCGGAATATGAAGGCTCAATTTCATGATAACCAAAATCCACAATCAATAAACGGCCATGAGGACGCAAAACTCTTGATATTTCATGAAGGAATATTTCAGGATTTTCAAGAAAATGTAAAACCCAATGAAGAATAACTAAATCAAAAGTTGTATCTCCAACAGACAAGTGCAAAACATTGCTATCAAGCACGACTTCAACCGCATGCGTATAAAGATTAGAAAACAATTTTAAGATAGAGCCTCCACCTCTTCCAATATTCAGCATCGTCTGAAATGGTTTATCGCCAATGATTTCAAGTAAAGCGTTTTCTACACCCTGATCTGCCATATAGGATGACCGTAATACATCCCATTGCAACGTATTTTGTAAGAAATGCTTCTTCCTCGTTTTTTGACGCTGCTTTTTGACATCCTTCAAACGTTCTAAATCATGCGCTAACAACACATCATGCTTTGGCAAAGCCGAAAGAACACCCATCACAATGTCTTTACCCCAAAAATCATGACAAAGCTTAAAATAAAGGCTATCTCCCTTCTGATAACGCTCAATCAATCGAGCTTCGTACAAGAAACGTAAATATCGTGATATACACGCTTGCGACTGATCAAGAATAAAAATAAAATCAGGAATTGTTAAATCTTCATGACGCAAGAGCGTAAGAACACGTAAATGGCTTACTTCTGCGACCGCTTTCAGCAGCACAATCATTGCATCTAAACTTGCACTTTTTTGCATAATTATCCCCTAAACATTCCTATAAACATTTGTTTATAGGAAAAAAAGTCAAGCATACAACGCATATTCTCATCTATTTTGTTCTCTCTATTTTATCATACTATGAAAAAAATAGGCTAATGTAAAAAACGAACAGATCTTATCTCCCTGCAGCTCGTTATAATGAGAATGCATTGATTTATAATAATAATTCATTCATTTTTAACTTGAATAAAAAACCGGAATACCGTAAATTTTTCTCATTTCAAATCTATTCATGATAAATCAATCCAAATCATTCTCTTACAGCTCATAAACGGAGGGGACATATGGATAAAAATATCTTTTATACCCACCTCAAAACAAGAACTGCATACCATTGAGAAAAATAAATAACATGATAGTGCCAGCTTGCATTTTTATTAAGTAAAGATAATAATGCTCAATGACCAGAGCATTCGTAGAAATAGTACTATACTCTTCATCCCCTCCTTTTCATTGCAATTTTACAAGCAATAACCGGTTATATATCATGAGTAGAATAACCCTATTTAGGTCATAATTTCATAAAGTGTCTCTTACTCTTTGTTTAATGAATAAAAACTTACACAGAGTACACACACTTTATTTATGAAATAACAAACTCAATAAAGTACACTATTATTCCAACAAAGTTGAGATAAGAAAAAAATTTCTAGCGTGTAAGAGGTTTATAATTTGCATGCTTAGGATTAAGAGATTCCGCCCCAAGACGACGAACTTTATCAGCCTCATATTCAGCAAAATTACCTTCAAACCATTCTACATGACCATCACCTTCAAAGGCTAAAATATGTGTTGCCAATCGATCAAGAAACATACGATCATGCGATATGATAACTGCACAACCAGCAAAATTTTCCAATGCATCTTCCAATGCACCTAATGTTTCAGTATCAAGATCATTTGTCGGTTCATCAAGAAGAAGCACATTCCCCCCCTCTTTTAGAAGTTTCGCCAAATGTACGCGATTGCGCTGCCCTCCTGATAAATTTGCCACCTTCTGCTGCTGATCTGCCCCCTTGAAATTAAAAGCCCCGCAATAAGCGCGGCTATTCATCTCATATTTACCTAATTTAATAATGTCATTTCCACCAGAAATTTCCTCCCAAACAGTTTTATCCCCCACCAAGGAATCGCGACTCTGATCCACATAACTCATGTGAACTGTTTCACCGATACGTATTTGACCTGAATCGGGCTGTTCCTGTCCCGTCAACATTTTAAACAAGGTCGACTTTCCCATACCATTGGCCCCAATAACGCCGACAATGCCACCAGCAGGAAGTTTAAAAGAAAGAGAATCAATCAATACACGTTCACCATAAGCTTTAGAGAGATTATCAACCTCAATAACAACCTGTCCTAATCTTTCTCCAATAGGAATAATAATTTGTGCCTCTCCAGGACGGCGCTCACGGGCTGCTTGAACCAACTCATCATAAGCCTTAATCCGAGCTTTTGACTTTGCTTGTCGCCCCTTTGGACTAGAAGCGATCCATTCTTGCTCACGTGATAAAGCACGTTGACGCGCTGCCTCTTCACGGCCTTCTTGAGCCAAACGCTTGGCTTTAGCCCCCAAATAAGCAGAATAGTTCCCCTCATAAGGAATACCTCTACCGCGATCTAACTCTAAAATCCAACCCGTTACATTGTCGAGAAAATAACGATCATGGGTTATCAAAAGCACAGCCCCTGGATATTCACGTAGATGCCTCTCAAGCCAAGCCGTCGTTTCAGCATCTAAATGGTTTGTCGGTTCATCCAAAAGTAATAAATCAGGTTTTGACAAAAGCAATTTACAAAGTGCAACACGCCGCTTCTCACCACCCGAAAGTTTTGTTACATCCCCATCGGCTGGCGGACAACCAAGAGCAGCCATAGCCATTTCCACTTGACTTTCTAAATCCCAAAGACTTTGACTGTCAATAATGTCCTGAAGCTGTGCACTTTCATCAGCCGTTTCCTCGCTATAATTCATCATCAATTCGTTATAACGCTCAAGAATTTCCTGTTTATCTGCAACACCTTCCATTACATTGCCACGCACATCTTTGCTCGCATCAAGCAAAGGTTCTTGTGGTAGATAACCACAGCGTGCTCCTTCAGAAATCCATGCTTCTCCCGTATATTCCTTATCTAGCCCAGCCATAATACGTAAAATAGTTGACTTCCCCGCACCATTTGGCCCTAAAATACCGATCTTTGCATCTGGATAAAAAGACAAATGAATATTTTCTAGAACTTTTTTATTGCCGTAAGACTTGTTAAGCCCAGCCATATGATAGATAAATTGACGTGCCATAAATTTCTCTTTATATTGTGCGATATTAAAGATTAGGATTTTGAAAAAACTGCTTTTGCTTTTTGAAACTGTACAGTAAATAGCACTTACATCGTATCAAAAGCTTTTCGCTTTATATTGGTACATTTTTTCTAATCTCACAAGCCCCAGTATGGTCCTGAATGCAAAAAAACATCTCCCTAAAAAGCAAAAAGCAAATCTTTTTAGCTGTACCTGAAACCTGTTATCAAACATTACCTCTCTTTTCCATACCAGATATAACATTGTATTTTTATCGTATTAAACCAACTTATCAATGTAATATGGTACCACAAAGAAAAGCAATTCTCTATGCGCCTTCTTTTCTCGCTTTATGGGCTTTATATTACGCAGTAAAAAATCCTTCTCTTTTTTCATCGATTTTTTGCTACGGAAAGCAATGGACTTCACCCCTTGCCTTGATATGGCTTAAATTACGTTTACAAAACGACCGCCGCCTTATGGGATCTGACGTCCCAAGCCCAATGATCATGAAAGCTTTGCATCAACACGTAGCAACAAATGAATACAGTGCACTTCCCATTGGTACGTGGTTACAATTCGTAAAAAACTATAAAACCAATTGTAAAAACTTATCCATCCCCCTCTTTTGGCTTGATAATTATAAAAATAATATCAATATCCAGCACATCATTTCAAAACTTCAAGACGACATATAGCTTTTTAAAAATACGATAAAAGCTCATCTCGTATAGGAATATATTTATGGAAAAAAAAGCCTTAATCGTCATTGATGTTCAAAATGACTTCTTACTAGGTGGAGCACTTGCCGTACCACAAGGTGATGCTATTTTACCCGCCGTCAATAATCTCATAAATCATTTTGACCACGTTATCTTAACCCAAGACTGGCATCCCAAAAACCATTGCAGCTTTGCTTCCTGCTATCCTGAAAAAAAGCCCTATGATACAGTCATTCTTGACTATGGTCCTCAAATACTTTGGCCTGATCATTGCATACGAGGAACACAAGGAGCAGAATTCCATCCATCTCTTAGAGTAGAAAAGGCACAACTTATCCTTAGAAAAGGCTATAATCAAAAAATGGATAGCTATTCTGCTTTTCTTGAAAATGATCAAAAAACACCAACAGGTTTACAAGTTTATCTCAAAGAACATGGTTTTACTAAGCTCATTATGTGTGGCTTAGCAACTGATTTTTGTGTCGGATTTTCTGCTCTTCACGCTATGCAATGCGGTTTTAAAGTCAGTGTTTCATTAAATGCCTGTGCTGGTATTGATGTAAACGGATCACTAAACACTATGCTTAAAACGATGAACGAAGCTGGTATAGAACTTTTAATGGTCTCTTAAAATATCCTTCTCTAATCTACCATTATAATACACTGATTTATAAAGGATAAATTATTTTACACATATTTAAGTAAGAGTCCAGAATATCGTAAATTCTCTCATTTCAAACCTGTTTCAAAAACATTCTCTTACACGTTACAAAGAGAATCAATGTATGAATAAATCATTCAAAAAAACAGTAAGAATGCTTCTTATGCCCCATTAAATGCAAGAGCTTGTCATAATATTGAAAGCTGATAAAAAGTATAACATCAGCTTTCTGTCTTATATTTAGGTCAAAAAGTATCCTAGAGATTGTACATTATTCCCTTCATGGGTAGTATCATGCAATGAACTCAACTTTAAAAAAACGCAAATAAGCAATAAAATAGTATTTTATTTTGCATGAAAGACCTCTTTTTACTCAAAGATATGCGATCAACAAAAGCGTGAAAATCTCCATTACTTAGACACAACATGTTTATACAATTGACGATTCTTAAAACGAATCGAAGAATATAATGCCATTCCAATAATACAGATTCCCACAAGTCCTGTTAAAACTTCAGGAACCGATATAATCGTTTGCAGATACATAATCACTGCAAGAACTAGAATTGCATAAAAAGCACCATGCTCTAAATAACGATAATGCAATAATGTTCCCGATTCAACCAACATAATTGTCATAGAACGAACGTAAAATGCACCGATACCAAGACCTATCGCAATAATAAAAAGGTTATGTGAAAAGGCAAAAGCACCAACCACGCCATCGAAAGAAAAACTAGCATCAAGAACTTCTAAATAAAGAAACGCCCCTACTCCCCCGTGAGCTACTGTTGTTAAAGTCTTTTGAGGAGTATCCAAGAGATGACCAACAACTTCAACACCGATAAAGGTCAAAAGTCCATAAAGGGCTGCCAATAAAAAAGTTATTTTATTTTCTGCGTCAATCTGACCTGAAACAAATAAGATCAAAATCAAAACAATTGCAATATCAATTCCAACAAGCGCCCCAAACTTTTGAGCAGGTCTCTCTATAACATTAAGCCAATGCACCTCTTTTTCAGAATCAAAAAAATATTTTAAGCCAACCATCATAAGGAAAGTTCCTCCAAAAGCAGCAATCCCCATATGCGCATCGGTTAAAACTTCAGCATATCGATGTGGTTCCCATATCGCTAATTTGACTGCCGCAATTGGATTAATCCCAACAGCAACGACAACCACCAATAATGGAAAAACAATTCGCATCCCAAATACAGCTATCAAAATGCCCCATATAAGAAAACGACGACGCCACAATGGACTCATTCTACTAAGAACACGCGCATTGATAATAGAATTATCAAAAGATAAAGAAATTTCCAAAATTCCTAAAACAACGCAAATAAAAAAATATTTAAGAAAACCAGTAATACTTTCCGTTTCAAACCAACCAATAACCCCTCCTAAAAAGACACCAATAATCGTGAAAAAAAAAGCAAACCCAAAATAGCGTAATAGGGCCATGATCATTCCTCAAAGTTTATTTTCTACTTCATCTAAAGCACACCCAGTACAAATCCAAAGTTTGCATCTCTTTAAAGTTGCATCTATTAATGCAGAGGTGTATAGAATATATATGGTAAAGTTACATGAAAATTCTCTCAAAAAAAGCAAGAGACAAATGTAGCAAACAAGGAATTTTGTTTTGAAGTGAATATCAATTGTCAATACAATAAGTGAAAGATTGCTTTCTATCCACGAAAATAAAAAAATAAAAAGAAATTAAAGCTATAATATTGACATTATATCATAGAATATTAATACATAGTGTGCTTTTATTATTTAATGATTTATACCATGATGATTTACCGAGGGAGATAATTCGTGGCACGTCCTGAAACTGAATCAAAAACCATATTTGGAAAACGTTTACGTTATGTACGTCTTGCTTTAGGCGATCCATCACGTGAAACCTTAGCTAAAAGTTTTAGCATGACAAAAAATTCCATTGCTTTTTATGAGCGTGGAGAGAGAGAACCCAATCTTAGTGTCTTACAAACATACCGCACGTTATACGGTGTCAATATTAATTGGCTTTTAACTGGACAAGGAAAAATGTTTGACACCGAATATACAAAAGGTGATTTTGACTGGAATTATTTTATTAAAAAAATCGAGGGACTGGAAGAAACACTTGCCGATAGTGATCGTAACGAAAAACTAAATCAAGAAAAAATCGACAGTTCTTATGAAAAATTGCAGCAATATTTGTCAAGACAAGGTTTATCAAATAGTTTTAACCCTAAAACTACAACCTCTCTTATCGATATGAAAGCTAAAATGGCCAATTCTTACACCCTTAGCTTATTCATTGATTTACTCATTCGAAGCGTATCCCAAAAAGAGGTTATAGCTAATCAATAAACGTCTATTTCAAAAGAAAAAACAAGAAATGATTAAACTCTACCAGTATGGAGAAAAGTGTTTTTTACTTTATCCGTGCTGGTGGAATTTTGTATAATTTATAAATTTTGTTTCTGTAACGACAATAAAAATATTTGCGTTGTAAGTGAAAGTATAGTGTCTTTAACTTAAAAAAATAATTTTATAGTATAAAATTCTCATTCATATCTTATTGACAAGAAATTTTTTCTTGTTAAAAGAATAATAGCTCTCATAGAAATTATTTTTTAAGTCAGAAAATTTAAGGGGAATATATTGACGACTTCCTATAGAGACATACATTAATGTTTACAAACGGATTAGTTAAATATTTATCCTGAAAATTATCAGCTATTTTATGAGGTGAGAAACATGTATTTTGAGGTGTTTCAAGGAGTTCACAATCAATGGTACTGGCGTTTAATCTCAGGAGATGCACAAAAAATTGCTTTTTCTAGTAAAGGCTATCCAACAAAACAAGATATCCTAATCAATATTGAGCAAATAAAAGAAGTTACACATAAGGCTCTTATTAGAGAACTACAATCCTAACGTTCTTTACCATTAAAACAAGCGTTTATTTTGTATAATGGTATGTTGAGTTATTTTTGTGATAAATGAACAGTGATTGTTTTTTCCCTCAATGAGAGGGCGTTTTTTGTATTATTTCTGACGCTTACAAATAACAGTCATATTCTTACAGATTATGTGTTTATTTTCAATCACACACAAATCTCTATAGCCTTTATCAAAAAGAAAATCTCTTAAGTCTTGTATTTTTCATAAAAAATAAACGCACATGAAGAGAAGATAAACATCAATGAGAGATATAATTACTCTACAAGATATTAATATCTTTTACGTTCATATTCCTCTTCTGTATCTGATAATCATAACTGACTTACCCATTTCATCTTCATAAAAAGCAAATATCTCTTTCTTCCTATTATCATGCAATTTTTTATACCTATTAGCTGAAACTATCGTAGCATTTATACCTTACATCTAAAAGGAACGTGCAAAATTGTTTCCAGCAATAATATAAAATTTCTGGATTGTATAGACGCGCTTTTTAATAACCAGCCTACCTATAAACTGGTTTATCATCATAAACTCTTATTTTATGACCAACGACGCTCTGTCTTATAAACTTAAATGTTTTCATAAAATCAGAGTAAACTTGAATATTCTCTTCTAATACAATATCTCCATCAGCACCATAATTGGCTTCATTAAAGTTTATCTCTCTCGTCATTCCAATCTTCCTAACACATTTTCAAACCCTTTAATGCAAAATATGAATACAATCACTCTTTATCATCTTCAAATTTAAGCATTTTTTTATATTTCTTTTCATTTTTTTCATATTGCTTAATTTGTTTTTTCAGTTTTTCAATTGCTTGGTCACGTCTTTTAATCACCATACTTTGCTCTCTAATAGCTCTATCTCGTTCTTCAGTCATCTTCATAGAATCTCTTAAAAACTCATGCTTTATTCTTCTAGATTCCTCTTTTAAAATTTTCACTTGACTGCGATAATATAAAGAAAACCGAAATATAACCCCGCTGCACAACAAAACAACAACCATTGCTCCCAATAAAATTTCGTTTACACTCATTTGGATCTCCCTTAATTGTCGCTCAAGTGATCATCTTGACCAATTTATTTCATCCTCAATCAAAAAAAGAATGCAATAAATTGCATGTTCCAAGTGTGAACAATCACTCTCGGCATTCTTATTTTCTCCATTAAAGCATTGATCAATGGCGCAAACAAATCTCTGAAAGCGGCTAAATCTACACTCACACCAATTATTTGCGACACATTTATTGACACAAAATACAAAAAATAAGGAACGTCAAATAAAACTAACGACGCAATGCAATCATAAAAGCCTTGCCCAAATCGTTCCTATCTTCCTTTTTACGCCATGTGGAATGCGGCTATATGAAAGTTTTTCATTATTACAAAAATCTTCACTGTCACAAAGCACAGCATTTCTGTAAAATTTTGCCTTCCCACAAATCTTTACATCACCATAAACTAAAGCATCATTATAAACTCGAGCCTTTCTACAATCACGAGTATCACCATAAAATTCAATACATTGAACATTCAAAACTTGATCAAAAAAGACCGCATTAGCGTAAACATATGCATCTCCACTCATATTCAAATAACGATAAAGTTCTTATTTTTCATAAACATGCAAACTCTTACGAACGACTACACAACCATATGTTAATGCATTGTTATAAATAACAATATCATTGTAAACACAGACTTCATTATAAACCGCAGCATCATAAAAACACACTCATCCCCATAAGGGCATTGATCGAATGTATAATTCTACCAAACAACCACCTTTGTGGATCAGATTACCTTCCTGTTTAATAAAATATCCAAGATCACTTTTTTGATATTTCCCAATTTTTTAATGCATATATACGATATACCATCTGATAGTGATCTAATTTATTACAATAAAGGAGAAATCAGTATTCTTTGCCTATGAATTTACATTTTTTCTACAGCCATTATCCTATCTCTTAAGGCTCTAAAGCTTCGTTATATTCACATACTACCTCAACGCAGAATTTTTTTACAAATTCTGATGTTGGGGTATATCTTGATTTATAATGCTGCTACGTATACTATCACAGTGAAATCTCATAAACATACGAGTGTGTATCGCCCTTTCTGGTATACACATTTACTTTTTCACAACCGTGGAACTAAGCAACCATTTTTATTGATTCGAATCTGAAAGTGTATGGGGACATTTTGTTATTAGTTAAAAACAACTCTATATGCTTCCTTAGCGAAGAGCTACACATGGATATTTTCACGCTCCTTGTATCATATATTCTGGATTCGCAACGCAATATTAACGCTATAGCGTAAATATGTAAAGGTCTAAAAATGACAAAGACTGAAAAAGATTGGTTCCAACGCTTAGTTGAATTGATAAAAAGTGACGGACGAACAATGATTGAAATAAGCAGAGCTGCAGGCTGTGGACAAAATTACGTCCAACAAATGATAAATGGGGGAAAGAGGCCTTCTGTAGATAAACTCATGGCTATTTTGAACACACTGGGAAATGCTAGTGCCATATATGTAATAACTGGTTTCAACATCTCCGATGAAGATTTAAAACTCATAACTTTGATTTCGTCTGGAGATAAAAAGAAGATTGAAGCCTTAAATGTTCTGTTGAATGAGCAGAATCTGTAGAATTTTCTACTTTATCCAATATCGCTTGCTTTTGAGACGTCGATAAAGACTCCCATTTCACAATAATATCAGATAAAGTTGTTTCAAATTTTTTATCATTCTTCATAGTCATACTCCATGTAGTCAAACTATATAACGCTAAAGCGTTCAAATATATCTCATACCTTAGAAAAAAATATTTGCAATAGGCAGTATGGAAGCAATTGTGTACAAACTTATTTTACAAAATCAGATGAAGTTCTATTAGTCATGTACCATGGTGAAACAAAAGGCATCACACGATCCAGACCTTACTTATGAAAATTGGTATAATCTATCAAAAACGCGAATAATGTTACGCAGATCTTGCGATTCGGACCAATGAAAACTAATGTGAAAATATCCCTGAAGACACTCCTGAACTCTATATAAGAGAACACGAAAAAGCTTTTTGAAAAAATACATCACAATTTTATTCTACATAGCACTATCTATGTTTTTTAAACAATATTGCAAAGCAAGAATATAACAATGTTATAGGAATAAATTCTTATAAACAGAGCCACACTACCTAAAACTCTGTAACACGTTTACAGGTAACCTCCCCTCTAAACACACCTTGTAAATACTAATATAAGTCTCTATCATGAGCAAAAATAATACTATTAAAAAATAAAACGAATCACCACGCACAATCTTTGTACGTAAATTGTATGCAGATTTACAACAAGAGAGAAATTCCCTTATGCAAATGAAGAATTATATTTTCAAAGTATGATTTTGAAGACGAAGTGTACTTTTACAAAAAAATCCCCCTCTCTGCCAATACTTTTTCATAAGAGAGAAAACTCATAACAAAGATAAAACTCTCTACACGATCAATACGAGAAAAAGGTTAGCAATACAAAAAAGTGGTAGGTTTACCGCAATATTGCCAATCCCTTATGAGAGTAAAATTAAAAAAGACATCTGCTCTTCAATAATAATTCGGATCACATGAAAACTCTATAATTTGAACATTAAGAAAAAAATACACAAAGATAGAAAATGGCATTTTAACGAATTTTTTAATATCATAGAAAACATTTCTTACAGAATAATAAAATGCTTATTACAATAAAATCTGGATGATGCAAAGCGATAGAAACAATCACTCAATTGATTTTTCAAAGAACAATTGATGAAATTCTTTTCAAAGAACACGCCTCCGTCACTATGAACAATATTTCTCAAAAATCAAATAGAACTCCTTTCTTGGGAAAAAGAAAATATCAACAAATGTTATCATCGTTGACCCCATGATACATATGAACGCCTATAGATCACATTCTCTTATATACAACCTTTCATCACAATGATGCTATTCGAACGTCTAAAAGACATTAACATCACTTAGAAAAAAGCAAATTTACACTAAATGTTTTTTGAGCCATTTGTTCTGAACAGGTCCAATCTTTAAAATTTGTTTTATTGAGATCTGTTTATTTGCAGAACAAGTATAAATAAATTTATCTAATGAAGCTTTTAGTCTTCTATTTTATGAAGCACATCACACAGGAAAAGTACAAAACAGTATATGAATTAAGCAAGTAAATAGCGACACATATCAGTTAATCAAAATGCTACAATGTTGCAAATGAGAGAACTTCTTTGATGAGACTAAAAAAATATACCCTCACTTTATATTAAAGTGACTGAGAGAAAAAAATGAAACAAACAACGACTAAAGGATTTTAGAACAAACAGGAAAATAAATAAAAAAAACGAAAAAGGTAGAATCTCAAAACTTTTATATAAGCGATCCATTTTTCTATTGGATATTTCCCTATTGGTGGGCCCGGAGGGACTCGAACCCCCAACCAAGCGGTTATGAGCCGCTGGCTCTAACCAATTGAGCTACAGGCCCCACATAGGTTGTTTCTCTCTAAACTAAAATGCCCTATGATACAAGAGCTGACAAAGATTATAACCCATCTTTTTCTCTTTTCTATTGGTTTTTTTTTCAGTGCTCTAATTTCTTTACAAAAACTCTTAAAAATGAGAGAATAATTAACTGACAAATATAAAGGTATAGATATGATAGAAAAGAAAATTCAACCACTGAAGGGTTCTCTGGTTAAAACAGTTATATTAGCATTTACACTCTTAACCACATCGTTGACTGTACGTGCTTATGCTGAAGAAAATAAAATGAAAAATGCAACAATTACAGTGACAGCAATCGGAGAAAGTCAAGCCGCACCGGATATGGCAATTATTAATCTAGCCGTTGTTACCTATGATAAAACTGCCCAAAAGGCATTAGCTTCCAATAATCAATCCATCAATGATATTATAAAAGCTTTTAAAAACAATGGTATCCAAGCAAATGATTTGCAAACATCAGGCTTATCCATTTATCAGTCAACCTCTGATAAACAGCACGAAAAAAAGAATAATGAAAAACTCTATCATGTTTCAAATTCTTTAACCGTACGCATTCGTGATCTTACCAATGCTGGTAAAATCTTTGATCAAGCGATGTCACTAGGTGTTAATTCAGTTAACGGCATTACTTTTACCAACGCAGATACAAAGCCATTTTATCAAGAAGCACGTAAAAAAGCCATTACTGAAGCCATTGAAAAAGCGCAAACGATAGCGCAAGCGGCCGATTTAAAATTAGGAAAAATTATTGAAATCAATGAAAAGGATGATTACTATCACCCAACACCACGTCTCATGAGTAGAGCAGCAGATGTAAGCTACGCAAATACAAATTTTGCAGGTGGTGAGTTAAATTATAACGTGAGCGTCACTGTAGTCTTTGCGATCGATTAAGTCACAAACAGTTGTATAAAAATTACATTACTGGCCTTCACGTAGAAGACCAGTAATGTGATAAAGATATTCTTCCTCAGATAATAATTCGTCTTCGTAAACCTCTATTTGTCCGCGTGCAGAAATACGCGCTGTATGTACCGTCTGACAATCTCCTGATACTAATGGATGCCACCAATGAAGATCTTTTCCCTCATAAATTAATCTATAAGCACAACTTTCTGGAAGCCAACGCGCTGTTTTAACTGTCGTAATGTCTAGCGACATACAATCTGGTACAATTGATTTACGATGAGCATAATCTCGACACCTGCAAGTTTCCCCATCTAAAAGACGACAAGCAATACTGGTTGCATAAAGGTCACCCGTATCGTCGTCCTCAACTTTATGGAGACAACAACGGCCACAGCCATCACAAAGGCTCTCCCACTCAGAAATGGAAATCTCTTCTAATTTTTTTACTTTCCAAAAGGGGAGTTCTCCACTCATAAACTCAGACACACCTTTTTTAATTAAGACGATCTATAAAAATAAAACGTTTAATTTCTATAATTTCATCTATTTCTGTCTCTTAAAAAGATTCAACTCAATGTATACTTTAAACCATGTTCTTAAAATCTATCTGAATAAAAAGAGAATATTCAAAAAATAGCGCATATAAATGAACATAACCTATTGAAAAATCTCTTTATAAACTGACAAAGAATAAAATGCGTCACCTAAAATGATAGAAAAATCCCGCAAAAGAATACACATTTTTCATCAAAAAGTCCGTATGTTGCAATATAAGTTTATTCCTAATAGATCCCATTTCTTAAAAAACGAGCTGCGCTATACGCAAAGTAATGTTTTTATCGTTCATTTCTTGAAAGCCCCCCTCTCTCTACTCCATAAACACCCTTTGCCCTATATCTATTCTTTTGAGACAGAGAAGTATAAAGCCCCAAAGCTAAGAAAAACATTAAACATCGCAAACTTTCTAGATTATTCAAATTCTTCCCATGTTTTTCTCAAGAAAGTATCCAAGTACAACATGACGCACCTCCCCCCCTTCATTAAGAAGAAAGAGGAAGTTATTAAAATGCACAAGAATTCCTTTATTTAAGAATCGAGAAAACTGCGCAATTTTCGTGAACGGCTAGGATGTTTCAATTTACGAAGTGCCTTTGCTTCAATCTGACGAATACGCTCTCTTGTAACTGAAAATTGTTGTCCTACTTCTTCCAACGTGTGATCTGTATTCATCCCTATTCCAAAACGCATCCGCAAAACACGTTCTTCCCGCGGTGTTAATGAAGCAAGAACGCGTGTTGTCGTATCTCGCAGATTAGCTTGGATAGCTGCATCAATTGGTAATAACGCATTCCTATCCTCAATAAAATCACCCAAATGGGAATCATCTTCATCACCAACAGGCGTTTCGAGAGAAATAGGTTCTTTTGCAATTTTAAGAACTTTTCGTACTTTTTCTAACGGCATAGAAAGCTTGCTAGATAATTCTTCTGGTGTTGGTTCTCGTCCAATTTCATGGAGAATCTGACGCGAGGTACGAACGATTTTATTAATTGTTTCAATCATATGAACAGGGATACGAATTGTACGTGCCTGATCAGCAATTGAACGTGTAATAGCCTGACGAATCCACCATGTTGCATAAGTTGAAAACTTGTAGCCGCGCCGATATTCAAACTTATCCACAGCCTTCATCAAACCGATATTGCCTTCTTGAATAAGATCAAGAAACTGCAAACCACGATTAGTGTATTTTTTTGCAATTGAAATGACAAGACGCAAATTAGATTCTACCATCTCTTTTTTCGCAATAGTTGATTCGCGTTCACCTTTCTGCACCTGCATAACAATCCGACGAAATTCACCAATCGAAATAGCCGTTTCTTGCGCAAGATTTTGTATCTCACTTCGCAGTTTTTGGATTTCTTTTGCTTCACGCACCGAAAACTCTTTCCAACCAGGTGTAGGCAAAGCAGCAATATAATTCATCCAATCTGCGTCCAATTCACGCCCTTGGTATTCTTTTAAAAAGTCCTCATGGCCAATGCCATAGCTATTGGCAATCCGTTTCAGCTTACCTTCATTATGAATCAATCTCTTATTGATGTCATAAAGCTGTTCAACCAAAGCTTCAATACGATTTTGGTTTAAAGAAAGAGATTTTACTGCTTGAATCAACTCACCCTTTAATTGAATATATTTCTTCTTCTGAGAAGAAGTAAGGGCCCCCTCTTTACGCTCTGCCAAACTGCTTTCAACATGCTGATCTTGTAATTTTCGTAATTTCACATAGGTTTGAGCAATAAAATCCAATGTTTCCATAACTTGAGGACAAAGCTCATTTTCCATTGCAGCAAGCGATAAGTTAACATCGTCATCGTCTTCTTCATCATCGTCTTCAATATTTCTCTCTCCTGCGCTCTCCCCCATATTACGTATACCAGAAGACATTTTTTCTTCTACCGTCTTATCAACTTCACTTCGCTCAATAATAGGAGCCTGCTTTGCTTCTGGACCAGCATAAGTCGTTTCAAGATCAATAATTTCACGAAGAAGAATACGCTGCTCTTTTAACTCGTCACGCCAGATAATAAGAGCCTGAAAAGTCAAAGGACTCTCACAAAGTCCCGCAATCATTGTCTCACGCCCTGCTTCAATACGCTTAGCAATGGCAATTTCGCCTTCCCGCGAAAGAAGCTCAACAGCTCCCATCTCACGCAAATACATACGCACCGGATCATCCGTACGATCTGTTACTTCGCGTTTATTCGTTGTCGTTGCAATTGCGTGGCTAGAGGCTTCTACTAAATCACCACCCTCTACCGTAACTTCTTCTTCATAATTTTCAGACTCAACTTCATCCTCATCATCCACAACATTAACCCCCATCTCAGAGAACATCGCCAAGATATCTTCAATTTGTTCGGATGTAACCTCGTCAGAAGGAAGAACTGCATTGAGTTCATCCATTGTTACGTAACCATTTTTTTTGGCAAGCTTAATCATTTTCTTGATGGCATCATCAGAAAAATCAAGAAGAGGACTATCCAAACTCGCTTGGCTTGTTACTTCTGCATTATCTTTCTGTTTAACCTTTGTTGCCATACCATAACTCCACTCGATCACTTCACAGTTTCCATGTAACCATAGTTTCCATGTGACCAGTTTGTTTGTTCTCACTAAAATCTACCAATAGTTACTCATATATACTTCCTTTTAAGAGATTACTATTGGAAAGAATACATTTTGTATATGCCCTGACATCCAGACAAACTCGACATCCAGACAAAAACGCGGGAAAACTCCAGAAGTTTCCCCGACACCTCTCAGCCCTTCTGAGATAATCTCTGTACCCTATCGTAAGAACCAATTTCCCGCTTTTCCTAAAATTTACCCGCTTTTTCTAAAATTTAATTGTCATCTTTATAAAAATGTCACTCCACATAAAGTTCCTCATCTAAAATTTAAGTGACTGATTCGCATTAAAAAAGCGAATCATTTTATCGTATCTTGTGTATTCCCGTCTATTTTTTCATCCAACCAACTTCCAAACCCTTCAATTAACGCTTCTGTTGCCTGCATCTGCTCCAGCTCATTTTTTACCTCACGAAGCAGATCAAAAACCTCACTCTTAGGATTTTCTACAAGTTGCTCTTCAATATCCTGTAATCTCTTATGTAGGTGGTGTTCTTGAAGATGCAAGTAGACAGCTTGTTTTAATATAGCACGTGCATCTTCTATAGGGGCTCCACCAAGGATAATACGCATACCAATATTTTGCACAAGATGTTTCATACGCTCTAACAGAGCTTTTTGTTCTCTTTTCTCTAAGAATGCAACCATCGTCTCTTTATCATGAAGCTGTTGGTCCCCAAGAATTTCCAACATAGCTTGATGAAGAGTTATCAATTGAGTATTTTTTAATTCTAACTCAGAAAGAATTTCAAAATTTTCATACCACAACTCAGGATAGTAAGCTAAAGTGAGTAAAATCACTGCTTCACGCAAAGGAATAGATTGCGAAGAATTTCGTACTATTTCAGAATTTGCTAACAGAGAAAAGGTTTGATCTTTAAAGGTCCTATTTGGTGAAGATTGATCATATCGCCCTCCCCCCTTTTTTTTCGAAAAAGAGGGACGAAAAAAATCAAAAAGGCGTTTTTTTACATCTTGCAAATAATAACGGCGGACATCTTCATCCTTAATCGTAAAAATTTGTTGTTTCAGTTGTTTTTCTAGCGCTGCTCGTGTCTCTGGAATTTCAAAATGCTTTCCATAGGTAGCTCGCCACCATAAAAGCTCACTCAAAGGAATTGCCTTTTGCAAAAAAGAAGAAAAAAGCTGTGCTCCACCAGCACAAACAATTTCATCAGGATCTTTCCCTTGTGGCAACAAAACAAAGCGTACACAAACCCCAGCCTTTAAAAGAGGCAACACACGATCAGCAACACGAAAAGCAGCTTTTAAACCAGCATCATCACCATCAAAACACAAAATGGGCTCCTTCCCCATCTGCCATAAAAGCTCAATTTGCGCTTCCGTTAATGCTGTCCCTAAGGGCGCTACGACTCCTTCAAAACCAGCTTTAGTCAATGCAATGACATCCATATACCCCTCAACAACAAGAAGTGAATGAATTTTTTCATCGCCAACAAAGCGACTATTTTTGCGAGCTGCTGCCGCGTTATAAAGTATATTTCCTTTATGAAACAGCACTGTTTCAGGGCTATTGAGATATTTTGCTCGTGTCTCTTTCTCTAATGCACGCCCTCCGAAAGCCACCACACGTCCGCGCAAATCTTCGATAGGAAACATAATGCGATTTCTAAATCGGTCATAAGAATCCGCGCTCTCCTCATGCACTGAGAGAAGCCCACATTCTTCCATTTGCTTTATTGAAATGCCCCGTGCACTCAAAGCTTCTTTCAAAGCTGTACGCCTTACCGGTGCAAAACCAATGCGGAAACGCTCTACAAGCTTTGGTGTAACACCACGTGCATCCAGATAACGACGTGCTTGCGTACCTTCTTTATCGCGTAAATTATATTGGAAAAAATCTGTAGCAATTTTCATCACATCATAAAGGTCAGCTTTTTCCAGTTGACGTTTATGACTTTGTGAATCCAAAATAGGGAGTTTTATTCCCGCAAAATCAGCCAAACGCTCTACACTTTCTGAAAAGTGCAATCCATCAAGCTCACACAAAAAGGTAAAAATATCTCCACTTACACCACAACCAAAACAATAATAGCGCCCTTTATGATCATCACAATGAAAACTTGGCGTTTTTTCACCATGAAATGGACAGCAACACCAAAAGTCTCCCCGTGAAGGCTTACTTTTTCGAGGATCAAAATCCACCCGTTGCCCAATCACTGTTGAAATTGGGAGTCTCGTACGCAGTTCATTAAGGAAATCGGGCGGAAAACGCATTATCTCTCACAGAGTTTGAAAATTCTTTTTTGCATATTTAACGACTTTAGAGCATAATTCCAATACTTCCTCTTAAGCAGTTGTAAAATTTTAAACCCTCAACTGCATATATTTTTAGAAATGGAGAATAAAAAAGTGATCGAATTTATTGTTCAATATCCGTGGTTAGAGGCTATTTCTTGGCTTATTATTCTTACTATAGCTGCCCTTTTAGTGAACTTTCTAGGACGAAAATTACTTATTCACGGAGCAAAAAAACTCTCTTCTTTTCTCCCCAAAAACACAACGATCGATATTAATAATGCTATTCAATACATGGCAAATATCACTTCAGCTTTTATTCTTTCAATTGGTGTTAATTTTATTCCAACATTGCCCGATGCATTTAGCACTGTCATCGGTAATGTTGCCAACGCCTTCATTATCTTTTTTGTTGTCCTGACAATTTCTTCCTGTCTCAATGTCATTAACATCCTTTACGAACAACGACCAACAGCACGACTAAAACCAATAAAAGGTTATATTCAAATTGCTAAAATTGCACTTTTTGCTGTTGCAACAATTTTAATGGTTGCTACATTGATTGACCGCTCCCCTCTTATTCTCTTCTCCGGTCTTGGTGCAATGGCCGCGGTTCTCATGTTAATTTTTCAAGATACGCTCCTTTCTCTCGTTGCCGGTATTCAAATTTCATCCACTGATATGGTTCGCGTTGGAGATTGGATTGAAATCCCCAATCTCGGTGCCGATGGTGATGTTATTGAAATTGCCTTGCATACTGTTAAAGTTCAAAATTTCGACAACACCATCACCTCAGTTCCTATCCGTAAACTTGTGACCGACCCTTTTAAAAATTGGCGTGGCATGCAAGAATCAGGTGGCAGACGCATCAAACGCTCCCTTTTTATTGATCAATCAAGTATCCATTTTCTCACAGAAGAAGAACAAAAATATCTTTCTCGATTTAATTTATTAGAAAATTATTTCACGCAAAAAGTAGCAGAAATTGATCAATGGAATGCTCAATTAGATAAAAATCATGATGTCTTAGCCAATACGCGCCGTTTAACCAACATTGGAACTTTTCGTGCTTATGTTTTTGCTTATCTACAACAGCATCTAAATATCAACCCTAATATGACCTATATGGCAAGGCAATTACCTCCTACAGAAAATGGTTTACCCTTAGAAATCTATTGCTTTACGAACACCACCGTTTGGATAGACTATGAACAAATTCAAGGCGATATTTTTGATCACCTTTATTCTATTCTGCCCTGTTTTGGTCTAAAGGTTTTTCAAAATCCAAGCGGTTATGATTTTAATCAAGTATTAAAAGCAAAAGTGAAATAAAAACAATAAACTTCAATTTATTAATTTTGAAGTAACCACATTCACAACAACAAAGAAAGAATAAAGTATCATGAATGGTTCATTGGTACTCCTTCATCTTGCCGGCGCTATTTCTTTACTTCTCTGGGCCACACGCATGGTGCGCACAGGAATTGAACGCGCCTATGGTGACAGACTTAAATATAAAATGTGCCACGTCATTTCAAAACCATTGTTTGCTGTAAGTTTTGGACTTTTTACAGCAATGATTTTACAAAGCTCTACAGCAATAACGCTCCTCGTTGGTTCTTTCGTTGAATCTGGTTTTGTCTCTGGAGTAGCAGGACTTATGGCTGTACGTGGAGGAGAATTAGGGTCAGCAATCGTTGTAAAAATTCTCACCTATGACCTCACTCTTGTTGTGCCCTTGTGTCTTTTAATTGGCACTTGTATCTTCATGACAACAGAAAAACGTGAATGGCGTCAAATAGGACGTATTGTCATCGGTATTGGTCTTTTAATTTTATCTTTAGAGATGATAAGTACAGCGACAGAACCTTTACGTGAAAGCGAGATTTTGCCTAGCATCATTCGTTATCTTTCAACCGATCCTGTTTCCTCTTTTTTGTTGGCTGCTGGCTTAACCTACCTCTTACATTCATCCATCGCAGGAATCATTTTGCTGGTCAATTTTGCCAATTACGATCTTATTCATACGCAACTCTGTGTTGTCATGGTTCTTGGTGTCAACTTTGGCTCTTCTCTTATAGCACCACTTTTAACGCGCAACGCCTCTCCTAATACCCGCCTCGTTCCCTTAGGAAACTTACTCATGCGTGGGGCCGGTTCAATCCTTATACTTATCTTATTTCTCTCCTTTCACCCTCCCATCACATGGCTTGGCAATAACGCCCCTACTCAAGTAATCAACGCCCATATCATTTTTAATGTTTTCATTCTCCTTGCTGGAATACCACTTTCAAAATGGGTTTTAAAATTAACCACTCAGATCGTGAATATAAGTGCAAAAAAAATGCAAGCTAACAAAACGCTCAATTTATCCGATCAAACAGCTCTTGATGACAGTGTTCTTGAACGCCCAACTCTCGCTCTCTCAAATGTCATGCGTGAAGTCATTCATATTTGTGATCTTGTAGACATCATGCTAGAAAAAATCATGGGACTTTATGAAAATCCTGACCCCAATATTATTCGTGAACTCAACCAACTCAACACCATATTGGACAAAAAACATATCGCCATCAAACTTTATCTTGCACAATTAGCGGGACAAAAATTATCTGACGAAGAAGCTTTTCAAACGCAAGAACTTCTAGGCGCCTGTATAAAATTAGACCAAGCAGGCGATATCATTATTCATAATATGCTGATGCTGGTTAAAAAGAAACAACAAAAAGGTTTACAGTTCAGCAGCGAGGGCTGGAGTGATCTCCTTCGTTTCCACGCCATTGTACTAGCCAACGCGCATATAGCATTTAACGTTCTCGTCTCACGTGATACACATACTGCACACCTATTGGTACAAAAAAAAGATCAACTACGAAACTTAGAAAAAGAGATGAGTTTAAAACATTTTAAACGTCTGCGTGAAGGGGATATCAAAAATGTAGAATCATCCAGTCTTCATCTCGACACTGTGCGCGACCTCAAACAAATCAACTCTCTTTTGACCTCAATGATCTACCCCATTTTAGAAGAACAGGGACTTCTTCAAAGTTCTCGTCTACGCACCCCTGCTGAAGAACAAACAGAAAAAACTTAAACTTTTCAAATAACTTGAATAGAACACACATCACATCGATTATTCAATTTTGAATATGGTCAAGATATTGATTTAATCAAAACATCTTATTATTTGACAATTTAAATGAGCTTTCTTCATCGTAAATTTCTTTCATTTAAAATCTATTCATGATGAATTGCTCAAAGTCATTTGCTTGCACATTACAAACAAAGCAGCATGTAGAATAGAACTCTTGAAGAAAGACATAAAAATGCCTAACCATCTCAAAGCCAAGACTGTTAAACACATAAAGAGTAGGTCAAGAGTATGATAGTTCCAACCTAAACTCGCCTTGTAAAAAGGGGATCGCTTCACAGTAGCAGCAAAACAGAAATGCTCTATAAGGAATGCAAAACCCCACAAAAATGCAATATTTATATCAAGATCTGTAGAGGTTAAACCTATACAGCCACGCTATAACGTGTCAACAAAGCAGTTTTAATTTCAAACATCATTGATATCAATTGGCAAGCTCCAAACTTTTAAATATCCATTTTACTTATTGCTTTAATCACAGTTGTTTTTTTCAATTTAAGAGAGAGCTTTAAAAAGCTTATAAATACACTTTATGAGTTCTTAAAACATTTTCACTAATATTTTATTATTTTATTCGTATTTCTAAATTAATTAATTTGTTTATAAATTAAAATGTATTATATATTTATACTTATTAAGTATTATTATGATACAAATGTGAATATTATTTTAATATAAAGGAAAGTAATAAGTAAAATATCTAAAAGCAATATCCTTTCCACTGGGTAAAAAAGGAATAAACCTTGATTTTTACAAAGTTTACTCTAGTTACAATTTAAATTCAGGCAAAGGAGGGTATCATGGAAAATGCAAACATCGGCTGGATTGCAGCTATTGTCATTGGCGGGATTGCAGGTTGGGCTGCACAGTATATTATGAAAAGCCAAACAGGAATATTGTTGAATATTATCTTAGGGATTATTGGCGCTGCGCTAGCAAGCTTTCTTTTTAGTCTTTTAGGTGTAAGTTTTGCTGGTTGGCTTGGCTATCTTATTTCAGGTTTTATAGGAGCCTGTATTCTTATATGGATAGGACAAAAAATTCGATCATAGAGTATTTATTTTTTACACCTTTTGGAATTCAATACAAAACTAGGAAACAACTAGCAGAGTTTGAAATATTTTCTTGTAACTTGGTGTTACCAATTTTGATATGATGGTGAGATGCTTAAGCTGCGATTTTAGGCATACACCATCACCGTATTATAAAACGAAATGCAGTACAGAACTTTATAACGCACCATTTCATACCTATATAAACTTACGCATATCAGGAGAGATATGTTGCGTTATTTTAACGAAATACGAACTGATTTTTGTACCACGTGCGCAAATCCAGCATATCTCACTGTAATAACAATTCATAAGGTTACAAAAATCACTAACGATGATTAAAAATTCTACCGTATAATGCTTAATAGCTTACACTCTATCAACAATGCCCTTTTTACCAAGAAAACTCGAAGAGCTTTTTTGTATCTTAAGAAATAAAGAGAAACGGTAAGAACAAAATGATAAAGAATTTTTTCTAATCTATGAAAGAAAATAGTATATAAAATAAATATGAAATAATATTAATGTAACTTTATTATAGAATTACTACAAATTATGTTATGTGAAGTAATTTTTAACAATATAATGTATTTTAAAGTTTTCAAAAATATATGCATTAATATAAATTTCTTGATTATAAAGAATACGATCCCCTTTACATCTCAATTCAAAAGATTTGAATACCTCTTCACTTTCTAAAGTATAAAATAAAGTTTTGTTCCTCTTAAAACTTCCTCTTTATATCATCTTGCATAGATGAATTTTTAGCTCTTCTTTATATGCGTTACAAACGAATTTTAAAGTACGAAACATTTTTCCCATTGCTCTCATGCGATAAAGAAATTTCCGTAACGCATTGTGAAAGCGCCTTGGATAAAACATAATACCTTATTTTGCTTTTTTAATGAAAATAATCCTATAATATATACTTCCCGCATATCTTCTTTTAAAGACCTTTGCAATCGACTTTCCCTTTGATATCTTCCTGTTAAAATCTTGCTGCTTTTATACTCCTTGTATTACAATAGAGCTATCTATTTAACCCAACATAACATATGGAATAAGACTTTAGCTGTGGAGTAAAACGATGTCTGATCTTGAAGATTCCATCTTACCGCCTCTAAAGTGGTTCTCTGATCAAAATCCTCCAATACCAGAAAACGTTCGCGATTGGCTCATGGAATCGGGCTCGATGACGCTTCGATTAAAGAAATATTGTACCTGCCTCCAAGTTCAACCACAACGCGAATGTTTTATTACGCAAGATAAATTAACAGAAGAAGCAGAGCATCTCCCCGAAAGTGCGCGTTATTGGCTACGCGAAATCATATTAATGGGAGATAATAAACCTTGGCTCCTTGGACGCACTGTAATTCCACAAGAAACCCTCCTACACAATCAAGCCTTGATGCATTTGGGAACTGTACCTCTAGGACATTATTTATTTAACAATGACAAATTAACCCGCGATTACATTCATATTGGTCAACAAGGTGCACTATGGGCACGCCGTTCCCGTTTGCGGTTAACGGGTAAGCCATTGTTGCTAACTGAACTATTTTTAACAGATTCACCACTGTATCCCCACAAATAGAGGTTACTCATTTTATTCTGCATAACTTATAGATTTCATATAGCTTATAAGGGATTTAATCAGAGAAAAGAATTTCAAAATTATCTCAAGAACACATTAAAAACAAAGACTTCTTTTCAAAATATCCTTTTATTTCATAAACTCAGCTTAAAAATGTCTCCCCTAGAAAAAACGTTCTAAAATTCTGATTTTCTTATCATTAAAACCAGCACTTGAATTAAAAAGATACACGCCATATTGATAAAACCATCTATATTTAAATTTCTTACCGAATAATCACTACTCTAAATATGGTAACTCTTTATCAAACAAATGCTTTGAAACAGCAAAAAAGACAATAATACACTCCCCAAAATTGGAAATCTGTATCAATTAACTTAATCATCCTGTTTAAAATTTTTAACAGTGCAAATAATAGATCTTTTTTAAAAAGTAAAAACTCTATAACCTTTTTGTTTTTTAATGATCTAACAGCTTTGAAGAACAGAAAAATATAATACATAAAAGAATGTTTATTGCTCTATGAGCTCCAAAAAAACTTCGTTGATTTCAAAAAAATATTTTTTTGATAATAGTATGTATATAAAAAATAAATGATATTTATCAACATCCTACTGATTTATAAAGGTGACGCACAATAAAAAATATTTTCTCATCCCATTGAATTAACAAGATCTATTGCAATTTTTTACGAAGACTATTGCACACTTTAGAAAAATTCATTTGCCCCGCATACCGTTCCTTAAGCCACGCCATCACCTTACCTATATCGCGTAATTTTTCAGCCTTTGTTTGTGCTAAAGCTTCACAAAGAACCTGTTCTACTTCCATCTCCTTAAGTTGATAGGGAAGAAATTCACGAATAACTTCTATTTCTGCTTGTCCTCTCTCTGCCAATTCCAAGCAACCAGACTCTTTATAGGCTCGCATCAATTCTTCACGCTGTTGAAGCATTTTAGTGAAAACAGACTGTATCTGCTGATCATCCACTTCTAGCTTCCCCTCATCATAATAAAGAATATCACGATCCCTAACTGCAGCATTCATTAAACGAAGTGTAGCAAGACGCGCACTATCTTGCACTTTCAAAGCAGCCCTAAGAGCCCCATCAATCTGGTTACGCAACATAAATTTATCCAATTTTGTTCAAGAAGAATATGCCTTTTAACCAATCTTTATCCATCTTGCAATGGAAGATAAAAAAATAATTAAGGACTCGATCTTCGAAAAGCTAAAACAAGACTTTACCTCTTCATGGAATGTACTTATACTGCCTATTTCAAGCGAAACGTTACCAGAATAATATACACAGCATCTGTTAAAGGTATGATTTTTGTGTAAAGTTGGTCATTATACCTTTCAGAGAATAAATTGTGGATACATACTATGATACAAGCAACTTCACCCAGCCACCCTTGGAGTATCAAAAAACCGACAGCCCTCTTAGTCTTAGCAGATGGAACCGTTATTGAAGGCAAAGGAGCAGGTGCTACAGGTATCGCTGAAGCTGAAGTGTGTTTTAACACCGCCATCACAGGCTATGAAGAAATCCTCACCGACCCATCATACACACAACAAATCGTTAATTTTACTTTTCCTCATATAGGAAATGTAGGGGCAAATAGCGAAGATATTGAAGATCTCTCTCCTCTCAATTGTCATGGTGCTGTTGGCGCTATTTTCAAAGCAGATATTACACATCCCTCAAATTATCGATCCAATGAAAATCTTCATCAATGGCTTAAAACGCGTAAAATTATTGCACTTTGTGGTATTGATACACGTGCACTCACAATTCTTATTCGTGAAAAAGGTGCACAAAATGCTGTCATTGCACATGATGCTAATGGAAACTTTGATATTCCTTCTTTAAAGAAACGTGCGCAAAAATGGCACGGTCTCGTCAATCTTGACCTTACGAAAGACGTGACATCTCAATCATCAATACAATGGAATGAAAAACCATGGAGTTGGAATAAAGGATACGGTACAAACAATGTGCACAATCTTCATATCATTGCAATTGACTACGGTATTAAGCGCAATATTCTTCGCCTTATGGCAACACAAAAAGCCCGCATTACTGTTGTGCCGGCCCACACAACTGCAAAAGAAATTCTGGCAATGAACCCTGATGGCGTTTTTCTTTCTAATGGACCAGGAGACCCCGCAGCTACAGCTCAATATGCCATTCCAACGATTAAAACATTAATTGATCATAATTTGCCAATTTTTGGAATATGTCTTGGTCATCAACTTCTCGCTCTTACGGTTGGTGCAAAAACCGTGAAAATGCACCAAGGACATCATGGTGCCAACCACCCAGTTAAAGACCTTAACACTGGAAAAGTTGAGATTGTATCGATGAATCACGGTTTTACCGTAGATTCTTCCTCTTTACCACAACATGTTCAAGAAACACATATTTCTCTCTTTGATGGTTCAAACTGTGGTATTCGAATCATTGGAAAACCTGTTTTTTCTGTTCAATATCACCCCGAAGCTTCTCCTGGACCACAAGATAGCCACTACCTCTTTCAGCATTTTTGTGATCTCATTATGAATTATAAAAAAATATCTTAAAATAAAAAGCCTCACCTTTTAACTTCTCTCCTTTAAATTATATCATCTTCCTACGCACAATTATATTATTTTTATACCTACAACTTATTGAAGTTGTATTATTATTTATCATTCTGAAACTAAAAAGAGCGCACTGAATAACTTAAATTTTTCTCCTTCCTCTTCTCTTAAGGTCGTATCCATCAAAATCATTGGCTTCTCCCCCCAAGCAAGGTAAGTGTATCGATAAAAACTATTTTTAAAAAGAGTAAAGTGTCTAAACTTCAAATAAGCATTTGATTCACAATACAATTTTAAGCATTCTATTTTGCATGAGAAGCATAACTCCTCCTAAAGAATAAAAAAAAATTAAAGTGTGAAACAATGCAACAAATCTCTACTTTTTAAAAGATATTGCCGTAGATGGTTTTGAAAACTGTAAAGCCAAATAAAAAAGTAATAGCAAAACAGAAAACATCTTTTCAATTTTACAACTTTATATTCTTCCAAAATGAGGTTTTCTTTCGATTCCAGAAGTTATGCCAACAAATATAAGCAATATTTACTTCCAATTTGCCATATAAAATTTGGAATTGTTCATACAATACTGATACATCTAACGCAGATACGTTTTAATCTTTTGTTTTCAATATGCTGCTGCATTAGCACTGGATATTAATTTGCAAGCAATAGAAAAAATACGGACTCCCCTATACAAACAATATCACAAAATAAAAAAAATTATTTGCACTAAATGAGAAGGATATATCGATATTTTATATAACACTTTGTTAAACAAATATCACAAAAAACTTTCTGCCTATAAAATGATACATTTTGTTTATCTTGTGCATTCTTCTAGCAAAATAGTACGTACCGGCCTCTCTCAACAAATTAACGTACCCGCAAGGCAAAAATAACTGTCGCAACGACAAGAAGAAAAAAGCCTCCAACAAAAGGAGCACCTGAAAAATAAAACAGTGCATTTTTATCTGTAAAACATTCAAAAAGAAACACATAAAAAACAGAACCAAATGTTAAACTTAATGAAATAACAGATGTCATCGCTCCTTGCAGTTCTCCTTGTACATTTGTCGGTACCTGCGCTGAAGCAATCGCACGTATAGGTGCATGAACAAGATATTCAAGCATTGTACACATACAAACCATATAAACCATCCACCCCTGCGTCGCGAATGTATAGCCCAGCATAGCAACGGAGGCAAACAAAAGCCCCACTATAACAATATGCCAATCACTCCATCGTTTAGAAAAATAAGGCAAAAAGAGAGCGACTACAATAAATTGGCCTATCCCAAAAACACTATAGGAGAGTCCAATAGAAAAAGAACTCCAATCATAGCGTTCTTTTGCAATGAACGCCCAAATGCTTAACCATACAGATTCCGCAAACCAATAAAGAAAAAAGACCAATAACACCCAAAGAACCATCGGATATTGTTTCAGGTGCCAAAAAGCACCTAAGGGATTTGCCCGCTTAATATCAAAAAAGCGCCTATTCCATAAAGAAAGGGTTTCTGGAAGCATAACCCAAGAAAAAATAAAATTAATGAGTGAAAAACCAACAGCAAAATAAAACGGAATACGCGGACCAAACTGACCTAAAAAACCACCAATAAACGATCCTAAAATAAACCCCAATGCGGATGCAATGCCTAACAAACCAAAATTGCGTGTACGGGTTTTATCATCAGATATATCCGCAAGATAAGCTGTACAAGTTGCAAAACTAGCGCCACTTATCCCTGACAAAAGACGCCCGATAAATAACATAGAATAGCTCCATGCTATAGCACATATGAGATTATCAAGAGCAAAGCAGATAATAGAGAGAAGCAAAATAGGACGACGACCATAACGATCAGAGAGATTGCCAATAACAGGAGCAAACAAAAACTGCATCACTGAATAAGCTGCAAGTAATTTTCCTCTTTCTACAAAAGATGTACTGACCTCTTTTCCAGTTAATTGAGAAAAATATTCAGGCAAAACAGGACAAATGATCGCAATACAAAGAATATCTAACAATAAAGTGATGAACACTAAAATGAGCCCACGCTGAACAAATTTCGGATTGAGCATTTGGTCTTGCATAACATACACACTATTTTACGCATACAATGACTCCCCCGCTATCTTTTAACTCCCTTTTCCTTTTAAAAGTATTCTATACCGTATACTTTTCACATACAAAATAATAACAAAGTAAAAATTTAAGTAAGAGTCAAGATAAAACTGTAAAATTACGTTTTAATTGGTGTATCTTTAGTTGCTATCTCATTGTCAAAGAATAAAAATTTTTTTTGCATTATACGAACAAAATATTTGTGCGACAAACTCATGAACAAAATTTCATGAAACACAGAGTATTTCCAATAGTTTTAGAGACATTACGATGAATTTTATCAGACATCATTTTCCCCTCTCATCCCACCGTTTTCAGGAATCTCAATTCCATTGGATACGTTAGATATCCTATAGTAATTGAAACCTTTTAAAAGATAAGCTCTTAAAAAATTTTCTTACCCTCAGAATATGCTATAAAGTTAAAGCAGCAACACCAGAATAGCTTAACAACGTAAAAAGCTCATCATATTTTAAAAAATATTTATTTGACAATAATTTTGATTAAAAAATAAGTATATTATAGAGAAAAATCCTTTAATTCTATAATCTTAGAAAAGATTCATATCGTTTGCAATTTGTGTAACCTTAAAAACCATGATTTTATCTTTATATTCATTGATACTCTTAATGATTGTATGCTAGCATTAAATCTAACGATGATCATGATAAGCATTTAAAAAATAGCACTTTTAGAAATAGTTCGTCATGAATTTTTAATTCAAAATGGTGTATAAAATGCGAAAAATATCCCTATTAATTCTCATATTAATGTTGGTAACAGGATGTGATGTTCAGGATTCTGATTCACAAGAGAGTACTGTAGAAAATAAAATAAAAACACAACAAACAACCAACGTAAACCTAGATCCCTATACTCTAAATAAATTAAATGCTCTTCTCAAAAAACGTTCAGAAACAAATTATCAGGAAAAAGGGGCACTAATTGACTTTCTTTCTGAAGCTTTTTTAGGGACACCTTACCAAGCAAATATGTTACATGGCTCAGAAAATACACCAGAAAAACTGATTATTGATTTTAGAGGCTTAGATTGCTTCACTTATCTGGATTATGTTGAAGCATTGCGCAAATCAACATCCCAAACAGAATTCATAAATAACGTCATAAAAACGCGTTATATTAACGGTAATGTTCATTTTTTAAATCGGAAACATTTTTTTACGGATTGGGCTTATAGAGAATATAAACTCGCCACTGATATTACCGCTGAAATAAGTCCCCATGCGGTAAAAATAGAAAAATATCTCAATAAAAAAGCTGATGGTGGAAGCTATCTACCTGGGTTGCCAGTTGTGAAACGCACAATAACGTATATTCCAAGTAACTTTATTAATGAGGAGGTTATAGGTCGTTTACAGTCTGGTGATTTCATTGGTATTTATACGAAACTTGCTGGATTAGATGTAACACATGTGGGCTTCTTTATCATGACAGATAAAGGGCCAATGTTAAGAAATGCTTCTTCACGAAAAGAAAACGAAAAAGTCGTTGATTCTCCTTTTATGAATTATGTTGAAAAAACACCAGGAATCATTGTTTTAAGAGCTCTTGAATAACATCATAGCGATATGAAATATCTTCTCTATTCTTAAAATATATACTGTCGTTATTCAGGTAAACATCTAACTTCGTTCAAGCTATACGGATACAATATATTTGTTTACAGTTTTAAGAGAAAAAAGTCGTTTTGATCTAACTTTGTTTATAAGTATGACAAAATCATTTTTGGAGAAATTACGGATTTGTAATCACTTTTACTGGTTGAACGATAAAGACAGAAAAAACTCTATTATAGTATCACGCTTTCCTTTCATATTCTCAACCAAGAGTTATCTTTAGATTACCGCTAATCTGATCTTTACGAATATAACGCAAAAGACACAAACGAACGTTTGTAAAAATAAGTAAAAGTAAAGCCAGATATGTTTGGTGGTTGTTTCATAAAGTATTCTATAAAAATTCGATCTACCTCTCTAATTTATTGCATATAAATTTTTGACTTTATAGCTTTTTTTTCCTTATAAAGTCTTTGCTTTTTGTTATTATCTATAAATTAAAATAGCCCTGATATAGCAGCATATTATGATTAGGATGCACCAGTACTGTACGAGTCCTTGTAAAATTTTGATGCCAGATTGGAATGAAAATATGAAGGCATCAATTAAAAACCAGTTTCTATCTTTAGCATCATTCTTTAGTTCAGCTTTACAATTTTCTACAGTAACGACAATAATATCCTTTAAAGAGTAGAGTTATGAGCATGATTTTTGTTTTTTCATCTTTTAATGAGTCCCCCATCCTTCATGCAATAAAGAACACTCTAAACAGAACACATTGTATCGATAAAACAACACATTTATTAGCAACAATAATGACGATTAATCTATGATCACAAACTTTAAAACCCTATTCATAACTTTTATACAAAATTTATAATTAAATCTCATTAAACTTATTACGAAGGCTTCACTCCTCCTCGCCCTAAGAAACGAAACATCTACTCCCGACAGTCTGTAAACGATCCGTTTTCTTAAATGGATTTAAGCTGCTAACCATTTCATGAGATTCACTTACAAAAGAATACACCGGCAAGTCCTATTTTGAATATTTACTCCATACTCTAAAAACACTTAATAGATCAAATTTTATATGCCTTATCTCACCACACCTTAAATGACAGTGTTTTAACGAAATAGAATAAATCTTGCCTTAAATACTCTGTTTAACCTTGTATACTTGATTGATGCAAAAATTAAATCAACAAAAGAGCATCATTGTATTTTCGAGAGGTATGAATCACCCCATCATAAAAAACAGTCCTCATAACATAACAGGTAATTTGAAAAAAACTTTTTATATAAAAGGGATTACCGTTGTACCAGGAGGCAATTTTGCCTCATCTTCAGGCTCGACATGAATAGAAATACGCACATTATCAAATTCTTTTTGAAGAACAGCTTCGATTTTATCACAAATTTTATGTGCTTCTCCTACCTGCATTACAGCAGGCACAACCAAATGAAACTCTATAAAAGTAACCCTTCCAGCAACACGCGTCCGTAAATCATGGACCTCAAGCGCACCCGATGCATTTGCAGAAATCAGTTCCCGAATCCGCATGCTTTCATTCAATTCAACGCCAACATCCATTAATCCCTGAACAGCATTTCTAATCACCTTCCAGCCCTGTAAGAGAATATTAACGGCAACGATTATCGCTAAAATTGGATCTAAAGCTCCCCATCCTCCGACAAAACCGGCAATCAAACCAATTAAAATTGCAAGCGAAGTAAAAACATCTGTTATAAAATGCACTCCATCAGCTTTAAGAGCCGGTGAGCGATGGAGTTTTCCCTGCCAAATAAGAACCATTCCCCACATACAATTTATGACAGTTGCAATAAGATGAATAACAAGCCATATTCCAGGTTTCTGCAACAATTTAACGGTAGAAAGAGCTATCCATGCTTCTCTTAAAATAACAATTGCGGCAATAATAATGAGTACCCCTTCAAGAATTGCGGAAAAATATTCCGCTTTATGATGCCCAAAGGGATGATCATGATCTGCTGGCTTCATACTCACTTTAACAGCCCACCATGCTGCCAATGACGCAAGGATATTAACGATTGATTCCAATGCATCAGAATAAAGTGCAACCGAACCTGTGATGTGATATGTCCAATATTTCAAAGCAAAAACAATACACGCAATAAAAATAGAGTATAAAGTCAAGCTTTGTATATTGATTTTTACATCCATGAACCTCATCCTTTTCTTCACGAAATAGGGAATTAATATTTTCAACCATATCATTATACTTTTGGCATAACGACGATCTTTCCTCAATATTACAGAAGCTTCATCATACAATAAACGCCTCAGCTCACCATTATTATCGTAAAAACTGCTCAGTTACACGAACAGCACCAATAAATAAAGAAGAGAAAAAATAATAGAAAAAAGAGCTTTCCCAAGAGCAATCAAACACATAACCTTCATTATTAATCGTTTTCTGAATAACTTAAAGCCATCTCACTTCTCATAAACGAAAAACTTGTTTTTGCTCAAATCTATCATGATCATGCATTATTTTTCAGTCTTATGATGTGCATTATACCCCATCTATAAGCCATCGTTGCACCTTAGAAAAAATATCTTAGCACTCTACGGTAACTTTACAGGTCAACTGGATTTTAAAATATGATTTACTAAAAAATTTAGATATAAAAAGAAGAACAATGATTACCCTCAAAAAAAAAGAATCTGGGCATTGGGGACCCAGATTCTTTTCCCTTAGAAATTAAGGGCATACAGAACTTGGGAAATAGCGGGGACCCAAGACACTGCACCCGATACGAGAAAAAATATATGATTCCGTATCAGTATTTTTACATTATACCTATGGTTGCATATTGTCAATACAAATTCTACCATAAGTTTTAAAATAATGTTTTTTTATCTCTTTTTTTTAAATAAAACAAATTCTAACATCTGGAAATCATAAGAAAAAAGCACTAAAAATCTCGCATGCATTTGAATATCACAACAATCAATGAAACAGATGATCCACGCCTAAAAGCCTATCATAATATCCGTGAAAAAGATCTTGTTGGACGGCAACATCAATTTATTGCTGAAGGCAAAGTAACATTGTCCGCATTACTACATTCGAAAGAGTTTTCTGCCATCTCACTGCTCATCGTAGCAAACCGTCTCTCTGGACTTCTACCGCTTTTAGAAAAAACACAGCCTCTATGTCCCATTTATTGCGTTCCACAAAAAGTTATGGATAATATCACCGGCTTCCATGTTCATCGTGGTGTTCTGGGTATTGGTAAACGCAAAATACTGCCATCCTTACAAAGTTTTTTACAACATCTTCCAGAAAAAGCTTTGATTCTTGTTTTATGTGGTATCTCGAATCACGATAATATGGGATCAATTTTTCGTAATGCAGCAGCCTTTGCCAGTAATGGCATTATTGTCGACAAAACCTCATGCGATCCACTTTATCGCAAATCAATAAGAGTGTCTGCCGGCGCTGCTTTAAAAGTACCCTATACGCAAAACGCTGATATAGATGACATTATAGCTGCTCTAAACGATGAAAACTTTCATCTTTATGCACTCTCCCCTTCTGCCTCACACACTCTCAAGCAAGCCAACAAAACCAAAAGAATGGCACTTATTTTTGGAACAGAAGGCGATGGCTTACCACCCCATATACTACAACAATCAAACACCTTACGTATTCCCATGACTGACGGTTTTGACAGCCTTAATGTTGCCACAGCCTCAGGTATTGCACTTGCTCATTTTACCAACTTTGACCACTAAAGATGATAACACTTCAAGTTATAAAACATACCCAATGTTGTATGTTATCTATCAGTCTCCAATAATATTGCCGTCCCCTAGCCTTTGAAAGCATTGATAAAAAACATTTTTACATTTTCTTTATCATCACTTTCCACACCCTAACCCCGCTTATGACGTGCAGAAGATATAATTTTGATGGATTCAATCATAAAACAAACTTTCAATGAGAAAATCTTCCGGAAGTCTCTCATTCAAGTTTAAGATTAAAAAATATCATTATAAATCAATTTACTATGCTTTATAAAGCTGTTGTTTTTAGTTCTGAGGAAACAGGATCTTTTGTTTCGAGATTGCATAAAACGCGCTTCAACATCATTTCAGTATCAGCTGCACGTTCTGAATGTGTTACAAATCCTCCCCCAAGAATACGCGCCTCATGACCATTTCCATCATAAAGAACGCAAGCTTGCCCTGGTGCCACACCATTTTCACATTCCAATAAATCAACGGAAAAAATACCTTCTTTATAATGTAAGCGCGCAAGGTGAGGAGGACGCGTTGAACGCACCTTTACAGCCACCTCAATACCTTGAGAAGGGAAATTATCTAACGACTCATCACCAAGCCAATTCACATCACGTAAAAAAAGCTTATGCGTTTCTAACATTTCACGCGGTCCAACAATAACACGTGCATTTTCCACATCGAGATAAACCACATAAAGCGCTTCACCCGTTGACACCCCAATACCACGACGTTGACCAACCGTATAATTAACAATTCCCGAATGTTTACCTAAAATCTTTCCATCAATATGGACAATAACGCCAGGATTAGCTGCTTCTGGACGCAGTTTTGCGATAACATCTGAATATTTTCCTTGTGGAACAAAACAAATATCCTGACTATCATGCTTATTGGCAACCACAAAGCCCATTTCTGCTGCCATTTCACGAACGCGGGCTTTTGGAAGGTCACCAAGTGGAAAACGCAAATAATCAATCTGTTCTTGTGTCGTTGCAAAGAGAAAATAACTCTGATCACGATCATTATCGAGAGGACGAAAGAGTGCTCGATGCACTCCGTTGGAACGCGAACGAATATAATGTCCCGTAGCCAAAGCATCTGCCCCCAATTCGCGTGCCGTTGCTAATAAATCAGCAAACTTAACCGTTTGATTACATGCAATACATGGTACTGGGGTCTCTCCATGAGCATAACTTTCTGCAAAAGGATCAATAACAGCTTCGCGAAAGCGCTTTTCATAATCAAGAACATAATGAGGAATTCCTAGTGTTTCTGCAACGCGGCGTGCATCCTCAATATCTTGTCCTGCACAACACGCCCCCACCCGATGCGTTGCTTCCCCATGATCATAAAGCTGCAACGTAATGCCAATAACATTATATCCTTCCTTTTTCAAAAGACCTGCAACAACCGATGAATCAACCCCCCCCGACATTGCAACAACAATGCGAGAATCTTCAGGTTGTCCTGGTAAATCAAGACTGTTTAAAAACATGTATTCATTCTCTATTTACTGCTCTGTTTAATGGCTACCCATATGTTGACATTCTGATGCACGCTCTTCAGCACTTTTACACGATTGATTGTCTTTATATTATTTTTTTATCCTTTCCACAACCATAGGCATTATTTTCTTAAGAGCTGCTGCAAACAAAAAAAGAATGATGGAAATAAGGCATAATGGCAATCGTTTAGGAGAAATCCTTTTTTGCTCTTTTGAAAAATCCGGTAAAATATTGCAAGAATCTCTTCTACACACTTCAACTTGAGCTTCTTTTTACATAATTAATTTTTTCTTTCAGCGCTTTTAGCTCTTTTTTAAATTTCATGCTCTATAAACGAATCAAGTCCTTGACTAAAGGTAGAGGATACGAATGAGCAACTTGATAAAAACACAAATGAAATATGTTATTGGGCCAGATGGAAGTCCGCTTACAATTGCCGACCTACCGCCGCAAACAACACGGCGCTGGGTGATTCGTCGCAAAGCTGAAGTTGTTGCGGCTGTCAGAGGTGGATTGTTAAGTCTTGACGAAGCGTGCCACCGTTATACTTTGACTGTAGAAGAATTTCTTTCATGGCAAAGTTTAATCGATGAACACGGTTTAGCGGGATTACGAACGACCAAGATTCAACACTACAGGCATTAAGTTGCCATTGATTACGATTTGATAACATAAAGCAATCTATAAAACAGCCAAACTTGATAAAAGTTTGGCTGTTTTATACTATATCCAAAAGATAAACCTGAAAGAATGGATTCTTCAATAATTGCTTTTATTAGCCAACCATTGAATTAGATTCAATCAAAATATCCTTATCATCCGCAACAATCTTCTTTTCTCGTGCTTCCAAAAGCTGTGCACGTTGCAGCTCTGTATTAGCTTCATGGAGAGCAATTTCAGCGTTTGTTTTTTGAAGTTCTAAATCACGAATTGAATTGATCAGATTATCACGTCTTTGCCGCGCTGCACGCGCAAAAGCAGAATAAGCAAAATGGTGAACATCATTGTTTCCAGATTTACGTTCTTCATGAGTAATCTGTGCTTCCAACTCTAACACCATTCGTTCAAATTCTGCGATCATCATCTCAAGCTGTGCAATTTCACGGCGCTTTCCACGCACTTGAAACATCCTCAATCGCACCATATTTTCTCGTGGCTTCATACTCACTACTCCTTGATTGCGCCAACTCAAAACTCGCATTCACACCCAATAAAATATCTTTTAGTTATATGTCTATCCGACAAAAACAGTCTATTAACTTGAAATTATAATAATTTTTGCCTTGCATTAAAGCATCTGAAAATACAATCTGCTTTAAAGAGCAATAACTATTTCTTTAACTTTTCCTTCCATTATAAATGAAGAGGTTTAAAGCTCAGTAAATAAACACTGAAATTGTAAAAAAGTAATTTATAACGCTCTTTTACAATTTTTTTTAAGTTAAAGTTTATAGAAAAAGCCCTTCTTTGTTTATTATGTTAAAAAATATGGGATTTTTCTAAAATAATTTTGTAGCCTCTTTCAAAAATAAAAATATTTTGTTAACCACTATCATGGATAGTGGGGAATTTAGTAGTGATTGTTACGCGTACTACTGAAATGTTCATAAACACTTTGTCATAAGTGTTTGATTTAATGAATTGTTTTTATAACAGTGGTTTTGCTAACTGATATAAAATAGAAATGCTCCTTATGATTCGTGAAGGAGCAAAGTGAGGGATCTAAAATGCGCGTATTATTAATTGAAGATGATAGAGCAGTTACTCAAAGCATTGAGTTGATGTTAAAGTCGGCTAACTTTAATGTTTATATCACTGATCTGGGTGAAGAAGGTATCGATTTAGGAAAACTCTATGATTATGATATCATTTTGCTTGATCTGAATTTGCCTGACATGTCAGGGTATGATGTCTTGCGGACTCTAAGATTGGCAAAAATAAAAACTCCTGTCTTAATCCTTTCTGGTATGAATGCCATTGAAGACAAGGTTCGTGGTTTTGGCTTTGGAGCAGACGACTATATGACGAAGCCTTTTCATAAAGATGAGCTCATTGCACGTATCCATGCAGTTGTTCGTCGTTCTAAAGGACATGCACAATCGGTTATTGTTACCGGAGATCTCACCGTTAACCTTGACACAAAAACTGTCGAAGTTGCAGGGCGCCCTGTTCATTTAACCGGTAAAGAGTACCAAATGTTAGAGCTTCTCTCTTTACGCAAAGGTACCACCCTTACCAAGGAAATGTTTCTCAATCATCTCTATGGTGGAATGGATGAACCAGAACTAAAGATTATCGATGTTTTTATCTGTAAATTGCGGAAAAAATTGGAAGCAGTCTCTTCTAATGTAAATTACATTGATACAGTTTGGGGACGTGGTTATGTATTACGTGATCCAGTTGAAGAGAACGTACGAAAAACCGCTTAAGCAGTGAACATGCACATTGTAAAATCTCGGAGTGTAGCGGGCCGAGATTTTTTCCCGAGATCTTTTCTCTGTTAAAAATAGAAAACTCGCACACCAAAAATCTCATATAGAAAGCGCTTAAAGCTTAAGAAGTAACCACACCAAATTTACACATATAACCTTATCGCTCATAAATTCAATCGAAGCCACTTTTCCCAACACAGCTTAAGCGCTTCTCTCTTATTCAAAGCTTTTTTATACTTTCTAAAACAATACAACCATCACTTTCATCAATATTTATTTTCATCTCTGTCATCTGAGCAAGTAACATTGTGTAATAAAATTGGATGACATGTGCATCAACAAGCTTTTCTTGAACTTCTCCACGGAATAACGCAAGAAAATGAGGGGGTATACGGAGAGTTCTACCGAAAACCTCAAATCGAAAAGAACGTTTATTTTCTTCTTGCAAAATCATAACAACAATTTCACCACCACGAGAAACTGTTGCATTTGCAATCAATAATAAATTAAGCAAAAGTTTAACTTCATCTTTTTCTAACAATAAAGAAGAAGCTTGCCATTTTAAAGTTGCTTTTTCTTCTTTCATATATTGTTGAGCAACCTGCTCTGCAACCCGTGTATCTATTTGTCCTCCACTTGCACCAGCAAAACCAAAAGCCAATCGCGCAAATTGTAGACGTGCAGCAGCACTTGCAACGGATAAACGCACCAATTGTAAAGCATCTTCTTCAGCTCCTCCTTCATCATAAAGCTCCATTGCATTTTGAATAGCCCCCACAGGTGAAATCAAATCATGGCAAATACGACTACAAAGCAAAGCAGCAAGATCCATAGGCTTCAAAGAAATATCTAACGTCATAATGATTGAAAACTCCTAGATTCAAAAAAACAAACTTTATTTTAAAGAAAAACTCTTAACATCTGATGCATAATAGGAAATATTAACAATCATGCTAAAAAATCAGAAATAAATTCAAGAATTTAAATAACCTTATATCTTATTTTTTATTTGAATAGCATGAAAATTCTAATATTATCTTTTTGTTTATCACTAATAAAAGGAGAAAACTCCATGGCTCTCTCTCTGCTCAAATACTGGTACAAAAATATTATATCTTTAATCTTCCTTTTATTCATCACCATAAACACCACACATGCTCAACTAAAACCAATAGAGCAAAACGAGCCTCATTATTCACTCCAAGAAATTATTGATTCTGGTCATATTTTTTTTGGAAAAACAGCCAGTGGTTTGGCTGTTGCAATTCAAAATATTTTTTCAAAATACGGTTATCCCAATGCCTATATTTTAGGAGAAGAAGCTTCTGGTGCCTTTTTTGCTGGATTAACCTATGGCGAAGGAAGGGTTTTTACCAAAAGCTATGGTCAACATAAAGTTTTTTGGCAAGGTCCCTCAGTAGGATGGGATTTTGGCGGCCAAGGCTCCCGTTTAATGATCTTAGTTTACAATCTTAATGGCATAAATAATTTATGGAGACGCTATGGTGGTATTTCAGGTTCGGCCTATTTAATTGCAGGTGTTGGTTTTCATGTCCTAAAATACCATAATACCTTGTTAATCCCAATACGTACAGGAGTCGGCGCACGCCTTGGTATCAATGTAGGATATTTAAAATTAACACCTAAACCGACATGGAATCCGTTTTAAACGTATTCTTATTTGAAAAGGGGTATTATGCTTATTCAATCATTTCTTTTTTTTATACTCGGAGTTGCTTTCACTTCTTGGTTACTGGTGCTTTTATCTCCTTTTATTTGGCGGAAAGCCGTTCATTTTGCATATAAAGATGTTTGTGCGAAAATGCCATTATCACTCGCGGAAATAGAAGCAAATCACGATTTTCTTCGTGCACAACATGCTGTAGAATTAGCAAACAACCAACAAAAGTATGAATTTTTGCAAAAAAAATATACCCAACAAAAAATACAACTGAGCCAAGTAACAGAACAATTTTATCGGCTATGCCTCCCCACAAAAGATACTCTCACCAAAGAAGCGATAGCAATCAAACAAAATATCGCCACACTACACACTTTCAAAGGAAAGAAAAATGATGCGTGAAAAAATCGCACTCTATCAGCAACGCTTACAAAAAATCCAAACTCATGAGCTTGACCCGACTGCTAACCACCAATTGCTGGAAGAACTCCGTGAAGAAACAAAAGAACTTGCAGCAACATTGGCAGCTCAAATAGCGCTACAAGAGGGGAATACATCACCCATCAACACATTGATTCAAAAATCAAAAAACAAAAATGACCTAGCCTCACGTATTCGCAAAAAAATAACTTTTCTCTCCAAAAGCCCTGTTAAATAAGTTATCTTTTAAAACACCTTAAATGAAGAGTAAAATCAACAAAGGTTCATTGTAACTTTCATAACCCAAATCCTTTTTATTAAACGTGACTTTTCTGCTAAGCTAAAGGACAAAGTTTTTTAGCCCATACCGTTCTGTTAAAAAATATCTTCTTGTCTAGCAGATTCACTTGCTAATCATATCTCCGCTCTAAAGAACAACAGTTCATAGGTTCTAGAAAGCAAATAATACCAAAGACATTGGTCACACACTCTAACAAAAAATACCTTCTAAGATGCATCACCAATAGAGATTTGACCATAATTTTAAGGATAAAAACACGCTCTCAAGAGTGATAAAAATCTCTTATTTTTTGGATAATCATATCCTGATCCGTTTGTGTCAAGTAAGGATGCATTGGTAAACTTAAAACGCACTCTCCTAAAGATTCTGAAACAGAAAGGGAATCTTTTACATAAGGGAAGTGTTTATAAGCTGGCTGTTGATGTAAAGGAGTTTTATAATAAATCATTGTAGGAATAGAATTTTTTTGTAAAAAATCTTTTAATTTATCCCGTTCTTTTACCTTAATCGTATATTGTGCATAAGCAGAACGAATATTTTCTCCTATTTCTGGAACTGTAACAATATCTCTTAAGCCATTGGAATAGCGTTGAGCAATTTCTACACGCTTTTCCATTTCATCTTCAAAGATCACAAACTTTTCTAGTAAAATTGCAGCCTGAATGCTATCTAGGCGCGAATTCATACCAATACGTACATTGTCATATTGCGTTTCACCTTTACCATGAAACAAAATAGAGCGTAAAAGTTTTGCAAAATGATCATCATTGGTCATCATAGCGCCTCCATCACCATAACATCCTAATGGTTTTGCAGGATAAAAACTTGTAGCAGCCACATCACCAAAAGCACCACACATAGTATTACCGCTTCTCCCCCCCATAGATTGAGCAGCATCTTCAATTACAAAAAGATTTTCCTTGGCAGCCACTTGAGCAATTTGCACATAGTCAGCAGAAAGCCCAAATAAATCAACAGCAATAATAGCCTTTGGCTTTAGACGTCCTTCTTTTTTTATCATTTCGATAGCGTGAGAAAGTTTTTCAACATCAATATTGAATGTATCAGGTAAAACATCGACAAAAACAGGTTCAGCCCCCACCAAAGCAACCACTTCAGCCGTTGCTGAAAATGTAAAACTAGGACAAAAAACAGCATCCCCTAGACCAATATTTTTAGCCATAAGAGGCATCTTCAAAGCATCTGTTCCATTAGCACATGCAATCACATGTTTAACGCCAAGATATTCTGCCAATTTCTCTTCAAATTCTGTTACTTTTGGCCCCAAAATATACTTACCACTAGCGACTACATGCGCAATTGCAGAATTAATTTTATCTTCAATACGCGCACGCTGCGCCCCAAGGTCGATGAATTGCATATTAACTCCATTGATCATCACAAGAATGCAAAAGCGCTACCTATCTCTTTTATCTATCATAATTGACATCAGCAGCTGTTAAAATCCGTAAAATAGCAATAGCATCATCACCATTTGTACGAGGTGATTGACGCGTTTCAATACAATGAAGGAAATGCCGTAATTCGCAAGTAAGCGGCAAGTCTTCACAAACATCAATATAATTCAGCTCATCCATGCTAAAAGCCCACTCTTGATTTTCTTTCCAAACGGCAAAATGGTGCATTGCCAATTTACGACTCCACGGTTCCATATCATCAAAAACGAGTATAGCCTTTGTTCCAACAACAGTTAAACGCCTCTCACGATAAGAACTTAAGCGTGAAGTAAAAAGATGACTACGCACACCATTTGGAAAAATCATATGAATATGAGAAAAATCAGAAATCTGATCAACGACAGCAGCCCCCTCACCGCGAATTTCGGAAGGTTCGCATCCTGTCAACGCCAAAATCATTGAGAGATCATGAGGGGCAAGATCCCATAAAGCATCACTGTGTGTGTGAAATTTTCCAAAGCCTAATCTATGAGAATAAATATATCGCACATCTCCCACATCTCCGTTTTTCACCAATTCACACATTTTTTCAAAAGCCGGATGAAAACGTAAAATATGGCCCACCATAAAAACTCGCTCATAGGCCTCAGCCTCCTGAACTTGGCGTTTAGCATCAGAAACATTCAAGGCTATTGGTTTTTCCACCAAAACATCTTTACCATTTTTAACAGCACGGAGCACATTTTGCGTATGCAATTGTGGCGGCAACGCTAATACCAACGCATCAATATCTCGATGAGTAAAAAGATCATCTGGTGTAACAACCTCTACACCATACAGTGTTGCAAAACTAGCAGCACGATCATTATCAATATCAGAAACTGCTGCTAAAGCTCCGAGAGAGTGGAGTGTCCGTATATGATTTTCACCCCAATGACCGCATCCTAAAACCGCTACACGTGGCACCATTTTCATGCCTTACCTTACTTTATCATATAAAATTACACTTTTACATATCGAGGATAATATAGAATGACAAGAGAAAAGCTTAAAAACGATGCTTGACATCTTACTATTCTACCCCTTATATCCGCAAAAGATATAATTATTGACAATTATGATTGCTTATTTTGGCGGAGTAGCTCAGTAGGTTAGAGCAGAGGAATCATAATCCTTGTGTCGGGGGTTCAAATCCCTCCTCCGCTACCATTACTTTTTTATTGTGTGTGTAGTTTGTCAGCTGTAGCTTGCCAGCGGGTTTTGTATATTTTGCCACTAGGTTTTGTACCAATTTATTTTTTCTCAAAGAGTTTTAAAGATGTTCTCAAAGGGTCTTCAAATGCCTTTCAAAGGATATTTAAAGCTCTCTTTAACGCATTTTTCTGCTCCTATTTTTCCAAATCACTAAAGCATGTAAAGTCGGGTTGAAAG
>NZ_JBHINI010000059.1:0-1932 GCF_042194935.1 Bartonella sp. CL71SXKL | reverse complement strand
TGGTGTAAAAAATTATGGAGAGAGAGGCAAAGAGTTTTTGCTTTCGGCTGATCTCACCACCGCTGCTTATTGTCTTGCTCGGGAATATTCTAGAGGTGAAAAATCACAGCGTAAATATGGAGATGTGCTGTTTTACGCGAAGGAGGATTTTAATGTTAAAGCTCCGGATCTTTCCGAAAGCCATATCATAACCGCTTTAAACAAAGTGATTGCATGGGCGCAAGCACAGGATATTGAAAAAAAGTTGTGCGAGGAAGCTACTAATCATTCTGCCGTTGCACAAGCATTACTTGGTGATATGGAGGCTTTAAGGAGTGATAGATCTACCCCAAAACTATCTGTGCCAGAATTTGCTGATTATAAAACAATGACATCGGATGATCGCCTGCTTTTTTTTGCACAGGCCTATAAAAATGGGGAATTAGACGATATTCTAACGCGCAAGAAGCCAAAACAGCGCTCGATAAGTCTCACAGCAGCAATGCGCGTTCTCAAAACACAAGGGTGGTTTTCAACGGAACCTGGAAAAATGTGGTTGATTTTGCCCGACCGCTTTATTCAATTTGATTTTGGTTTTATACGTCTTCATGATAATTACAATGTCCGTATTGAAGCTGAAATATCTAATGAAATGATTTCTGTCGCTTGCAATTGTATTCACTATAGTAAGGAATATTGGTGTGTTTCTCCTAAAAATATTTATAATTCTTTTAATACGATTGGGGGGGGGATTTTTAGTGGTTTTGGTAAAGGCATTGATATTTGTGTAGAGACATTAGATGAGCAAGAGCTTATCAAAATCTCTGAGCGGATAATACAGTGGGCACATGCCCAAGATTTACAAGCATCAATAGAAAGCAAAACGCTTATCCAAAAATATAGCTACAATATAGATATAGTCTGGCATTTAGCTTGTTTAGCATTAACAGGTCAAATTGATGTCCTGAAATCTTATCAAAATTTTTTAGAAGCAGGTACGATTTCTGAAATTTTGGATGACCGTGAAGTAGAGAGATATATTAACCAGGCCGTTCAATTTGCTGAAGAATATCTGAAAATCCTTAATGAGCGAAAAGCCATAGATGATCGTCTTAGTTTACAAGATTTGTCTTTTCTTAATACAGTTTCTGAAGACTTAAAAAGGATGGACTGGACAGTTTATCGCGATAAGAACTATGATCGCAATGCTTATTTTATAAAGAAAGATCGTATCATTAATATAGTGTACGACCTTGATAAAAACGGAGAGACACCGCTTGTTATCTTCAAGGTTTCTCTTTCAACACTTGGTTTTTCTACAGCTTATCGATCTATTTTTATCGATACTCCCCAATATACCGTTCTTAAAGAATCAGAAGAAGTTTATGCAGTTTCTAGTACTGAATTGGATGAAGGCAAGCTGAAACAGATCAGTGCGGATATTTTGTGCTGGGCTGATCGACAAAATGTGAATCAAATCATCTATGATTATGCGGCTTTGTCCCCAGACAGTGAATATGATTTTGCGAAGTTGCACCTTATTGCACTTATTCTTATTGGGGATGTTGAAAAACTCAAATTTTATAAGGAAAGTTTGAAGGATAAAAACTTTTCAGCTTTGATAAGGGAAAACATAGCACATATTATTGATAACGTCCTTGCTCTTGCACGCCGTTATCGGACTGGTTTTCCTAAAAACGCTCCGATTTTGAGCTTGGATCCGCAAACAGCATCTGTTGCTTCTAAAACAACTGCTGTTGAAGCGGCAGAGGAAGTGGATGAAGCGGATGACACTGATGATCGTCTCACCATGGAAAGTGCTCATGCACTTTTAAAAAGCCTAGGCTGGTCAACCGAGAAAATCAATGAGAATGACCATATGGCAAGCTATCAATTGGCTGATCGTGAAGTAGACATTCTTTATAACGACGAAATTGCCAAAGATTACCCACA
>NZ_JBHINI010000058.1:0-1944 GCF_042194935.1 Bartonella sp. CL71SXKL | reverse complement strand
GGCTGTGGATAAGCAGCATTTAATAAAATTTCTTTTTAAGCAGGTTGTGGGTCTTTAGCACCCTTTTTTTATTTTATTATTGCTATTTGTTTTAAATAGATCTAGCAGATTCTATTTAAAGTTTTTTGACATCGATAGATCAACGCTTATATAGCGGTGGGGTTTTATTATAAATGCTTCAATCTCATAACAAACCACTGACATTACGCTCTCTGTTACAATCCTACCGTGATCATACAGAAAATGCGCGCGATAGAGGAACTTCTTTTGAAAAGTTTGTAATTGCTTATTTGACGCAAGACCCTCTGCAATGCCAAGAATATGAAAAGGTTCAAACCTATTGTGAATGGGCAAAAGAGCATGGAGAAGATGGGCGTGATATCGGCATTGATCTGGTTGCTAAAATTCGTGATGAAGAAGGATATGCCGCTATTCAATGTAAGTTTTATAGTGCAAATCATCAAATCAAGAAGGAAGATATTGATAGCTTTATAGCAGCGTCTGGCAAGAAAATATTCACACGCCGTATTCTGGTTGATAGCACCGAAGGTAATTGGAGTAACAATGCCGATCTCACCTGTGAAGGACAAGGAGTCCGCATTCAACGGATTAATCTTTTTGATCTGGAAAACAGTCAAATAGATTGGTCAACCTTTGAAAGCAAAGGGGAAGCTACTCTTAAGAAAAAAGAACCGAAAAATCTTTTAGATCATCAACAAGAAGCGCTTAAAGCTGTTTGTGAAGGGTTAAAAGAAGCAGACCGCGGCAAGCTGATTATGGCGTGTGGAACGGGAAAGACCTTTACCAGTCTGAAGATAGCAGAAGCTCTTGCTGGTCAAGGTAAACGTGTTTTATTCCTTGTCCCCTCTCTTTCTTTAATGTCACAAACAATAAGAGAATGGACAGCAGATACAGCAATCCCCTTGCGTTCCTTTGCTGTGTGTTCTGATACACAAGTTGGCAAGCGTCGTAAAAACCAAGATGATGCTGCCGAACTCGATGTCTCGGATCTCGCTCTACCAGCAACAACAGATTCTCAAAAGCTTGGAGAAAAAGCCAATAAGACTTCTCCTGATGCCATGACAGTGGTCTTTGCTACCTACCATTCGATACAAGTGATTTCGGATGCGCAAAAGAAATATGCTTTACCGGAATTTGATCTGATCATTTGTGATGAAGCGCACCGTACCACTGGAGCTGTGTTAGGAACAGACAAGAGTGAATCTGAGTTTATCAAGGTTCATAATAATAGCCTTATTCGGGGCAAGAAACGTCTGTATATGACAGCAACCCCTCGTATCTTTAGTGATAATGCCAAAAAACAAGCTAATGAGATTGATGCTGTTCTGGCTTCTATGGATGATGAAGAGCTTTATGGCAAAATCCTTTATTCTTATAGTTTCTCCCATGCTGTAAAGAATGGACTTTTAACGCCTTACAAGATTATCATTTTAGGTGTTGATGAAGGAGAAGTGAGTAAATCTATCCAGCATCTGATGACAGATGAGAATTATGAACTTATTCTTGATGATAGAACAAAGATCATGGGTTGTTATCAAGCTCTTACCAAAATGGATCTGAAAATTGATCTTGGAGATGATACAAGACCCATGCACCGAGCTTTGGCTTTTTGTAAAGATATTAAAACGTCTGAACGCATTCGTGACACATTCAATGATGAAGAAGTTAAGAAAGATTTACTTGATCTTCATGAAAACCATAAAAATATTCCCCCTCTTAACTGTCAAGCAGATCATATTAATGGAAAATCTGGTGCCAAAGACCGTACGATAAAACTTAATTGGTTGAAAGAAGATGCGGGTAAGAATGTCTGCCGTATATTAACCAATGTACGCTGCCTTTCAGAAGGTGTTGATGTTCCTTCCCTTGATGCGGTTATGTTTTTACACCCGCGTAAAAGCCAAGTGGATGTGATACAAGCAG
>NZ_JBHINI010000057.1:0-2108 GCF_042194935.1 Bartonella sp. CL71SXKL | reverse complement strand
TCAGTTTGTGTCTGTAAATTGAACTAACAAACTAGATTATTTTAGTGACTCATAAAACCTATCAAAATAATCATTATAATATTTTAAAAGCACATGCTTCATTTGTCTTTTTTCCATAAAATAAACAGCAAATTTCACTATTTTGCTGATCTGATATCTCTCATGGGCTGTGGATAAACAGCATTTAAAAAACTCTTTTGAAAAAATTATCGGCTTTTTTAGCATTTTTCTGCATTTTTTCTCAATTCATTCAAAATGGATTTAATAAGCTTCGTTTTAATTCTTTTGAAGAGACTTAAACCCCTTATACGAAAACGGAACTCTGTTGTAACAGGGCGTGAACTGGATCATTTGCACGTGAATTATGAAACTGTAAAACCTTATCCCGTAACCTTTAAAAAAGGTAATCCAAAAGTTACAGAGATCTCTAATCCAGAAAAATTCTATTACGTGACTGAAATGAAATTAGCAAAAGCAGGTAAAGAGAAAGATAAAACCACTGTTATTTATAATAACAATATCACAATAACAGATATCCCTCTTGACGCTTGTGAGTATATCGTTAATGGTAAATCCGCTCTTGAATGGGTTATGGGGCGTCAATGTGTTAAGACTGATAAAAAGAGTGGCATTGTTAATGATGCCAATCGTTATGCTGTTGAAACCATTGGCAACCCTGCCTACCCTCTAGAGTTATTTCAGAGGGTTATTACCATAAGTTTAGAGACAATGAAAATCGTTAAGAACTTACCAAAATTAGAAATTAGAGAAACTGAATAGACTTGGCTTGCTAAACTCACAAAGGGGTATAGAATCTTATAACCATAATCTATACCTCTTTTGTTAAGTTGATTAGATACAATCCTAATATGCGTTATTCTAAAAATAAGGCTTTGTACTTTTAAACACTCTTATTGGGATTGCTTTAAGACTTTTAAGAAACCCACTCTTAAATAGAATTAGATTTTTTTACATCGCCTTTAAAAGATTATACCGTAATCTAAAATGATAGCTTTATTAACATCGACCTTGTGGCTAAAATTCGTGATTATGCTGCTATTTTCCTAACTCTACTTTGGGACTATAAGCCCCTCTTTGGCTAGTTTTTCAACAGTTGTTTCAGCAACGCTTACTATGAGATTAGAAAATGATGCAAAAGCATTTCCATCGCTATAGCCTTTTGCTAGCCATATGGTTTCTTTGTTTTTTGTATGGTGAATAAGATAAACACTAACACTTATGGCGGGCTTACTAATATTATATCCACCGGTCACATAACCTGGTGTCGTCTCAGTTTCTATGGTAGCAAAGTTTCCAAATCCCGAAATAGTACTTGTAGAGGTTCCCGGATGATACGTTGGCGGGATATATGTCTGCGATATAGCACGATTATCAACGCTAACTATTAGGACTGCATCTGCGCCTTTATTTGTTATAATTTCCTCTTTCTCGTTATAGGAATAATTACGAGTTAGAGGGAAAAGTTCTAATCCTCTCAATATCTGTACATTGTATTTAGCAAGCGATTTCTCAAAGGTGTCTTCAAGTGCTTTTTGCTCAGAAATAGACATGCCAACACCTCCTATGACCATCTTTTTCGTTTGAAATCGTCCCTTGTAGTTTGGATCAACAATTCCGTTCAAATGTGTTATAGGACCACAAGCTGTGAGTATTAACAAACAAAGTAAAATAAAAAACTTCATCATCATAAACCTTTGATTAATGCAAAAGTCTAATAATGTATTTATAATTCAAATTAAAGATACGATTTGAACTTTTAAATAATTTTTTTAGATTGTTTTGCAAAATTTAAGAAATCCACTCTTAAAGTGAATTAGATTTTTTTACATTGCCTTTAAGAGATTATACCGTAATCTAAAATGAGTGCTTTATTGTTATCAAAAGCTTTGTTTAAAGAGAGTTATGTATATTCATTTTGCTTATAGGTTTTGAAGGTGTAAAAACCGTCAAAACCCCCTCAAAACGTATATTATTAGTTGAATTTATAGGTTGTGTTATCAATATGGGTTGTTTTTTGAAAAATTGATAAAAAATAACATATTGAAATATAATGACTTTTATTTTTTATTGAAAAATATGTAAAGGGG
>NZ_JBHINI010000056.1:0-2228 GCF_042194935.1 Bartonella sp. CL71SXKL | reverse complement strand
CAAGAGTTTTATGACAGCGTAAAGTTCCGTGCCTCTGGCATTACAGAACCACAGGCAAGACAAAATCTTATTATCAAACTTTACGAAGATTTTTTTACCAAAGCTTTTAAGAAGACAACGGATAGGCTTGGGATTGTTTATACCCCCGTTGAGGTCGTGGATTTTATCATTCATTCTGTTGATGATGTTTTACGCAATGAATTTGGAAAAAGCTTGGGGTCACGTGGTGTTTCTATTCTTGACCCTTTCACTGGAACGGGGACCTTTATCACAAGGCTTTTACAATCAAAGCTCATAAAACCAGAGGATATGGAATATAAGTTCCGTCATGATATCCATGCCAATGAGATTGTTTTGCTAGCGTACTACATAGCAGCCATTAACATTGAATCGACCTATCATAGTATCATGAAAGGACATTATATTCCTTTCAAACATATTGGTTTAACCGATACATTCCGGATGCTTGAAAAACAAGATCTGATGAAAGGTTTACTAGAGAAAAACAGTGAATATTTAGAACTTCAGAAAAACCTCAATATTGAAGTTATCTTCGGCAATCCTCCTTATTCAGTAGGGCAAAAAAGCGAAAATGATAATGCAAAGAACAGCCCTTATCCCATATTAGATGAACGTATCCGTAAAACTTATGCTGCTCAATCGAAAGTAACAAATATACGAGCACTTTATGACAGCTATATCCGTGCCATTCGTTGGGCAAGTGACCGTATTAGTAATGCTGGGGTAATAGGCTTTGTTTCTGGTTCTGGTTACATAGAAAAGCCAACAATGGATAGCTTACGAAAATCTTTAGCCAAAGAGTTTACGAGTATTTATGTGCTTAATTTACGGGGGGATCTTCGCAAAAATATGTTAAGCAATGGAGTTGCTCAAGAAGGTGAAAATATTTTCGGCAATGGTAGTATGACTGGTATTGCTATAACATTGTTTATCAAAAATCCCAATGCTTCCGGAGATTGTAAAATTTACTATCATGACATTGGTAATAATTTCACGACAAAAGAAAAACTTACAGCTCTTGAATACTTTGGTAGTATTGATGGCATTACACGTGAACAAAGTTGGCAAATGATCACGCCGGATGAACATGGTGATTGGATAAATCAACGTGATGAGAGTTTCAAAACATTCCTAGCCCTAGGTGATAAGAAAAGTCATGGTAAAAAGCTGTTTGAAAATTTTTCTCGCGGTATTATGACGAGTCGTGATGCTTGGACATACAACTCAAGCCCTGAAGCTCTAGCAAAAAACATGAGTAATATGATTGCCTTCTATAACAGTGAAGTGGAACGTTTTAATGATACTTATGCACACACTGACCGTAAAATACATACCAATGTTGTAAATAATTTTGTAAATTCAGATGAAAGTAAGATAAGTTGGAGCCGTGGACTTAAACAAGAGTTGACAAAAAGAAAATTTTTTGAATTTGAAGAGACATGCCTCATACCAAGTCTGTATCGTCCTTTTACACAACGATGGCTTTATTATAATCGTACCTTCAATGATATGGTTTACCAAATGCCGCGGATATTTCCTATAGAAAAAGCGACTGAAAATAAAGTGATACAAGTTTCTTCTGTAGGAGCAAGAAGTGGATTTTCTATCTTGATGACTAAAAATGTACCTGATGTGAGTGTAATAGATACAGGTCAATGCTTTCCACGCTATATTTACAAAGATGATACGGTTTCAAAAAGTAAAAATGAAAAACAATCCCATTTATTTTTAATTTCTACAGAAGAAAGTAAAACAGCTGATTTACAGAGGCGTGATGCCATTACTGATGAAGGATTAGCACATTTTAAAGCAGCTTATCCGAATGAAAAAATCACTAAAGATGATTTGTTCTATTACGTCTACGGATTGTTACATTCGGAAGATTATCGTGCTCGTTATGCGGATAACCTCTCTAAAGAATTGCCTCGCATCCCTTGTGTAAAAAGCGCTGAAGATTTTTGGAAGTTTGTTAATGCTGGACGTGAACTAGGGCATTTGCACGTGAATTATGAAACTGTAGAGCCTTATCCCGTGACCTTTAAAAAGGGTAATCCAAAATTAACTGACATCTCTAATCCCGAAAAGTTTTATTACGTTACAGAAATGAAATTCGCAAAAGCAGGTAAAGAGAAAGATAAATCGATTGTTTTTTATAACAGCAATATCACAATAACAGATATCCCTCTTGAAGCTTATGAGTATATCGT
>NZ_JBHINI010000055.1:0-2289 GCF_042194935.1 Bartonella sp. CL71SXKL | reverse complement strand
AGGAAAAGAGATTGAAAATTTTTGAGGAAAAGGTAAGCGTAGGGCGTTTACGTCGTGTGCTTGAGGAAGCTTTAGATGAGGCGATGACTGAGGTTGATCTGGGACTGAGGGTGATCTTGGCAGCGTGCTTGGCTTTCAATAGAGCACCCTTCCTTGGAAAAAAGGGTGTTTTGGCTTGTAAGCGCCTCACGTATAGTGCTTCATGTATAAGCGCGTATAGGGCAAATGAATAAAATACGTAGAGGGGATTTATAGTGCTTGCATTACTCTGAGAAGGGTGCTAAGCGAATTTACCGCGCTGGTGGCGTGCTATCAAATATTGAAGAGTGGGAATTTTAGAAGTGGGGGAGTATCCGTATGATCGAAGATAAATCACAACACCAATTTGCCCATAAGGGAGATAAGGCTTTTGTATCACAGTCAGTGTTGGATCAATCGGCAACTTTCAAAAAATGGATGATGCTTTCAACAAGCGATTATATCATCATTTGTTGTTTGACTATCCTCTTGTTGGTGCTTTTTTCCGCGTCTGCCTATATGGATCCTTTGGAATTTTTTCACGTTATATCCAAAGAACAGCTCCAAGCACTGGGACAAATGAAACAAGAAAGTCTTCAGGAAAGACTTCAGGAAAGTCTTAAACACCCTTTCCAAAATCCTATAATTCAGCATGTTCTTGATGCGGGGTGGAATAGTGTTTGGGCTTTTTTATGTCTCTTACCGCAAATGATTTTTGGCGTTCTTTTTGGTTTTTGTCCGCTCTTTTTTGTCTTTAACGCCGTATTTAAACGGGATGTGAAGGAAATGATGCTACAATGGGAAACCTTGCCAGAGCAGCAACAGCTAGACAACCAATCTCTTAACAGAAGACAATAGGGGGGGAAAGTGACCGCTTCTTTAATCATTGGAATGTTGACTGCCGTAGGGACGACAATTTTTATTTGTTCTGCAATTTTTATGGTATTCCTTTCTACCGTGGTGACAATCGTTGCACTTTATTATTCGTTGATAAAACGGACAATCTTGTTATTGGTGACGCAGCGAAAATTAAAAAAGGGTGCAGCGCAGAATTTAGGGCATTATCAGGTAGAGGGTAGAGGACAGAGGACAGTTCTTACAACACAGTTGCGTGCCTTTTCTTTTCAAGAATCTTTGCTTCTCTCAAAAAAAGATTATTTTATGATCTTTTCTATCGCCTTCGTTATGGTTGCACTTTGCACAGGTTTTGTCGTTTTTTCAGCTTTTCTTCCAAAATCTGCGGTTTTTTTGCACAATTACGTGCCTATGATAGTGCTTCACATTATTGATTTTGTCATGAAACTGCTGTTTTGGGTCTGGACATGTATTGCTGTTTCTTTACCTGTCATTTTAATTCTCCATAGTCTCCTTCAGTATGGCGTGCAAGAAACAGTAAAGGAATTAGAAACATTTGTTTGAGCAGAGAATAAAAATGATGATTTCACATCAATGCGATAGGGAAAAAAAGGGAGCATTATGATGCAGCATTTGGTTTTTTTAGGGTTCATTATCATTGCCATTTTAATGGTTATGGTTATGGTCAGGTTTCCTTACCTGTTGATCAAATATATCAGGTTATCTTTTAAACTCGCTCAAGGCTTGAAAAAGAGTACGACGCAACAAAAGCAAGCCATACAACAATTGCGCAATGATCTGGGAGAAATGAAAAGACACAATCTCGCGCTTGAGACACTTGATGCGAAAATGCGCTTTCTTAACTTCAAAGAATCTCTGCCTTTTTATTCAAAAGAATGTAAGATAATCTTTTTTATCCTTATTCTCTTTTCTGTTTTGCAATCTGCTTTCTCTATCGCAAATTTTGTATGGTGGAAAAATGATAGTGTTGCCTTTATCATGCAGCTGTTGAGCCTTATATGGTTAGGGATTCTTCTCTTTTCTCCGATCATTGGGATCATGTGCATGAAGTTAACGAGAAAATTGAACAAAATACTTCCACAATTGGAAGAAGCGATACAACAACGCGATCAGGCAATTCGTATGCAGAATGTGGAAGGGGGACAAAATGACGAGTAGTCTTATAACATTAATAGCCATTTCTTTCCTGTTCTTTACGCTCTTAAGTGTTTTAATATGGGTGCCAATCGTTGTCATTTATTACCTGTTTATCAAGCGTGCGCGGTTGTATTGCCGCGTGAAAAAGGAACTGAAATGCGTGCTGAGTGAACGCGATATTGCCTTAAAACAGATCTCCCAAAAATAAAAAAGCAGCAGAATGTTTGATAAAAAACAGCTTTCTCTTGTTTGGCAAGA
>NZ_JBHINI010000054.1:0-2370 GCF_042194935.1 Bartonella sp. CL71SXKL | reverse complement strand
TCTACTGTTAAAACACGCCGCCTTACTCCATAATCATAGCCATCTTCAATCGTTTCACTTTGTGTTGAGATATTAATAGCTGGCATTGCTTCAATAAATAAATTGAAATCACGCATATTGAAAACATTGTCACCAGCTGCCGTCTTTGCTGCTTTAATCAACGCAACAAAACTTTCCCTTATCGTCTCTCTCGGATGCATGAGTGTTCCTGTTATTTAACATTTATCCTTTTCTTTATATTAGTATCGTGTTATGATACGTAAAAGAATGAATAAAGGTGATTTGGTGATTGAATCTTTTGCTGATAAGCGGTGTAAAGATCTTTTAGAAGGCAATCCGCCCAGAGGCTTTCCCACCACTCTAGTGCGTATAGCCCAAAGAAAATTGTTTATGCTCGATAAAGCAGTTGATCTTAAAGATTTGCGTAGTCCTCCGGGAAATCGTCTAGAAGCATTGAAAGGAGAGCGTAAAGGTCAATATTCTATCCGTATTAATGACCAGTTTCGTATTTGTTTTGAATGGCGCTCTAATGGCGCTTATGAAGTTGAAATCGTAGATTATCATTGATCTGTAGGAGGTCGAGATGAAAAATTATATAGCGATTCATCCCGGAGAAATTTTACGAGAGGAATATTTAAAAGAATATGCCCTCTCTGCTTATGCTCTTGCAAAAGCATTAAATGTTCCACGCACGAGAATAGAACGTATTGTTGCTGAAAATAGTCCAGTGACTCCCGATACTGCTCTCAGATTAGCCTATTTTTTTGATACTACTGCTGAATTTTGGCTTAACATGCAAGCTGCTTATGACGTTAGTATATTACAAACTGAAAAAGCAGACGAATTTGCCAAAATCAATAAATTTGAATGTAGGGTTTAACCACTCCCCATTTTAAGAACAGGGAGGGGAGTTGTGTTTTTAAGTTAAGCAGCTTTTACAACAGGACTTTCCAAAGTAGGAGCATAAGCTTGCAATAACGGATTCATGCTATGCGGTAGTTCTGAATCTCCAAAATCTGTTAGAACTGTCAAGATTTTAAGCATACTTGGCATCTCATTTTGAAGTTTTAAAATCAATACTTTTTCTATTACACTCATAGTGTCAACCAGAGCAGTACAATCTTTGTTGCTCATATTCTCATGTCTAGAAAATTGAGACAATGCTATCCATAAATCACATAAAAAGTCGATACTGGTGTTCATTGTACACCTCCATGGATTTGTTCTCTCAAACAAGCTAATCCTCTAGATGTGATTTTTGTTGAAGGCAGCACCTTTTCTGTACCATCCGGTCTTTGAATCGTAATAGCGGGACAATCCATAAATCCTTTCTTGATCTTGTCCTGATAAGGTAACAGAGGCGCCCCTGGAGCACGTCGATACACCCAGTCATGTTTACGCAAATAATCGGTCAAATCCTTTGGTCGTACTTCCAACATCTTTGCTGCTTCAATAAGACCGAATAAACCATCAGAGCGTTTTAAACCTTCCAAAGCTTTTGCTTTTGGTGCTAATTCTGCAATAACATGATCTTTCTGCTCTATTTGACTTTGTAAGTGATTCAAAACACCAAGCAATGCTTCGGGTTTAGAGTAGTCAACTTGTGGTGTTGCTACTTGTTTCAAAAGCTGTTCGCATTTGATAAAGTATTGACGTGCTTCATGCCCTTTATCATTACGCTCTATCATCGAAAGATGTTTAGCCACGTCTAACGTAATGTGGTATTCTTTTACCTTTCCACCACTTACTAAATTTTTAGTAAGCGTTATAAAGTTTATATTTTCCTGAAATTTACATTCTTTAATGCGATTTTTAATCCAATCATTAAAGCGAGCTTTTATTTCTAAAAACGTATGTAAATCACGCGCGTTAACAGTTTGAACAGTTTCCTGATCAATAACCTGTTCTCTAATTTCTATAAGAGTATTCATAATGAATTCCTTGTTGATAGATGTTTCTTAATGACACTTTAAAAAAGTGCCGGGTGCTAAGAAACACGGCAACAAGCCCGTCGTTATGCTTTCCCCCGAAAGGGTATTTTATGGCATAACCACACCCGACAAGACCAGTATACGCTATACGCATATAATGAGTCAAAGCCTTTACAATGTGCGGAAGACTGATTATTTCGGCAACCAATCCGCTTGTTGTTTTAAGGTGTTTCTTAGGCACCTGATTCGATTGTTCATATTGTTGCCACAATGTCAAGTGGGAACGTAATATTTTTATAAAAATAATCAAAACGGCTTGCTAAATAAAGATGCCTTATTGTTTTGTCTCCCGCAAGATCAGCTTATACATACCGGATTCTGAGGCTTGGACATCTGTGACAGTGAAGTGCTCTTGAGAAGAGGGGGCTTTGTTGTTTTC
>NZ_JBHINI010000053.1:0-2372 GCF_042194935.1 Bartonella sp. CL71SXKL | reverse complement strand
CAAGAGTTTTATGACAGCGTAAAGTTCCGTGCCTCTGGCATTACAGAACCACAGGCAAGACAAAATCTTATTATCAAGCTTTACGAAGATTTTTTTACCAAGGCATTTAAGAAAACCACGGATAGGCTTGGCATTGTTTATACCCCCGTTGAAGTTGTGGATTTTATCATTCATTCTGTTGATGATGTGTTGCGTAATGAATTTGGAAAAAGCTTAGGGTCACGGGGTGTTTCTATTCTTGACCCTTTTACGGGTACTGGGACCTTTATCACACGGCTTTTACAATCCAATCTCATAAAACCAGAGGATATGGAATATAAATTCCGTCATGATATTCATGCCAATGAAATTGTTTTGCTTGCCTATTACATAGCAGCGATTAACATTGAATCGACTTATCATAGTATCATGAAAGGTGAGTACATTCCTTTCAAGCATATTGGTTTGACCGATACTTTCCGCATGCTTGAAGAAAAGAACCTTCTGCAAAAATTATTCAAAGAAAACAGTGAATATTTAGAGCATCAAAAGAAACTGGATATTAAAGTTATCTTTGGTAACCCTCCTTATTCAACAGGTCAAAAGAGTGCGAATGACAATGCAAAGAAGACCCCTTATCCACTATTAGATAACCATATTCGTGAAATCTATGCTGCTCAATCTAAAACACCTTTTGTTCAAGCACTTTATGACAGCTATATTCGTGCCATTCGTTGGGCTAGTGATCGTATTGATAATGCTGGAATAATCGGCTTTGTTTCTGGTTCAGGTTACATAGAAAAATCGACAATGGACGGTTTACGAAAATCTTTAGCCAAAGAATTTAGCAGTATTTACGTACTCAATTTACGAGGAGATATTCGTAAAAACATGTTAAGTAATGGGGCTGCTCAAGAAGGGGAAAATGTTTTTGGCAATGGTAGTATGACCGGTATCGCTATAACGCTCTTTATCAAAAAGCCCAATGTGACTGAATCATGTAAAATTTACTATCACGACATTGGTAGTAATCTTACAACTAAAAGGAAACTTGAGATCCTTGACGAATTTTGCAGTATTGATGGTATTACCCATGAACAAGGCTGGCAACTCATTACACCAGACAAGCATGGTGACTGGATTCATCAACGTGATGACAGTTTCAACGCATTTTTAGCTTTAGGCGTTAAAAGAGGGCATGATAAAAAGCTTTTTGAGACTTATTCTTGTGGTATTGTAACTAATCGTGATGCCTGGGCATATAACTCGAGCCTTGAGGCTTTAGGGAAGAACATGAGCAATATGATTGCTTTCTATAATAGTGAAGTAAAGCGTTTTAATGAAGCCTATGGGCATGTTGATAGTATAATACGTGAAAAGGCTGTAGACAGTTTCATCAATGCCGATACAAGTAAAATCAGTTGGAGTTATCATCTCAAAAAAAAATTGCTTAAAGCAAAACTCTTTCCTTTTGACAATAACTGTCTTACACAAAGTCTTTATCGTCCTTTTACAAAGCAGTGGCTTTATTACAATCGCAGTTTCAATGAAATGGTTTCTCGAATACCACGTATGTTTCCGATAGGACAAGCGGTTGAAAATCAAGTAATTCAAATTACAGGCATAGGAGCAAGGTGTGGTTTTTCTGTTTTGATGAGTAAGGATTTACCTAATCTAGATGCAATAGAAAAAGGTCAATGTTTTCCACGTTATATTTACGAAGATACTGAATCTTTAAAAAATAAAAAACAATCCCTTTTATTTACAAACTCTATAGAAGAAAGCACAACAGCTGATTTACAAAGGCGTGATGCTATTACTGATGAGGGGCTAGAACATTTTAAAGCAGCTTATCCTAATGAAACTATCACGAAAGATGATTTATTCTATTATATTTATGGTCTACTTCATTCGGAAGATTATCGTACACGTTATGCTCATAATTTATGCAAAGAACTGCCTCGTATCCCTTGTGTAAAGAGTGCTGGTGATTTTTGGAAGTTCGTAACAGCAGGGCGTGAACTCGGTCATTTGCACATGAATTATGAAGATGTAAAACCTTATCCAGTGACTTTTAAAAAGGGTAATCCAAAAGTTACAGAAATCTCTAATCCTGAGAAATTCTATTATGTAACTGAAATAAAATTCGCAAAAGCAGGTAAAGAGAAAGATAAATCAACTGTTATTTATAATAACAATATCATCATGACAGATATCCCTCTTGAAGCTTATAAGTATATCGTCAATGGCAAGCCCGCTCTTGAATGGGTTATGGGGCGTCAATGCGTTAAGACTGATAAAAAGAGCGGCATTGTTAATGATGCCAATCACTATGCTGTTGAAACCGTTGGCAACCCTGCTTATCCATTAGAGTTGTTTCAAAGGGTTATTAC
>NZ_JBHINI010000052.1:0-2390 GCF_042194935.1 Bartonella sp. CL71SXKL | reverse complement strand
AGAATTTATAAACACTGGTTTATTCACAAATGCCTCCATACTGCCTATTGGCAAAAGTTATTTTCTAAGATATGGGAGATAAATATATGCAAAAAGTGCAAGTGTCAACATAAAAATGTAAAAAGTGCATATTTATGCTAGATATGTTTTTTTAAAAAGTGCACTATCCACAATTTATGGAGATACAAAATGCAAATAGCGGAACAAGATTCTAATCTTTTAAAAGGGTTTTCTCAGAAAGAAAAGGAAACTATAACTTATCTTTTGATTGCCTTAAAAACTCAATATATAAAATCACAGACTTCTTGTTTTCTTCAGAAAGATCACGATAAAAATTCATAAATTCTTGATCAACATCATTGAAGAAATTGGGGGGGGGCTCGTTAAAAAACTCAGCTATTTTAACTAATTCCCCAATACTTATGCTTCTTGATTTTCCATTTTTGTAAGGATTAATCATTCTGCTTATAGTGGATTGATGGATTCCCAAGTAGGCGGCTAGTTCTATTTGAGCACCGTGTCCGCGCTCGTCTAATTTTTTTTCTAGCCATTGTTGGATACTTTTTTCAATATTGCTACTCATAATTTAAATATTATCCCTAAAAATACGTAAAATGCAAAAATGTGAAAGGTGCATTTTTTGTTGACATATGTAAAAAGTGCAATTATTTATTGCGCTGTTATGGAGATTACATATGCCTTCGAGATTAATTATAAAATATTTAGGTGGTTTCAAAACTGTAGCAACCATAGTGCAAAGAGATGTGTCATCTGTTTATAGATGGCGTGACATGCCAGCAAAACACCAGCAAAAAATTTTAGATTACGCACGTGATCATGGGATAGATTTGCGTCCAGAAGATTTTTTTTATCCCGAGCGCTTGCAGAGATTAATGCAAGAGCAACACCCCCCATTGTCGAAAATTAGCAAGAGCTGTGGTGTTGATCACACCGGAGAAACTTTACAGCATTAAGGAGATAAAGATGAGTTCGAATGAAATTTTATGGATAGCAGTGGTTTCAGTTTTGCTCTTAAGCGGAGTGATGTTTCGTATTGCATTGCATTATCGCAACCAAGTTAAAGCACTTAAAGAGCAGGTTCAAGATATTAAGAAAAAAATGAAAGAGAATGAGTTTAGGTATTTAAAGGAAAGCAAGCAGACAATTGATGAATGTGATGCAGATCTTGAAGAACGTGACGAGGAAATTAAACAACTGAAACAAAAGACTGAAGAGCATGAAAAGGCGTTCAGAAATGTAAGTGAAGTTGTAATGACACTCGAAGCAGATGTTCAATCACGTGATACGGAAATTAAAGAATTGAAGCAAGAGATTGAAGAACGCGACGAGGAAATTGAAAAACTTAAACAAAAGATAGATGCGTACCGAGAAGAGTTTAAACGGAAAAGTGAAAAGATACAGGCACTAAAAGCAGATGTTCAATCACGCGACGAGGAAGTTGAAAGACTAACACAAGAGCTTAAACAGCGTGATGAAGCAGTAAAAGCGCCGCCTCATAAGAATAAGAAGAGTAAGAAGAAGGGTAAGTGAGGAGAGAAAGATGAGTTTAGTAGCAATTGTTATTTCCTTAATTGCGAATGTGATTTCGTTTTATGCTGTTCATGACTCTTCTAAAAGAGTGCGAAGGCTCAGAAAAGAGCTAGCTGAAAAAAATGAGTTAATAGCGTCACAAAAAGCGTTGATGGAAGGACAGCTAGCAGAAAATGAAGAGAAAATACAACATTTACAAGAATTACAAGCAAACGTGCAAGAATGTTTAGAGAAAAGCACTAAAGGGCAAGAATGTGTGATGTCATATGAAAATATTTATGAAAATATTCAAGTCTCTAAAGCTGTTCGTACGCTTGTAAGAGAGTTTATAGAACTAAATCCCATTACAGATGAACAAGAAGATAGATCGCAGGAATTATTGCAACAATTAATGAGGGATGAGCAGACAAAGATTCAAGCAATTAAAGTTGTTAGAGCTTTTGAAGAATGGTTTATACCACGAAATACCATTACATTTGCACAACTAGACTATTGGCCGAGGTCTCAAGAGTTATTGGGGCATTTATTGGGGTTAAAGCCACTGACATGGGAAGATCTTGCTAAAAAAAGTCCTGAGGAACAACAGAGCTATCTCGTACCTGGGAAAACTATAGTGGATTGAAAGCATTTTTTAAACGAATACAGTGAGCGAAAAAATTCACTTTTTCTGGTGGATCTTGAGGATCTACGGCAGCATTTTCGTAAAAAGAGCAATCTTCTAAAACACATTTTGTATGGAGCGGTGTGGTGATTAACACGATTCTTTGTTTTGATCTAGGTACCAAAACGGGGTGGGCGATACGTGGTGCAAGTGGTGACATATTCAGTGGTACCGTGAA
>NZ_JBHINI010000051.1:0-2404 GCF_042194935.1 Bartonella sp. CL71SXKL | reverse complement strand
AAACCATGGAAAAAAAATACGAACTTACTGATGAAACAATCGAAGTTGGGGGCAAAACTCTCCACCGCATTCGTGCATTGAGAGACTTTGGAAGAGTCAAGAAAGGTGACGTTGGTGGTTTTATTGAGCATGAGGGTAATTTATCACATGATGGCAATTGCTGGGTTGGAGATAGTGCAAAGGTTTTTGGGAATGCCAAAGTCTATGCCAATGCACTAATCCAAGATTGTGCATTGGTTTATGATAACGCAACAATTTTCGATGATGCACAAATTTTGAGTGGTGCACACATTTTCAATCATGCAAAAGTTTACGGTAATGCCCGTGTTCACGTACTTGCAAAAATTTATGGGAACGCGAAAGTGTACGATAAAGCTTCTGTTTCTGGTAGTGCACGAATATACCATGATGCAAAGATTGGCGGTAATGCAATAATTTCAAAGAACGCAGAAATTTTTGACGATGCTTGTGTTTTTGAATCCGCATGTATTGCAGATGATGCACGTGTTTTTGGAAAGGCTAAGGTTTATGGCGATGCCGCAGTCCACCAAGGTGCACATGTTTCTGAAAAAGCTAAAATTGGCGGTCAAGCAGAAATCTCTGGAAATGCCCGTGTGTTTGGTGGTGCAATAGTTTGCGAGAATGCCAAAGTAACCGGAAATACAAAAGTATCTGGAAATGACACTGTTTTAAGATAAGGGCGACTTAAAACATGGAAAAAAAATACGAACTTACTGATGAAACAATCGAAGTTGGGGGCAAAACTCTCCACCGCATTCGCGCATTACGAGACTTTGGAAACGTCGAGAAAGGTGATTTAGGTGGCTATATACAAAAAGAAGACAACCTATCGCATCATGGTAATTGCTGGGTAGGTGATGATGCAAAAGTCTATGGTTATGCCAAGGTTTTTGGTGATGCTAAGGTTTACGAAAATGCACAAGTTTACGGTTATGCACATGTTTACAACAATTCTCGTATTTATGGCAAAGCAGAAGTTTGCGATGAACCATGCATTTACGGTGATGCAGAAGTTTACGGTGATGCATATATTTGCGGTGAACCGCACGTTTTTGATAATGCAGAAGTTTATGGCAATGCACAAGTTTACGGTGAGGCATACATTTACGATGGGGCGCGTGTTTACGGCAATGCGCAAGTTTACGGTGATGCGCATGTTTACGGTCATGCAAAAATTTACGGTGAAGCATGTGTATGTTGGGACGACTGGATTGATGGCGATAAAAGAATCTCAACTAGGTAACAAACCAGATGAAAAAATACGAATTTACTGATGAAAAAATTGTGTTTGATGGAAGAACTCTTCACCGAATTAGAGCATTAAGAGACTTTGGATATGTCAAAAAAGGTGACCTAGGCGGTTTTATAGAAAAAGAAGACAATCTAAGTCATGATGGCAATTGCTGGGTTTCTGGTAACGCCAAAGTTTATGGAAAAGCTAAAGTTTGTGGTTTTGCCGAGATTTTTGGTAATACCGTAATAGCCATATAAGCCGTTTCTAACGCCGAAAAACCAACTTTTAAACACCAGCGTGATTCACGCCACGGGTGAATTGTACGCAAATCAAGGAAATAAACCATGAAAAAGAAATACGAACTTACTGATGAAACAATTCAGTTTGATGGAAAAACTCTTCACCGTATTCGTGCTTTAAGGGATTTTGATGATGTCAAAAAAGGAGATCTTGGTGGTTTTATTGAAAAGGAATATAACTTAGGTCATAAAGGTAATTGCTGGGTGTATGATGATGCCAAGGTGTATGAAAGCGCTACCATTTTTCATAATGCCAAGATATTTGATGGCGCCTGTATTAGTGGAAATGCTTCAGTTTATTCTGATGCACAAGTTTACAGTCGTGCTGTTGTTTTTGGTAATGCCGAAGTTTCTGGTAGTGCACATGTTTTTGGTGATGCTGTTGTTCGCGACAAATCTCATGTTTACGGTGATGCAGAAGTTTACAATAGCGCACTCATTTATGGTGACGCAGAAGTTTTTGAGAATGCACGAATAAAGAATAGTGCCCACATTTACGACAATGCTCGTGTATATGGGAACGCAATAATTTGTGGTCCTGCTCTCATTTATAACAATGCTAAAGTTTATGGTGATGTCATTATATCATGCTCCAATTTCACGTATGAGGATGATATTAATTATGGAAATGTTGAGATTTTTGGAGATGCAAAAGTTTATGATAGTGCTCGCATTTATGACGCAGTCAAGATCTTTAGAAATGCCGAAATTCGTGGATTAGCTAATATTCGCGGAAACACGAGAATTCCTCAAGACATAAAAATTTAACAACCAACCAGCCTTTTAACACAAGCGTGATTCACGCCACGGGGGAATTGCGCGCAAATCAAGGAAACCAACATGACAAATT
>NZ_JBHINI010000050.1:0-2797 GCF_042194935.1 Bartonella sp. CL71SXKL | reverse complement strand
CTTTGTTTTGATCTAGGTACCAAAACGGGGTGGGCGATACGTGGTGCAAGTGGTGACATATTCAGTGGTACCGTGAATTTTCAATCGCGCCGTTTTGAAGGCGGTGGAATGCGTTACTTGCGTTTTAAACAATGGCTATCAGAAATAAAGCAGACAGCAGGTCAAATTGAAGTGGTGTATTTTGAAGAGGTGAGGCGTCATAAAGGTACAGATGCAGCGCATGTTTACGGTGGTTTGTTAGCAACGTTAACGGCGTGGTGTGAACAGCATCAGATACCGTATGAGGGGATACAAGTAAGTACGATTAAGAAAGCGACGACAGGCAAGGGGAATGCGTCGAAAGAAGAGATGATTAAGGCGGTGCGTGCAAAAGGGCATGCGCCTTGTGATGACAACGAAGCAGATGCTTTAGCAATTTTATATTTAGTTAAAGAAAGGGAATTGGGGTATGTCCATTAAATTACCATGGACGAGGCTTTTTGCAGACAAGTGGCTTCTTACTCTTGGTTGTTTGTCGCCGACCGAGAAATGTATCTATGTCATGTTGCGACTTCTAATGCTCCGTACTGGTGAGCCTATTTTAAACAACTTAAGGGTATTAGCTCGTTGGATTGGTTATCCAGTAGAAGAGTTTGAAGCAGCTTTGAATTCCTTGATTGAAGGTGGATTCATCATACGTTTAGACAATGGTGGGTTGTGGAATTCAGAAGTTGAAAAAGAACTCAACAACCTCCGTGAAGAAGAGCTAGATAATTTCACTTGCAATATAATAAAGAAAGGGAGGTGAAGTATGTCAACTAAGTTGCCATGGACGAGGCTTTTTGCAGACAAGTGGGCAATAGTTGTTGATTATTTGCCTGCTGTAGAGGGCAATATCTATATGCGATTACGGTTACGTATGTTGCGTACTGGTGAACCTCTTTTTTATAATATTAAAGTTTTATCTCATTACACTGGTTATTCAGTGAAGAAGTTTGAAGCGGCACTGAATGTTTTGCTTGAAGAAGGATATTTCATTCGTTTAGCAGATGGTCGCTTGTGGAATTTAGATGTTGAGGAAGAACTCAATAACTCTAATGAGAATTTAGATAAAGCTTCGGAAAAGGCTTCAAAAGCAGCAAAAGCTAGATGGGATAAAAACAAAGATAAAAGTAATGATGATGCACGTGCAATGCATGAGCAATGCACAAGCAATGCATACGCAATGCACGAGCAATGCTTGGAAATGCACAATAACATTAACAATAACAATAACAAAAAAAATAAAAATATTATTTTATCAAAAAGAGAAATTGATTTTGAAAATTTAGAAACAAACGATTTGGTTGACGAGCCAATCGAGTGTGATGATGTTCAATCAGAGCAAATCAAAACGATAGAAACCAAACAACCAATCATTCGCGAGCAAAATATCAATCTTTCAAACGAAGTTAACAACCGATGGCAAATTAACGAAGCGATGATTGCGAAATTGCCTTCACGAAAAGTTAAAAAGGTTGGAAAAAAACTTTCAGAAATCTTTGACACGATGATGCCTGCTTATTTTCCAGAGAAAGCAAACTTTTTTGAAGAAACTAAGAAAACAAGCGAAAAACAAGACGTTGAAAGAATACTAGAAGATTTCAAACCCGATTTTCAATACGCAACTGAACAAGGATTAACGCATGGTGAAGCCTTATCAGAATTTGAAAAATTTGTACGCTTTTCAAAAACCAATCCATGTCGAAATGCAAATGAACGCGATTGGCAAAGCGCTTGGGATAATTGGATTACGCATCCAGAATATGGACTGGTAATTAAGAAACACAAAAAATTAGAAACGGAAAAACTATATGCAACCGCATGCTATAAATCATCATCAAACAATTTCGCAAATAAGCTTTCAGAAAGATTTAGCATACCCCCAACAGCGATCTACGCTTAAAGACACTTATGGATCAGAAATAGAGCTTTTTTCGGAAGCATCAGTCATGAAATTGTATTTAAAAGGATCCGAAAAAACAGCAAAGTAGTGAAATTTGCTGATGATTTTGAGAATAGAGATGCGTTTAAATTGACAGAAAGGCACCGTACAGAGCGATTTAAAGATTTTGTGATAAAAACCACATTGAAATTAAAAACGCTTCTGTACGGTCCATTTTGAGGCAAATAAACCCATTGGTAAAGTTATGGATTTAGATAGGGGATATTAAACCAGATGTTTTTAAAAAAACGTAAACAGAAAGGGCAAAAAAAGTGGGTTGCAACGGCGGTGGGGCATGCACCATGGGGATTAGGGGTAGCAGAGTATTTTTATAACCTTTACGAATATGATGATGGCACAAGAGAATACGAAGAATTTGACGGTGGTCAGTATCATGAGATGCCTGAGAATGTTGATTACAGTACCAAGGCGCAAGTGAAAGCTTGGATATATGGGGGTGGTATTCCGAAAAGCGTTCTCAATTACGAACCTCTTATAGACGAGATCAATAAAGAGATCAAAAAATTATCGAAAACCGCAGGAAATAAATATGTTTACAGATAAGCAGCTAAGAGCCTTGTTTGGTATTATAATTTTTATATTTTTATGCTTTCTAGGAATTAAAAAAAATCCCTATTTTATCCAAGGTATTTTGATATTTGCATCTTTTGGTTTGATAATAATAACAAATATTTTTGTAATTTTATGCAATTCTCATATTCCTTTTGAGTTGCAGAACAATCCAAAATACAAACGTGGCAATACAACAGGTTGGAAGACATTAACACGTGATTTACAACAGTATTTGCACAGACTTTTAAAGCTAATAAGTTT
>NZ_JBHINI010000005.1:0-141285 GCF_042194935.1 Bartonella sp. CL71SXKL | reverse complement strand
TCTCAAGAGCTTAAAAGACAAAGCATGCATTAAGAGGAGGTTATTATGATAAAAAAGAAATACGAACTGACTGATGAAATCGATATAGTTTATAAGCGCCGATTTTTTAATTTTTTATTTGACAAAATACTATCAGTATGTCTATTGTCGAATCATGTGCCTAGAAAACACCTTAAAATACCAAGCGGATTGGTTGCCGAAATAATCAGTCTTCTGAACATTAAAGATTTTGACTCATTATATGCTGTAGCATATAACGGTCTTGTCGGGTGTAGTTACACTATACAATACCCTCACGGGAAAGGTGTGACGACGGACTTGGTACCGTGTTTTCTAGCACCCGGCACTCTTTTAGAGTGTCAATAGAAAACCTCTATTACCAAGGAGTTCACAGTGAACACACTTATAGAAATTAAAGAAAGCACTGCTAATAGTGCTACCACTCAGACTATGTCGAGTCGTGAAATTGCAGAATTGTGCAGTAAAAGACATGACCATGTGATGCGCGATATCAAGAAAATGCTTGAAGAACTTAACGCCCCCAAATTTGGGGTGGTTGATTTTAGTGGTTATTACCTTGATAGCAAAGGTGAAAGCCGCCCTTGTTATAACCTCCTTAAACGCGAATGTCTAATTCTTGTTTCTGGTTACAGCACTGCCTTACGAGCAAAAATCATTGACCGGTGGCAAGAATTGGAAAAACAAGTAGCAACACCGCAAATTGACTACTCAAGTCCTCAAGCTATGATTGGCTTTTTAAATCACTTACAAAGTCAAATCGAGCAAAAAGATCATGTTATTTCAGAATTAGCACCCAAAGCAAAGGCTTTGGATGGTTTAAAACGCTCTGATGGTTTGTTTGGTCTTATTGAAGCAGCAAAGATGTTAGAGGTACGACCAAAAGATTAAACAGATTACTTGCGTAAACATGACTGGGTATATCGACGTGCTCCAAGGGCGCCGCTGTTACCTTATCAGGATAAGATCAAGAAAGGATTCATGGATTGTCACGCTATTACCATTCAAAGACCGGATGGTACAGAAAAGGTGCTGCCTTCAACGAAAATCACATCCAGAGGATTGGCTTGTTTGAGAGAATAAATCTTTGGGGGTGTGCAATAAATCCCAGTATCGACTTTTTATGTGATTTGTGGATAGCGTTGTCTCAGTTTGTCAATTGTGAATACGTAGATGACAAAGACTGTAGTGCCTTGGTTGACATCATGAGCGTAGTAGAAAAAGCTTTGATTTTAAAACTTCAAGATGAAATTCCAAATATTACAAAGATTCTAGCAGTTTTAACGGATTTTGGAGATTCAGAGCTGCCCCATAGAATGGATTCTTTGTTGCGAGCTTATGATCCGAGTTTGCAGAAGTCTGTCACGAAAGCGGCTTAGTTTTAAACAATTGATTTCATCTCCTCGTCCTATAAGACGAGGAGGGGATTAATTAACATAAAAAAGAGAAAGGTAATGAGATGATATTTGATGATGGAGATAGATATGTAACGACACGTGAGTGTGCACAGCTTTTTAGTGTATCCACAACAACGATTCGCAATTGGGTGCTTCAGGGTTTGTTTCCGGAGCCATATAAGCTAGGGAGAGCAGTGAGATGGAGAAAAAAAGAGATCTTAGACTTCACTCCAAAGAAAAATAAGGAGCAAATAAGAACAAATTAGGTAAAATTATATAAACTGTAGAAGGTGGTCTGAAAATAGCTATTTAAAGAAAAAAACTATATATTTCAATATTTTAAACACAAAAAGTGGTGCCCAGACGCGGATTCGAACCACGGACACGCGGATTTTCAGTCCGCTGCTCTACCAACTGAGCTATCTGGGCATGCTTCATAAAAAACATAAAGCGTTTGCGGTTATAACATTAAAATTTTCTCTGTCCAGTCATCAAAAGAAAAATAATTGATTTTTTAATAAGTTTATCTCCCTATTCTAGAGCGTTATCAATGAATCTTTATCATAAAATAAATTTGATAGGTATATTGGACACTTTAGTGTATTGTTATTAGAATGCTGTCTTATCGTGGTGGTGATACGAAAAAAAATTAAAAGAATCAATCGAGAAGCATGATTAAGAAAGATTTTTTTATAAAGTTTCCGTGAATTTTAAGCATACGAAATAATAGACAACATTTTTGACTTTTTCTAAAAAGATTGTTGATTAGTCTTTATAATAATTTGTTTTTCTTTATAAAGAAAAAAACATCTAAAAGGGGAGAAATAATGATAATGTTACAAAAACCAAGTAGTCGTCCCAATAATACTAATTTTTCTTCAGGCCCTTGTAGTAAACGGCCTGGTTGGACTCTTGATGTTCTTAAAAATGCAGTAGTTGGGCGTTCACATAGATCTAGAGAAGCAGAATTAAAACTTGCTGAAGTTGTTAATTTAACCCGTGAGATTCTTGAGGTTCCTTCTGATCATCGTATAGGAATTATGCCCGGTTCAGATACCGGTGCTGTTGAGGCTGCTCTATGGTCTCTATTAGGTGAGCGTGGCATTGATATGGCGGCGTGGGAAAGTTTTGGATTTGGGTGGAATAAAGATGTTGTCGAGCAATTAAAGCTTTCTGATGTGCGTCGTTTTGAAGCTCCTTATGGTGAAATACCAGATTTAACACAACTTGACTTTGATCGGGATGTTGTTTTTACATGGAATGGGACAACTTCTGGTGTGCGTATTCCTAATGCGGATTTCATTCCGCATAAACGGGCTGGATTGACCATTTGTGATGCAACATCGGCAGCTTTTGCGCAATATCTTGATTTTTCAAAATTAGATGTTGTTACTTTTTCATGGCAGAAAGTTTTGGGAGGTGAGGCTGCACATGGTATGGTGATTTTAAGTCCTCGTGCTGTTGAGAGGCTTGAGAATCATGTTCCAGCTTGGCCTATGCCTCAACTTTTCTATATGACAAAAAATGGAAAATTGAACGAAGATATTTTTAAAGGAAAGATAATCAATACACCTTCTATGCTTTGTGTTGAGGATTTTCTTGATGGGTTGAAGTGGGCAAAGTCTCTAGGAGGTGCAGCGGCATTAAGAGCACGGGTTGAGAAAAACTTTTCTGTACTTGATGCTTTTGTTCGCAAAACGCCATGGTTAGAATATTTGGCAAAAGATCCTGAAGTGCGTTCTAACACCGCTATTTGTTTAGATATTGTGGATCCAGTGATTACTGCTTTGGATACGGAAAAGCGAGTATCTTTTATAAAAGCGGTTGTGAAACGTCTTGATGAGGAAGGGGTTGCTTATGATATCGGTTCGTATCGCGATGCTCCTCCTGGGCTTCGAATTTGGGCGGGTATAACAATTGAGGCTTCCGATCTTGAAATTTTGACACAATGGCTTGAGTGGGCGTTCCAAGTTGAAAAAGCACAGCTTTAAATAATTACTGGTGATTTTCACAACGTATTTTTAAACAAAAAAGGATACGAGAGATTATGATGATCTTTCGTATTCTTGTATCAGACAGACAGCATCTAAATATTACGTGAATTGTAAAAGATTAAGAGAGAGAATGAATGCTCTGTCAGGTGTTGGATACGCACAAATTAAAATCTCTATTTTTTTTACTTTGTTGTAGCAAAAATAACAGATTTAAAATATTTTGGTATTTGCTTATCTTTATTATCATAAATTTGAAAATTTAATCACTTGAAGATTGAGAAAAATCTGAAATGAAGAGTCGCACTTGCTCTAAGGTTTCGTTATAAAGAAGTGTTTGTTTTTGAATGCTGGTTTTTTTAACCAAACACGACGGAGAAAGTTATGGCCAATGTAGTTGTTGTCGGTACACAATGGGGTGATGAAGGCAAAGGTAAAATTGTAGATTGGTTATCTGAGCGAGCAGATATCGTGGTGAGGTATCAGGGGGGGCATAATGCTGGCCACACATTGGTTGTTGATGGAGTCAGTTATAAATTATCACTTTTACCGTCTGGTTTAGTGCGTGGCAAGTTATCAATTATAGGCAATGGTGTTGTTGTTGACCCTCATCATTTTGTTGCAGAAGTAAAAAAACTATGTGATCAGGGTGTAAAAATCACACCAGAAATTTTGCGTATTGCTGAAAATGCTCCTTTGATTCTTTCTTTGCATCGTGATCTTGATGCAATTCGAGAAAGCGGTTTATCTGGTTTAAAAATTGGTACAACAAAGCGTGGTATTGGACCGGCTTATGAAGATAAGGTGGGACGTCGTGCTATCCGAGTGATGGATTTAGCAGAAAAAGATACACTTATGGCTAAGATTGAGCGGCTTTTGAGGCATCATAATGCTTTGCGTCGTGGGATGGGTGTTGCAGAGATTGATTCTCGAGCACTTTATGATGAATTGATGCAAGTTGCGGATAAAATTTTGCCCTTTATGGATTGTACGTGGCGTCTTTTAGATGAAGGTTATCGAGGAGGGAAACACATTCTTTTTGAAGGTGCGCAAGGTGCTTTATTAGATAATGATTTTGGAACTTATCCTTATGTAACGTCATCTAATACAGTTGCTGGGCAAGCATGTACAGGTTCGGGGATGGGACCTGATGCAATTCATTATGTTTTGGGTATTGCAAAAGCTTATACTACACGCGTTGGAGAAGGGCCGTTCCCGACAGAGCAGATAAATGATATTGGTGAATTTCTAGGAGTGCGTGGACATGAATTTGGTGTTGTAACGGGTCGAAAGCGTCGATGTGGTTGGTTTGATGCTGTCTTAGTACGTCAGATGGTAACAATTTGCGGTGTTCAAGGTATAGCATTGACAAAACTTGATGTTTTAGATGGTTTGGATGAAATAAAAATTTGTATTGGTTATGAGCTTGATGGTAAAAGAATTGATTATTTACCTTCTTCCATGGGAGCTCAGGATCGGGTGAAGCCTGTTTATGCAACATTAGAAGGTTGGAAGGAAGAAACAGCACATGCATTGAGGTGGGAAGATTTACCAGTGCAGGCTATTAAATATATACGCTATATTGAAGAACTGATTAATACAAAAGTGGCTTTATTATCCACAAGTCCAGAGCGTGAAGATACTATTCTTATTACGGATCCCTTTGTTAATTGATTATTATTTTTAGATTTCTATATATGTTCTCTGTGCGTTTTTGTCTCTTTTTACAAAAAAAGTTTTTAAGATCACGTGAGAGAAAGGTGCAAAATAGCATTGTTTATTTTTCATATTCATTTTACATTATTGCGATAGTTGTACCAATATTAAATGGCAATCAATTTAGAAGGCTAAAATAAAGTTTTTTGGCTTTACTATTGATTTTTTCTCAGTTTAAGAGAGATTATAGAGGAAATGGTAGATTTCGTTGGAATCTTAAAAAAGACAATTAATGCACAAAATAATATTACACCACAAGTGCGTAAGCGGATTTATAAGCGTGCTACCGAAACACTAGAACATCAATTTTTAACAGCAAAAATACCACAAGCAATAGCGGATGAACAGAGAAAGATTCTTCAAAGTTCTATTGCAACTGTTGAAGGAGAATATTTAGCAGTTGAAAAGAAGCGGCTTTCTTCAGTTATTGGGTGGAATCCCACAAATATAAATGAAGATAAGAAATATACAAAAAAAACTATATTACCAAAGAATAATGAATTTTCAGAGGTAAATATAAAAAGAAAACAGGATTTTGTTACGCGTTCAAAGGATAACAAGGTATTTGATGAGCTTTGTGTATCAGATATACCAGATGCAGAGCCTGTTAATATGGAGGCTGATGTGCCTTCTCAGCATGTTAATAGCAGTGTGTTAAAGATTTCTCCTTCGCAGGAAGATAATCCGCATATTGTTTCGCACATTTTTTCTCAGGCTTTACGTCGTGCTAATAAATCGTTAGTGCAAAGGCGTATTGTAATAAGTGCTGTTTCTGTTGTTAGTTTTGTTGTTTTAATTGTTGGTATTTTTTTTGTTGGTGAGCGTGTATTTGTATCAAATGATCATCAGTTTTTAGAAGAAAATCTTCAAGCTTCTCACAGAGTACCAAAGGCATTTCCAATTAAGAGAAAGTTAACACAACGCTTATTAGAGGATGGAAGTGAAATTGATGTTGGTTTAAAACAAGCGATAGATTCTTCGGATGAAGAAGTACTCTCAACAGTTGTTGATAGCAATTTGCAATCGCTTGAAAAATCAGGTGAAGCTGTTTTCTATCAAGCACGTACAAATTATGATGCAGAAAAGATAGCAACGGGAAGTGCTCGCTGGACGCTTATAAAAGAATCTCAAGTGAAGGGGGCTCCAGAAGAAACAACTATACAAGGTGATATAACAATTCCTGATGAAGGGGTATCATTACGGTTAATTTTACGTCGTAATACCGATCAGTCATTTCCTGCTGCATATATTATGGACCTTATTTTTATTCTTTCGGATAAATTTTCAGGTAAAGCTATAAGCAATGTTCAAGCATTAACCTTTAAAGCAAGTGAACAATCCATTGGACAGGCTTTAACAAGAACTATTGCTGCAAAGATTAACGATGACTTTTTTCTTGTCGCATTGAGTGGAAATCATCCATTTCTTGATCGAAATTTACAATTGATGCGAGAATTAGATTGGATGCGTTTGGTGTTAACGGATAAAAACGGGCGTATAAGTGAATTAACCTTTGCAAAAGGACCAACAGGTAAGTCTATTTTTAATGAAGTTATTGGACAATGGCTTGCACAACAAGATAAGTTAACAGTTCTTGGTCAAAAAAATAAAACATAGATGCAAAAAAATAAACGGCTGTGAAGAATTTTCTACGACCGTCTTTATCAATTATATACCAAATATATTCAATAAAGCTTTACATATCAATAACTTAAAGAATTCGATAGGCTAATTTACAAGTATAAAGCCAAGGCATGCTTTTTTTCATTTTCACATTTAAAGAATGTGCAAACCATTGGCTTTATACTTAACTCTAGGTTTTATACTTGACTTTGAGATAAAGTAGAATCTTTGATAGAGTTTTGCACTTTTTCAAATGCACGCATTTCAATTTGTCTTACTCGTTCTCGACTAATATTAAATTCACCAGAGAGTTCTTCTAGGGTTAGTGGTACATCGTTTAAACGACGCGCTTTAAATATACGCTTTTCGCGTTCATTGAGATTGTCCATGGCATTTATGAGCATGGAACGGCGATTTTCTAATTCACTTTTTTCAATTAAAATTTGTTCTTGATCGTTAGATTCATCCACCAACCAATCTTGCAACTCACTGTTTTCCCCTTCTTTTGTTCGAATTGGTGCGTTGAGTGAAGTATCACCACCAAGCCTACGATTCATTGATACAACTTCATCTTCTGTGACATTCAACTGGATTGCAATTTTTTTCACTTGTTCTGCATTGAGATCGCCACTATCAAGTGCTTGAAGTTTACTTTTTAACTTACGAAGGTTGAAAAACAAACGCTTTTGATTAGCTGTTGTCCCCATTTTCACCAAACTCCAAGAGCGCAATACATATTCTTGGATTGATGCTTTAATCCACCATATTGCATAGGTTGCAAGACGAAAACCCCGCTCTGGTTCGAAACGTTTAACAGCTTGCATGAGTCCAACATTGCCTTCTGAAATGACTTCCCCAATGGGAAGTCCGTAGCCCCGATATCCCATCGCGATTTTAGCTACGAGACGCAAATGGCTGGTTACTAGCCTATGCGCAGCTTTTAGATCATTATGCTCACGGTAACGCTGAGCTAACATATATTCTTCTTTTGGCTCAAGCATTGGAAAACGACGCACTTCTTCCAAGTAACGGTTTAAACCACCATCACCTGTCATTACTGATAATAAATTCATATGGGCCATATAGCACCCTCCTTTTGTTTGAATTCCCTGATAAGGCAAATTCTATGTTTTAGATAGCTAACTATCCTCATAATCTCACTCTAGCATATTTTTCAATTTTGTTCAAAAAAAGATATTTTATTGTGAAATCTTGAGAAGGGGAAAAGTTTCAATTCATTTTTTTAAAAAGTTTAATAAGTTTAGCCATATCTTGAGGCAGTGGTGCGGAAAACGACATAACTTTACCGGTAGAAGGATGTTCAAAAGTAAGACTTGCAGCATGGAGTGCATGTCGGTTGAATTGATCGATTGCATTTCTAATAGTGGGGTTGAATATGTTTGATTTTGTTTTAAAAGCGTTTCCATAAACTGTATCGCCTATGAGTGGATGCCCCATATGAGTCATATGAACACGGATTTGATGGGTGCGTCCAGTTTCCAAGCGACATTCCAGAAGGCTAGCAAAAGATGTTGAGTCTGCATGAGAGCCATATTTTTCAAGCAGAGAAACATGTGTAACAGCATGACGAGCATAAGGGTTTTGGTTATGGATGACAGCTTGCTTTGTCCGGTTATGGGGCGAACGGCCAAGTGATGCATCAATTGTCCAGACATTGCGCTGAGGTGTTCCCCAAATCAAGGCATGGTAGCGTCGATCTAATGCGCAGGTACGTCCATGATCAGAAAATTGAGCACTGAGACTTTTATGAGCTAGATCATTTTTTGCAACAACCATAACACCGCTTGTATTTTTATCAAGACGATGGACAATGCCAGGGCGTTTAACACCACCTATACCAGATAAACTATTCCCACAGTGGTAAATAAGGGCATTAACCAATGTACCGGTCCAATTGCCATTCCCAGGATGAACAACAAGACCAGCTGGTTTGTTAATAACAATGACATGATCATCTTCAAAAAGAATGTCCAATGCAATGGCTTCAGCGCTAGGTTCTGCATCACGAAGGTCAGGCATTTCCAATTCAATTATTTGGTTAGGTTTTAATTTTGTTTTTGGTTCCTTTATGAATTGACCATCAATTTTAAGACAGCCTTCACGGATGAGGGTTTGCAAACGCGAACGCGAGAGCACATCATGATATTGTTTTGCGAGCCACTGATCAAGACGTTGCCCAAGAGCACCTTCATCCGTTATTTTCTGTATTACCATACGATTCCTATTAAGTTTTTAATAAGATTTTACCAGTACGAAATTGCTTTACTATCGAGAAATTCTTTAATTCCCCAATGTCCTCCTTCACGAGCGCGCCCAGAAAATTTTACACCTCCAAAGTAGCTTCCACTGGGTAATCCATGTCCATTAACTTCTACCATACCAGAGCGTACTTGTGCCGCAATACGACGACATTTGTTGCGATCTTGCGATTGAATATAGTTTGTAAGACCATACTCAGTCTCATTCGCTAAAGCGACGGCTTCTTCTTCTGTACTAAAAGAAAGAATCGAGAGAACTGGACCAAAGATTTCTTCTTTAAAAATACGCATATGAGGTTTTACATCAGCAAAGACTGTTGGACGGACATAATAACCGCGTTCCATTCCTTTTGGTAAACCAGTCCCGCCTGCAACAAGAGTTGCACCTTCATCAATTCCCGATTGGATAAGATCTTGAATTTTATCATATTGTTTTTTTGAAACGACAGGTCCAATATGATTTCCTTCTTGGCAGTTTGGTCCTACTTTTGTTGTTTCTGCAATATCTTTGGCTATTTTTATGGCTTTGTCATAGATGCTCTGTTCCACAAGCATACGAGTCGGTGCATTACAACTTTGTCCACTATTATAAAAGCAATGTCGTGCACCACGTTGAATAGCATCTGAGTCGGCATCAGCAAAGATAATATTCGCTCCTTTTCCACCAAGTTCCAGACAGACTCTTTTTAAAGTAGCGCTGGCATTTTTAGAAATATCTTTTCCTGCTCTAGTTGAACCAGTAAAGCTGATCATTTCTAAATCTGGATGTGCAGAGAGGTAAGAGCCGACAGTCGCACCATCACCATTGATTAAATTAAAAACACCGGCTGGAAGTGCGGCTTCATCTAAAAATTCAGCAAAAAGCATAGCAGAAAGAGGCGCAATTTCAGAGGGCTTTAACACCATGGTACAGCCAGCCAAGAGAGCAGGAATAACTTTAAGAGTTACTTGATTCATGGGCCAATTCCATGGCGTAATTAATCCTACGACGCCGATAGGATCGTAGTGAAGGATTGCTTGCTCATTTCCCTTTATTAAAGTTTCTTGGAACGAAAACTCTTTATAAGCTTCGATAAAATTGCGAATATGGGAACTTCCGGTTGCAGTTTGCGCATTAAGCGCCATATCAATCGGTGCTCCCATTTCCATTGAAATGGTTTTTGCCATGTCTTTGGAACGTTTTTCGTAGATCTCTAGAATTTTTTCAACAAATCCAAGACGCTCATTTGGTGACGTTGTTTTCCATTTTTGAAACGCTTCTTTAGCCGCATTAATTGCTTTATCGGCATCTTTTGTACTTCCAAGGCTAATGACAGCACAAGCCTCCTCTGTTGATGGATTAATGACGTCAAAATCGTGAGGAATGCTTGGCTCATCCCATAGACCATTGATATAAAATTTCCGTTTATTAAACATAATTCACTCCCTTTTTTCTATTTGTATTTATGTAATTATGATTGTCTTAGTCTAAGCCTTTTTAAACGAGGATAACAAGGGTAATCTTATAAAAACGCGAGAAATTAGATTATATCGTGATAATTGAGCATGGAGAATTCAATAGAGCAATGCTCATTGTATTATTGAGACTAGTTTCTCTTATGCAAAGGGAGAGAAAGAGAGGCATAGACAATTTTCTTGAAGCTTTTTTATCATGAAGTTTTCTTCAAAACAAATGAAATACGAGCTCTATGACACCATAAACTGAGCAATTTATATCGTAAATATGCAAAAGGCAGATTATGAATATGTATTATGGCATTATTTTTTTCATTAAAAAGTAACCATCAGCAAAAGGTTATTAACCTTCGTATGATAGTTTCTACGAATTCTTTTTGAAAAGGTTATTTTTCTCATTGCTATAAATTTGTTGGGTGCCATGCATAATTCGAAAACAAAATCTATTTCTACGTCTTCTTTTTCTGATGATAGTACGGAAGGTGCATCAAGAGAAGATTTATCTGTTAAGATTACTGAGATATTTCCTTATCCGGAAGTGTGGAAAAAGGCATTTGCCCTCGGAAAAAACGTCCGTTTCACGAGAACCCCAGAAGTTGAGATTTTGCGTCGTCGTATAGAAACAGATCCAGTTTTTGCAAAACAGTTTAAAATTTTTACGAAGCAAGATCAAAAAAAAATTACAGATACAGATATTGTACGTTGTAACAAGAAAACAACCAATATTCTTTCGACAAAAAAAGTCATTAATCCTCAATCAATAGAGAATAAAACATCAGTTTGTCATTCAACGGTTCTGAAGCAGTTGTCACGACAAGCTATTCATATGCCGTCAGCAAATATTCCACTTGAGGAGGATGAACAAGAACGTAAATTACAAGTGGAAAATGTGCTACAAAAAATAAAACCTGCTTTGCATCTTTCCGATGATGCATTTTTTGAGTGTGAATCTTTGATATTTGAACATGTGGAGACTCAAACTTCAAAAGAGGATGGAATATCAATTGATACGACAAATGAAATTACACCGGATATTCCCACAGCCTTTGATGAGTCAATAACGGCTCTTTACCGTGTTCTTGAATACCGCTTTCCACAACTCTATGATTCAATTACATCAGAATCTCCAGCGGAAAGGATGCGAGGCGTTGAGAAAATTTCTGATTTAATGCATACAAATAATGATACTACTAAAGAGAGTCATTCTAAGCTTTCTGTTGAAGATTCTGCTCATACGTTAAGTAATACAGGGGCGTTAAGCGATGCAGGGGCGAGTATAGAGACTGAAAATAGCAATAATACTGTCGCCAATAATACTGTTGATTGTATAAACAAAGCCGTCACAAAGAATTCAAAAGATTTTTCTGTGATGCAAGCAAACAGTAAAACTAAAACATTGCAATCTACTCGTATGCCATTAGGTAATTATGATTCTGCTTTTATGCAAAATATTCAATCTATTGACTGTGATGTTTATGAATTTCCTCCGATCAACTTATTACAGGAACCTGTTTTTCATGAAGGTACGATGATTCCTCAAGAAACATTAGAACGTGGTGCTGGACTTTTGGAAAGTGTTTTGGAAGATTTTGGCATTAAGGGTGAAGTTATCCATGTTCATCCAGGGCCAGTGGTAACAATGTATGAATTTGAACCCGCCGCGGGCGTAAAGTCATCGCGCGTTATTAATCTTTCTGATGATATTGCGCGTTCTATGTCTGCTATTTCTACACGCGTTGCTGTAATTCCTGGACGTAATGTTATCGGGATTGAGTTACCCAATGCGGTTCGTGAAACCGTTTATTTACGGGAATTAATCCAAACACGTTCTTTTCGTGAAAGTGAATTTAAACTTGCTCTTGCTTTGGGGAAGGGGATTAATGGTGAACCGGTCATTGCAGAATTAGCAAAAATGCCTCATTTATTGGTTGCAGGAACAACAGGATCAGGCAAGTCTGTTGCAATTAATACAATGATTTTGTCGATTCTTTATCGTATGACACCAAAGCAGTGTCGTTTGATCATGGTTGATCCTAAAATGTTAGAGCTTTCTGTTTATGATGGCATTCCACATCTTTTAACACCCGTTGTCACAGATCCCAAAAAAGCAGTAACAGCTTTAAAATGGGCGGTTCGTGAAATGGAAGAGCGTTATCGCAAAATGGCTAAGTTGGGTGTGCGTAATATTGATGGTTTTAATGCACGCGTTGCACTTGCAGCTCAAAAAGGCGAAACGATCATGTGTACTGTTCAGTCGGGTTTTGATAAGGAAACAGGGGAAATGCTTTATCATGAAGAAGCCATGGATCTCACGCAGCTTCCTTATATTGTTGTGATTGTTGATGAGATGGCTGATCTTATGATGGTGGCAGGGAAAGAGATAGAGAATGCCATTCAGCGCTTAGCGCAAATGGCGCGTGCGGCAGGTATTCATCTTATTATGGCAACGCAACGTCCTTCTGTTGATGTTATCACCGGTACAATTAAAGCAAACTTTCCTACCCGCATTTCTTTTCAAGTAACGTCAAAAATTGATAGTCGTACGATCTTGGGTGAACAAGGTGCTGAAACGCTTTTAGGTCAGGGGGATATGCTTCATATGGCTGGTGGTGGACGCATTGTGCGCGTTCATGGACCTTTTGTCTCAGATGAAGAAGTTGAATCCATCGTTGCACATCTTAAAATGCAAGGAAAACCTGATTATTTGGCAACGGTAACGGATAATGAAGACGATAACAAAGAGGATACTTCTGCTGATTCAGCGGCTGAAATTTCTGAGGAAGAAAATTTTGATGAAGAGGGTGAGGAACTTTATAACCAAGCTGTAAAAATTGTTATGCGTGATAAAAAATGTTCAACATCTTATATTCAGCGCCGACTTTCAATCGGCTATAATAAAGCAGCTTCTCTCGTCGAGCGGATGGAAGAAAAAGGCATTGTTGGAGCCGCTAATCATGTTGGAAAACGTGAAATTTTACTCAATGAAGGAAAATAAACAAACGCATTTAAAAATATGCAATTTTTTAAATATCTGACAGTTATTATTTAAATGTGCTTGTTTTATTTTTTTATATAATATTAAAAATTTAAATGGAGAGTAATAAAGCAAAAGCGATCTTTTGTATTAAGACTTCTGATGAGGTAAACAAGCTGATATCAAAGGAGATTATGAGATATTTTAACATTTCTAAATGATCTGGAATATAAAGAAATTAAACAAATCTTTATATGAAGACAGATAATTTGTGTTCTCTTTTTTACAGAGAAAATTTTTAATAAAATAGTGCGGTGGTATATTTTTTCTTTTGTAGCGATTCTAATGAAAGAAAGATCTTTGTATGAATGCCTTCAAATGCCAAGAACTATTGGTAACATTAGGGGCTGAAATTAGTATAATGATGGTGCTAACCAGCTCTTTTATAAGTATAAAAATGGTAATGCACAATGCCTTGATATCCTCTATAGGGACTTTTACATTACACCATTTACAGATGACGTCGTAAAATAAGCTTGGGGATCTTGGGAGATATCTTTTCAAAAAAGGCGCATGAATGTGTAAAATAAGTGTATTCTTTTTGAGTACTATTTATGCGAGGGAGATGTTACCATTATTGTAACAAGATTTATTACATAATGGGTGAATAAGCAACAAGAGCTGGAAGCTTCTTTTTATTCTTGTTTTGTTGATGAAACAGTCAAAATTTTGCTACAGACAATTTATATGAGATATCAAGTTATTTTAACCAGAACAGATAATTGTAAACAAATTAGCATTATTCATTTGAGAGTAAATCCAACACTTTTTAGTTTTAGTTATGCCATTAAAAGCAGATGAATTAAAGTTAAATACAAATGAATTAAAATCGCAGCAAGAAGCTTTTCGTTTTACACCAGAGCTTTTGCCACGGCCTTTTACGTGGGAAATCGATCACAATGGTTTGTTTTGTGAAGTCTCAAAAGAGCTAGCTGAAGTTGTTGGCCCTCTCTCTTCCTCTATTTTAGGGTGTAGTTTTCATGAACTTGCTCATCAATTTAATGATGATCGATATCTGGTTCTCAGTCGTTTTATTGAAACGGCTATGCCTTGGAGTAAAGAGATTGTTCAATGGCCTGTTGATGGTTGCTTACAATGGCTTGATGTTGAATTGTCGGCTTTGCCAATTTTTGATGTTACAAAGCAGCTTAAAGGGTTTCGTGGCTTTGGTGTTTTAAAAATACAAAAAAAAGTCCAAGAAAAAAGAAATGAAAAGCTAGCAACAGAAATACCATGTCTTACGGAGATAGAACGCTCAGCTTTTCATGAAATTGCAGAGCAATTGCGTGATGAATTGAATTCATCGGTAAAAGAAGAAAATTTAGTTGAAGAAACAGCTATTCAGTTACCATATGCACAAACATTGCCGGTAAATGCTATAGAACAAGCTCTCGTAAAAGAGCCCGCTGCAGTTTTATCATTGTTGGATACAGCAACAGATGGTGTTTTATGGTTGGATGAAGAAGGCTTTATTCAATCAGCGAGTAGGGCAGCCTTAGCATTAATGGGTTATGAAATAAATGAACTGCGAGGACAGCCACTCTCTTCATTATTTACTTTTCAAAGCCGACTTTTGGTTGAAAAATATTTTAAATCAATCCGCATGGAGGGAAAAAATCAGGTTTTAAATCGCAGAGAAACAGCTGATTTAATGACGAAAAATCATAAAAATATAACCGTTTTGATAACGATTGTATTTTTGGCAAAGCAAGGAAATTATGCTGTTATGTTGCGTGATAGGACACAAACAGTTCCATCAGGAGAAAAAAAAGCAGAAGAGGATAAAATCGTTGGAGTTGTTCATGAAATACGAACACCTTTGAATGCTCTTATTGGTTTTGCAGAAATTATGAGAGAAGGCCGTTTTGGTTCGATAGAAAATGAGCGCTATCATGGATATTTACGCGATATTATTTCCTCTGGAAAACATATATTATTGCTGATTAATCAATTACTAGAGTGCTCGAAGATAAATTATTCTGGTTCCGATAACCAGATTGATTCTTCCCTTATTTCTGAAACATTTGATGTGATATCTTGTTTACGTGCGACGATAGCTTTTCTTGAGACACAAGCCAATCAGAACGGCATTATCATGCGTATTGTTGCTCCACCTCATGTTCCATTTATTCCTGTATCACAACAAGTGTTTCGCCAGATTATATGGAATCTTCTTTCCAATGCTATTCGTTTTACACCTTTGGGTGGACAGATTATTGTTCACGTTTCTTATAGAAAAGAACGTGTAAAAATTTCAGTGAGTGATAATGGTATAGGGATGAACGAAGAAGAGATTATACAGGCACTGCAACCTTATGGTCAAGTAGAGCGCAAGGATGGCCGATCTGGTGATAGCGCTTTTATGGGAACAGGTTTAGGGCTCCCAATGTGTAAAGCAATGGTGGAAGAAAGAGGGGGACAATTTTTACTGTTCTCCAAACCCAATTACGGAACAACTGTGGAAATGTTTTTTCCTCGTGTTCCATGATGTAAATCTTGCATAAAATTATTTTTTCTTAGCCAAAAGATCTCTAATTTCTGTTAACAGTTGTTCTTCTGAAGACGTTTTTTGGGGGCTTTCTTCTTCTTTTCTACGGATTTTGTTCATAGCTTTAACGAATAAAAAAAGCACCCAAGCAATAATGAGAAAATTGATAAGTAAAGTAATAAAGTGTCCATAGCTAATGGTTGCTCCAGTTGCTTTGGCGGCACTCAATGTTGCTTGTTTTTCGCCAGCAAGTTGAATAAACATATTAGAAAAATCAATTCCACCTGTAATCAATCCAATGATTGGCATAAAAATATCATTGACAATTGAGTTGACCAAGCTACCAAAAGCACCCCCTATAATCACACCGATAGCAAGATCAATCATATTACCTTTTAGGGCAAATTCTTTGAATTCTTTAAGCATTGCATTTTCCCCTTTATGTAAGTGATATACGGTAATTTACTTACCGCTTTTGATGAAAAAGGAAAGGGCAGATTTTGTTTTTATGATTATATTACAATATTAATATTATTTTCAAAGACTTTATAAGGTTTAATAAAGAGCTTTAGGGTTCTATTTGGATTTTAGGGCTCTATTTGAATTTACATAGAACCTTTCCTAGAAAAAAGCTTTTTTAATAAAAACTATATCTGCTTTTTCAACAGAAAGTAGAAAACTGTAGCTTAATTTATATAATTGCCTCAAGATTTTTATGTTAACATTAAAAAGAGAGATTTTTACACAATACCACAGTAAAACTTATAATTTAATTCCTCTTAATTTAGTAAGCGATAATAGAAATTAGGAGGGCATTATGGCTTATCTAAAAGCTATTTGTACTGGGTTGCATGAGCTAAAATGGAGATAATTCCGATGGAAGAAACACATTTCATCTGCTGGAAGATTGTATCAGTTTATAAATAGCAGAGCTCTAGGGTTTGCAAGATCATTTTGGTTTGGAAGTCGTTGGTATGATAGGTGTGAGTTCAACAATCAACTGTCATTACTTAAAATATATGTTAGACAGAGCACTTAATAGATGCAAAATTGTATTTAACGCATCAGAAATGGCAAAGGAAACAACACAGATTCTTCAAAATTCTATCAATAGAGTACAAATTGATTGAACATTCTGTTGCTAATAAATGGTGCAACAATAGTATGAATTTAGATGTTTTTATGAACCATGTATCCTATAAATACTAGGAAAAAAATAGCTTTATAGAACAAGCTTTGTTTCTGTTGAAAACAATATTACACAGAGGAACTTTGGGAATAGAGGGCATTTGCATGCATATTTAAGAGAATTATGAGCTTGCCTGCATAAGATGCCACAAAACCATGACTATGGTAAAGAGCCATTGATGTTTCAATTCATGCTGCATTTTATAAGATTAGGATTCATATTTTAATCTTTAAAAAATGTCGAAAAAGAGAAACATTTTTAAAGAATAAAAAGTTCTTTACACAGTATATATCAATATAAACATGTATGGCTATTATATGATGATTTTTCTTCTAGAAGGGGAATATTATTTGGATAATATGCTTTCTTTGATTGGAAATCTTTTGTGTTAAAAGATATAGGTGAGGTGCGATGGATCATTTTTATGTTGTGGAGAAGGATTAATGAGTTTTTTTCGTTGTATTGGCCGTTCTGCCTTATTTATGTTGGATCCAGAGCAAGCACACGGTTTAGCGATTCTCGGGCTGAAAAGTGGATTAAATGGTTGTCAAAAGGTTATCGACAAACGTTTGTGTGTAACTGTTGCTGGTCTTGAGTTTGAAAATTTTATTGGTCTTGCAGCGGGGTTTGATAAAAATGCAGAGGTTGTAGATGGTATTTTTCGTTTAGGATTTGGTTTTACTGAAATTGGGACAGTGACACCAAAGCCTCAGATTGGAAATCCTAAACCACGGCTTTTCCGTTTAAAAGAAGATGAAGCGATTATTAATAGAATGGGCTTTAATAATGACGGACATCAAGTTGTTTACAATAGATTGCGTGCGTGTAAAAAAACTGGTGTTATAGGAGTCAACATTGGAGCCAATAAGGATACGGTCGATAAGATTGATGATTATACTGTTGGTATTGTTCATTTTTATGATGTTGCTGATTATTTTACGGTTAATATTTCTTCTCCTAATACACCAGGTTTACGTGATTTACAGGCCCGTGACAGTTTGCATCTTTTGTTGAGTGCAGTTTCGAAAGCGCGAAATGAGCAAGAGAACAAGCATGGATTCTCCATTCCTATTTTTTTAAAAATTGCTCCCGATTTATCAGAGAAAGAATTAGATGATGTTGCTGAAGAAATAAAACTTTCTGATTTTAATGGACTGATTGTTTCTAACACAACTCTTTCACGCCAGGGGCTTAGCAATAGTCACTTCAGTAATGAACAGGGTGGGCTTTCTGGACGTCCACTTTTTGAGCGTTCTACTATTGTGCTTGCAAAAATGCGTAAAAAATTAGGGAAGGAGATTGCAATTATTGGTGTTGGCGGTGTAAAGGACGCACAAACCGCTTTGGAAAAAGTAAAAGCTGGTGCAGATTTAATTCAATTATATAGTGGGATGGTTTATGAAGGTCCAGATCTTGTCATAACTATTCTGCAAGAGATTTTGCAGATGATGCAACAAGATGGAGTTGATAACATAAAAAGCTATCGTGATCATAGTCTTGAACATTGGGCAAAATTTCCTTTGTAAAAAAACGCTTTTTTCTTCACAAAAAATTGCGAGATTTTTTTTAAGGGGCTTGCAAACTTTGTTGATTTTCCTTATGTCACATAAGCGTAAGAATAAATGTTTACGAAATCGTGAACATTTATGATACATTTTCTTTTTATGCGGTTGTAGCTCAGTTGGTTAGAGCGCTGGTTTGTGGCACCAGAGGTCGTAGGTTCAAATCCCACCAACCGTACCAAGAGAGACGTCATTTCTGCACTAATCGGTGGATTTTGTGCTACTGGTCTCGCGCGCATATAGGAGCCTGCAAATATGCTGCCATGCGACTTTCTAGTGTCCTCCATGAGATTGAAATCGAGAATCTTGAGGTGGCGGTAACGCATTATTGCAAAGACAAACCCTGGCTAGGGTTTGGTCACCCGATTATGCAACGGGATGTCCGAGTTGATTTCTTTTTTTCACGCTTTCAGGTGCCTATGCGCCCCTTCGGTTCGCTTGCGCGATCTATTTCGGACAATACAGGACTGCAACCCAATGTCGATTTTCTAATTGCAAGCATCATGAGCAAACATCGGGCTGCTCCTGAGCTAGGATTGTTGGCTTTTTTCGTTTGTCGTATGCCGATACTTCTCGCGCACTATCAAGCGCGGTTTAGCTCTCATTCCTTCGGTTTATCATCAAAGGCTTTAAGAGAAAAATATAAAAAGGTCCCCCAATCATGGCTATAAAGCATCGCACCGAGCCAAATTTCTTGGGTATATGTCAGAGTATCACCTTAACCACACCGATGCGTGCTTGCGGGCAAATCGATATTTCTCACTGGGATTTAGCGCATAACTATTTGACGCAGGGCTTGTTACTCGAAGCCTTGCATCAGTTTTCAGTTCGATTCGCCACCGTGGTGGCTAAAAACTCGGATCTCACTTATCGCTATCTCCCTGTTATGGTTGAACAGTTTTTCTCTACCGTCCATTTTGATAGCGATCGGTTGCGCGTTGAAGGACATATTGAACGCATTAATGAGGACTGCCGTATTCACTGTAAGTCCAGCCCATGCGACAATGGCAGGGCCGTTATTGCGCAGGCAATCATCATTGTCAGTAAGGTCTGCTTCCCTAGCTCGTGTTCTGAGAAAGCCGCTCTTCCATTACTAGGCGATTTATGTAAGATTTCCTCCGTAACCGGAGATTCTTGTACTTTTTCCTTTAATGCGCATCATCCGCTTTTTGAGGAACATTTCCCCTCCCGCGCCGTATGTCCTGGTTCACTATTGATTGAGATGGTTCTGGCTTTGTCCACGCAGGGTAGGGCGAAAAATATCGCATCTGTTGCGCTGAAAAAAGTAAAGTTCATTGAAGCAGTTTATCCGGGAGATACCTATCAGTTGACCATTAAACAGGATACAGAGTATGAACCGGGTGGCGTTTTTTTATTCATACGGAAACTAAAAAACGAAGCACTTGCGGTAAGTTTTCTATCAAATATAAAAAGGAGGATGCGCCATGTTTAACATAATAATCTCTTTTATTCCGTGGAGTATTTACTCCTGGGTTATCAATGGAAACTTTTTAACTCTGGTCGAACGCTCTCTCATCTTAACTGTGATTTCATTGTTCATTATTGCTGTGAATATTAAAATTGTCCGGCAGGGAGAACCCGTGATGATTACTAACATTCTGACAGTTATTGTCCTGTTTGTTAATTATTTCGCTGGATGGTCTACACTTTTACTGAACTACCCCACAGTTTTTTGCTATCTGTCACTTGCTCTGGTTTCATTGATTAGCTTGCTGGTAAAGAAACCCTTTACCATTTTTTATGCCAGTGCTGGTGTTTCTGAAGAAAAACGCAAACATATCCTATTTTATCTCATCAATAAATATATTACATGGATTTGGGTAATCATCTTTTTTGCCAATGGCCTTCTAGTGGCTTTTTTTACATGGACCCCGCAGATTTGGTTGGTCACTATGGGTTTAATTTGTACTGGTATTCTTTTTTCTAAATATCTTCCTAACATCATGCAATATTTTTATCGCATCAAACATCATGGAGCATAATATGTCATTGTTTAACATTCTGACCGGAACCCCTTTATGGGCTTGGATTTTGCTTATTTTTCTCATTGCGAGGGGAATAATCGCATTGAAAGATAGGGAAACGAAGGTTTACCGCCTTTTTCTCTTGCCGTTAGTCTTTCTTTTTTTGGGCGCAAGCGATGTGATTAACCAGCTGGCCTTCCCACGCTGGGGAGCAATCGCAATGTTGGCAGGGCTGATGATCGGCTTTGGCGTTGGCTGGTTGCTCTGGCGTGCCACTCCGCGTTTAAAAATCAAAGAGGGAACGGATTTAATTATTCTGCCTGGTACGCGGTTGACGCTGATATTTATTCTTATCGCTTTTGTCATCAAATTCACATTGATTGTTTTTCTCAAGATTGAACATGATTTGAAATATGCATTTGATTTTAACCTTCTTTTTGGTCTTTTAAGTGGGTTCACTGGTGGTGTGTTTTGGGGCGGCACATTAAATTTATATATAACATTTCGAAAAAATATAAATTAGTTCCTATATCCTTAGCTGTTGATGCTTCTGTCAAGTATTATGATACAGAAGCGTCCGCTATTTTACGTTGAAACTGCGGCTGCTATACGACTAAGTGGCCTTACGCCTGAGTATGCAAGAGCGGCAGAGTTTGTACAGTCTACGCCATAATATGTGGAGCACTCTTGCGGGAATGAGTGCATTATTATTGCGATATACATGTAACCCTCTAGCTAATATTATATTAGTAAGGCTGTTTTTTGAAGCCGCTTGTAATTACGGTGTGTTTTTAAAGAGAACGTTCTAACCGATGTATCGCTTGCAGTACCATTTCTCTTTATAAGACTATTATCATTTCTTTTAGAAATCTGCACTTCTCACCTTTTTTTGCGTATGATCGATAACATAGTTAAGATCCTTGAGATAGTGAATTTTTATCTCTTTTGCTAAAAATGCCCAAACCATCTTATTTAGTCGAGACTTTGTTTAAGAAGGGATCTTCTAAATTTATTTTTTCAATAGGATATAAATTTCTCGTTTTGGGTGCGCGGTAAACTTATAGCAGCAATAAGCTTAGGTTTATTGGTTCTAAGCGTGGAGGGAGTTGAGCTATCCAATGCAAAAGAATAAATTGCACTTTTGTCTGACTTTGTGAACACACACTATTTTCTGGACTAATCGAGGAAATAGAACATTCATGTGTTTGAGAGGATTAGACAATGAGTTGTAAACAATTAGAGCAAGAAATAGCCACAGTAAAGTATACGTCAATGTAGGAGCCCAAAGCCTTATGGCACACTTATTTCAGTGACGATTATTTAGGACAAACCCATCATGTGCTTGTGGTGCCAAAAGGCTATCAATGAGGGCAAGATTTACAAAAGCTTGAAAGTTATTGCCAAGCATATTACCGGCATCAATTGGAATAGCCATTTGTTTTTTGGCCTTGTAAGGCGGGGATGAGAGGATGACAGGGGACAAGAAAGGTGCTTAAACAAGCGATAAAACCAATACGCGGCGCTATATATAGACGTAAAACCGAAGAAGGTTTAAAGCAAGAGTTTAACTAACGGGACGACAAAAAGAAGCAGACGAAAGCTTTGTTAAAGCTTACCGTCATGAAGGTTGGCAATTAATACCAACGTTGCTGATAATGTAAAAATCATGCCGCAATATATTTAAGGAGCGAGTGCAAGAGATTAATACATTCCTATGGCAGATTGTAAAAGCATGGTTTGTACATGAGCCTAATTATATGATTGATAAGGCAATACAAATCACTCAGGGACAAAATGATAAGAGCTATATTTTATTATGAATCTGACACACAGTATAAAACCTATAAAGGCAAAGCGTTTTATGGCATGGGAAGGATTTTCAGCCTGCTGGTGGGCGTTTGAGGGTGTTTTTATTTTACCTTCCGTAAAAGGTATTTTAGCAAATCTTGCTTGTGCGGACAAGGGAAAACTAGAAGTGGATGCTGACATAATCCCTTGTGAAATGGTTTTTATTGCGTCGAAATAAATGATGAAGAAGTTTATGTTTTCGTTGGCAGTGATAGTACTTGGATGTGCTTGTGCCAATTGATAAGCTTATTGATAATATTTGTAAGTGCCATAATAGCACACAAGAAAAAATATAAAATCGCTGTCTTTATTATGCCAAACAGCGGCTAATTTAGAGCGCGAAATTATTGCTTTTGCAAAGTAAATCAAAGAAAAGCAAAATGATCAAAATGTGGTAATGCGAATTGATCTAGCTGACTTGCGTAAGCAAAAAGAAATAAAACAAGCACAAGAAACTTTAAAAAATAAAGAGAACAGCTTATACGACATTTTTCATGAAAGTAAATTTGCAGAGGATACAGAAATAAATAGGATAAAAGGAATTGCGACGTACAAAAGAAATATTCATAGACATATTTTATACTAAGCGTAACGGAGAAGCGCAAAGATGAGTATAATAGCGGGTGAAGATAAAATAGAGGGCATGAGTCAAAGTCCAGTTAATCCAGACATAGAAAAGTTAAAAGCAGCCTTTCCGCAATGTTTTGCTGAGGGAAAGCTCAATATAGATCAGCTTCTTAATCTATGCGGCGAATATATTGATAATGATTTTGAGAAGTTCAAATTTGAATGGAAGGGCAAAGGAGCAAGTTTAAAGCTTGCGCAAAAGCCTTCACTTGCGACATTGCGCCCGAAGCGCGAGGAGAGCGTAAACTTTGATAATACACATAATCTTTATATTAAGGGCGATAATCTTGAAGTGTTAAAACTTATCCAGCGGGCTTATTTTGGCCAAGTGAAGATGATCTATATAGACCCGCCCTATAATACGGGTAATGATTTTATCTATGATGATGATTTTAAAGACCCATTGGCGCGATATAAGGAAGTGACGAGCCAAACGACAAAATCGAACCCTGAGACAATGGGGCGGTTTCACACGGCTTGGCTCAATATGATTTATCCGCGCTTGCGTTTGGCACAGACCTTATTGCGTGACGATGGGGTGATTTTTATCTCAATAGATGATCATGAAGTTCATAATTTGCGCAAAGTATGTGATGAAGTGTTTGGCGAAGAGAATTTTGTTGCGCAGCTGGTGTGGAGGAAACGCACTGGTGCTAATGATGCGCAAAACAATGTAAGTACAGACCATGATTACATTTTGTGTTATAGTCGCAGGCACACTGTTTTTAGTGGAGTACAAAAGAGTTTTGCAAATTATACCAACCCCGATAATGACCCGCGCGGGCCTTGGATGGCTGATAATTTGACATGCAATAAAACAGCATCAGAGCGGCCAAATCTTAATTACCCGATTACTGATCCACAAACGGGTGTAGTTTACCAGTGTAATCCCAATCGTGTATGGGCTTATGAAAAAGGACGAATGGCAAACATCATCAAAGAAGGCAAGGTGATCTTCCCAAAAAACAGACAAGGTACGCCTACTTATAAACGTCATCAAACAGAAGTTAAATCTCAAACTAAACCATTTAGTACAATGCTTGAAACAGATATGAATTTTATAGCGACCAAACAATTACGAGAACTTTTAGGCGGCCAATTTTTTGATCATCCCAAGGGTGTGAGTCTTATAAAGCAATTGATTGAACAGACGACCAGTGACAACGACATCATTTTCGATTTTTTTGCTGGTTCTAGTACAACGGCGCATGCAGTGATGGCTTTGAATGCTGAAGATGGTGGTAATCGCAAATTCATCATGGTGCAATTGCCTGAATTATGTGATGAAAAGAGCGAAGCCTATAAAACTGGTTATAAAACTATCTGCGATATAGGTATTGAACGTATTCGCCGCGCTGGTGCACAAATCAAGCAAAAGCATGAAGCAGAACTCACAAGTGAGCAGCCTCTAGACACCGGATTTCGCGTTCTAGAGCTCGATAGTTCCAACTTTTCCATATGGGACGATAGCCCGATTGATCCGAATGCACTTGATGTTAAAGAACAATTGCAAATGCGCTTGGATCATATTTTGCAGGGGGTGAATCCCGAGCGCTCTCATCAAGATATTATCTTCGAAATCATACTTAAATATGGTTGGCCACTGGATTTAAAAATTTACCCTTTACCAATCAATGGCAAAAAATTCTATTATATAGGCGAGAGCGAAGGCGATGTCTTGGTAATTATAGCCATAGACCCGCCCTTTGAACCCGAAGATGCGGAAGAGATGATAAAGTATTTGCCCGTAAAAATCGTAGCGCTTGATGCGGCCTTTAAAAGTGATGAGGCGCTTATTAATTGCGACTTTATCTTTAAAGACAATGAAGTAAGTTTTGATAAAATTTAAACTATAGAGAGACGATTGGGGCGGCGATATGAAACTTAAATTTAAACAACAAGAATTTCAAAATGATGCGGTTAAAAGCGTCATTGATTTATTTAAAGGCCAACCACGACGGAATTCTTCTATTTTCTTGCATTCAGAACAAGGACAATTAGCGTTAAATGAATTTGGTTATGGTAATCAATTATTGATCAGTGATGAAAGCATATTAGCAAATTTACAAGAGGTGCAACAGAACAATAAACTCTTGGCGAGTAAGACGCTAGAGCAAAAGCAGTTTTCTATTGAGATGGAAACGGGAACAGGCAAAACTTATGTCTATAGCAAGACGATTTTTGAGTTAAATCAACGCTATGGCTTTACCAAATTTATTATCGTCGTACCAAGTGTTGCTATTCGCGAAGGGGTGTATAAATCACTTCAGGTAACAAGGGAGCATTTTCAAGCAGAGTTTGATAATCTGCCCTATCGTTATTTTATTTATAATTCAAAAGATCTTTCGCAAATTCGCCAATTTGCAAGCTCTACCAATATTGAAATTATGATTATCAATATTGATGCATTTAAAAAAGCAGAAAATATTATCAACCTTCCGCAAGATAGACTGAATGGCGAAAGTGCTATGCGCTATATCCAAGATACAAATCCGATTGTGATCATAGATGAACCGCAATCGGTGGATAATACAGCAAAAGCGAAGGAGGCTATTGCGAGCCTTAATCCGCTTTGTGTTTTCCGCTATAGTGCCACGCATAAAGATGAGATTAATCTTTTATATCGTTTAACACCTGTTGATGCTTATAAAAAAGGACTGGTAAAGCAAATTTGTGTTTCTTCTAATCAGATAGAGCAAAATTTTAACCGTCCCTATATTGCCTTGAAATCCGTATCTCACAAACATGGCTTTAAGGCGCGCTTAGAGTTGGATATTGCGGGAAAGAATGGCACTGTGAGCCGCAAAACAGTTACAGTGAGACAAGGCGATGATCTGTATCGCGTTACGGGCGGGCGTGAGCTTTATAGGGGTTATATTGTTTCGGGTATCAATTGCATGGCGGGGGATGAAGCTGTTGAGTTTTCTGATACTGAAATTGTCAAATTTGGCCACGCCCTTGGTGATGTGAATACAATAGAGCTTAAACGCGCGCAAATTTATCGCACTATAGAAACACATTTAGATAAAGAATTGCGGCTTGCGCCTTTAGGGATTAAAGTTTTATCACTTTTTTTTATTGATGAGGTGGCTAAATATCGTAGCTCTGATGAAGAGCCAGCACTTTATGAGCGTATGTTTGAAGAATGTTATGAAGAGCTGTTGGCGAAAAAGAAATATGCCTCCTTGCGAACTAAGTTTGCACAAAATGTTCGAAACGTGCACGGCGGTTATTTCTCGCAAGACAAAAAAGGCGTCTATAAGGATACAAAGGGCGACAGCCAAGCTGATGATGACACTTATAACACGATTATGCGTGATAAGGAGTGGTTATTATCTTTTGCATGCCCCTTGCGTTTTATCTTTTCGCATTCGGCCTTGAGAGAAGGCTGGGATAATCCGAATGTGTTTCAAGTGTGTATGCTGATTGAGCAAAAATCGAATTTTACCGTACGGCAAAAGATTGGTCGCGGTTTGCGCTTGTGCGTAAACCAACACGGTGAACAGGTAGAAGATAAAGATATAAATGTGCTGCATGTCATGGTGAATGAAAGCTTTGCTGAGTTTGTGAGTACATTGCAAAAAGAATTAGAGGCGGATATTGGTTATAAACTTGGTACATTGCAGATGGAGCATTTGGTTGGCCGTATTTATGAAGATGTAAAATATGTGGCCGCTAAAGTGGAAGTATCGCAAGCACAAAAAATTGTTAAAATACTTGTTGCAAAAGATTTTATTGATGAGGCAGGTGTCGTTAAAGTAGATCAAGATTTAGTAGCGAGCGAATTTGATGCTATAGGGGCGGAGGAAATGCCACGCGAATTGCGTCAAGAAATTGTGAAAAAAACTGATGCGGGCGCGCTTATTAATGTTGAGACGCTGCAAGATCTGATTTATATGACAACTGTGACAGAAACAAAAATTCTGTCTTCGCAAGAGGCTGCTGATATATTGGTTGAGTTGCGTGAAAAAGCCTTGCTTACATCAGCAGGAAAAATCACAGATACATTAAAAGCGCAATGGGCGACTGGGACGTTAGATTTAAGTGAACGTTTTAGTAAAGGGCAGAAGCAGGCTGTGCTGCAGGCGCTAGAAGCGAGCCAAGCCATGCCGATTATTCGTAATGCTACGCGCGAGGTGCGGGTTAAGCTTAAAAAGCAAACAGTGGCTTCACCAGAGTTTTTGGCCTTGTGGGAAAAGATCAATAAAAAGACCACTTATCGTGCAAAGCTTGATCGCACAGAGTTTGTTGCCAAAGCAGTGGATGCAGTGGAAAAAATGGCGCCAGTTGCGCCCGCGCATTTGGTTTATCAGACAGCAGAGATAGAACTGGATAGTGCTGGTGTGACCTATGAAGAGCAGTTATTAAAGCAGAGTGCGCTTGATTATAGTTTTTGTGCACTGCCGAACATTGTACATTATTTGACCTTAAAGCTGAAATTAACCACAAAGACAATTATTGGTATTTTGACAAAGAGTGGTCGTGAGCATGAGTTTGTAAAAAATCCACAAGCTTTTTTAGAGCGCATAGAAGAAATACTCAATAAAACCCATGTTAATCTTACAATTGATGGCATTAAATATTTAAAGCTGGTCGGGCAAGAATATAGTGTGCAAGAGCTTTTTACCAGTGAAGAGCTTGTGGCAAATTTAGAGCGTACAGCTGTTGTGAGTGAGAAGAGTGTGTATGATCATGTGGTTTATGAAAGCAGTGTGGAGAAAGAGTTTGCACAAAGTCTTGAAAATGATCCTGAAGTCAGATTGTTTTTTAAACTACCAAGAAGTTTTAAAATAGCCACTCCCATTGGTTCTTATACGCCTGATTGGGCAGTTTTTTTAGAGCGAGATGGCGAACAAAAGCTTTACTTTGTGCTGGAGACAAAAGGGGCAAACAGCGAGTTTGATTTGCGACTTAAAGAAATACTGAAGATTAAATGCGGCAAAGCGCATTTTGCTGCACTGCAAACGAGCGTTGCGTTTAACGACCAGCCGGTGATAAATTGGCGTGAATATAAGCGTACTTTGCCCGAAGGGGCGCATGAGTTTCCAAGTGCTGCGGTGGTTGTTACAGAATGATTGGAGCATGAAATACTTAAGGGGGAGGGGAGAAAAGCTTTTTATATCAAAATAATAAATTGATAAAAGGTAGTTATAATGTACACTTCATGTTGAATTTAATTGTTTTCATTTAATACAGGAGGTAAAGTTATGAAAACTAAAGATATGTATAAACCACTGAAAAAAAATTAAACGGGTTGATGTTGCTGCGCTCAAAGCCCGAGCAAGTGAGCAGAAAATGGCTGCTTGAGGCGCTTCTATGAATTGAAGTTTGAAAATATACAAAGCTGGCGGTAAAAAAAGCTGCCAGCTTTATAGCTTTTGGATATATTAATGACGATAGATTATGAAGTTAAAAAGTTGCTCTATGGCTGTGGGGCAATGAGCGGGGTTCGGCTGATTACAGGTTCCTTCCATGCTTTTTTTTTCTTGTCTATGGGCGTTAGTATAGCACAGTTAGCCTTATTGCAAATTGTGTTTAGCGCGGCTATTTGTATTTTTGAAGTGCCTTGTGGGATTTTAGGAGATAAAATCGGCGTTAAAAAAAATGTTATCTTATCATGTTTCTTTTTTTCGCTCTTCTTCTTTTTATGTATTTACGCGCCTAATCTTTCTGTCTTAATTCCGGCAGAAATTATATATGCTTTAGGCTTTGCTTTATGCTCTGGCGCTGATAGCACATGGATTAAAGGCTTAATCGACGGCGGTGGATACAAGGGTAGTTTGATCTACCACCAAGTAAACGTCTATAAGCGGGAACTGACGGCATTCATGAATATGGTTGCTGGTGCGCTAGGTGTTCTTATTGTTTTGTGTATGGATAATTATCAGTCGGCATATTATTTTTGTTCTTTCGGGTTTCTCATGCTTGTATTCTTGTTTAGTCGGGTGACGGGGATAGGTATTGCATCCGCTTCGGATAGTCAGTCAATAGACTCGGGTTCTTTGTTGCATGCAACAGAAGCTTTTACTTATTTAGTTACCTCAAAAATCGGGTTATATTATATATTGATATGTGGTTTTATTGTTGCTGCATTGCAGCCAATATTTCATTTTTGGCAACCTTTTATTTTGGGACAGACAGGAGTATTAGACAATGCGATAGGAAAGACTAAAATTCTTATTCTTGGCCTGTGCTTTGTGTCTTATACTCTCGTAAAATACTTATTTAATCGCTTTGTAATTAAATATCTTATGCAAAAATATGCTCCTATGGCGATAACTTTGTGCTCACTCGTCCTAAGTGCTGTTGTTATGCTTGCTCTGCTTCTCGTTGCAAACAGTTGGGCTCCTATTATTTTATTCACCGTATTTCACAGTTTTTTTTCTGTTCCTATGACGCAGTTTGAAGCAGAGTTTTTTAAACATATTCAACAAAAGAATGCAAATACGGTTTTATCCATGGTTAGTTTTCTTGCGCGTATTTTTGGTATTTTAGCGCTTGTGCTGATTGGTTGGTTGGCAAATAATGTTTGTATAGAAGCAGCTTTTTGTTTTGCCTTGGTTTGTATATGTTTAATTATCCCGCTTAATTTGGCTTGGCTTTATACTGATAAAAAGTTAATAAAAAACGAAGAGGTCTGAGAGTGAAGATACAGTTGAATAGGGCCTTGCCTGTGACTTACATAAAGACACAGGAAAAAATAGTGTGTGGGTCATCTTATATGGATTGAGTCGAAATTAATAGCTGTCCATCGTTTTTAGTAGAGATGCTTACCGATTTGAATGCGCCAAATGATTGTGCGGCTATTAGCCAGAAATATCGCGAACGAGCATATCAAGAGGATATGATATTGATGTGTTGTTAAATGAATACTTCAGATTGGATTCGGAGGTGGACAAAATTATTATTTTTGGAGAGGGCAATCATTCATATGAAGTCTCTATAGTTTTGTGATGTGGACATGGTGCGTATAGTTATAGAATGCTCTCCTAGTGAGTGCTAGATGGTGCTTTTGCGTCCGTAAAATATTGTGCGTTGGTTGTTGAACTAAAGTTTCATAATTTTAGATCGTAGAGCGGTGGGGCATCGAGGTGTCTTATGTATCATAAACGCTCTTTTTTAATTGGTGTATAGGCACAATGGATTGTAAAAATGCTAATGCCTGTGTTTTTTGACAACTTGGTCGGCTTTGTTTTTTTACGTATGTAAGCAGCGAGTAAGCAAAGGTTAGCACAGGTGTATTACTTGCAGTACCAAAAAGTTTGATTAAAAATACTAAAAATGGATATACAAGACGAACAAACGGCTCGCTGAGGATCTTTTATCAATGACTGTAGTTGCTTGGGGGCATAATATTGTACAAAAAAACGCATGGCATAAAGTCCAAAAAACCAATAAAGGTGCATTGCGCTTCTTTTTTAAGAACTGGGCATCTCCTCTTACCTTAATGCGTTCTCATTATGCATCCTTTACACAAGACTTGCGATGGAAAGACTTTACGGAAAAAATCAATGTGTTTTGTTTAAAAGATCCGAGCTTAATATGCCCTTCAATATGGAAAGATATTTCACAATGTTTGTTGTGATGAAGCAATTGCTCTCTCTTGGCATGCCTCTGGCTGTTGGGTTTATCTTTCAGATGATGATTTCCTTCACAGATGCAGCGCTTGTAGCGCATTTAGGCGTGCAAGCCTTGAGTGGTACAATGTTAGCTCTGAGTATATTTAGTTTTGTTATGTTGTTTGGGCTAGGTATTATTACCGCGGTTGCACCAAAACTTGCGGAAAGTTTTCGTAGACAAGATAGATATGCATTAAAGGTATGGTTTGATCAAGGAATATGGCTTTCCCTTGTGATTGGAATGATGAGTGCGATCATTTTACTCAACACGAGGAATATTTTGTGTTTTCTCGGCCAAGATGAGACAATTGCCAATATAGCGCAGGAATATAATAGTGGTGCTGCTATAGGAGTGGTGTTTTTTTATCTTTATGTGAATAGCCGGGGATTACTGTCAGCAATTGGTAATCCAAAGCCCTTAACCTGGGTTATGCTTGCGGCTATCCTCGTAAATTTTCTTATCTCTTGGCTGCTTATTTTTGGTATAGGTTCTGCAAGCGGATTAGGTGTCTTTGGTGCAGGAATTGCGAGCAGTTTGATCCGTATTTTAATTGTTATTGCAGCAGCAATAATATTGTCCCGCAATTCTGCTTTTCATTCTTTTCGCTTTAATTATTTGAGACCAAAGTTAGAGATTTCACGAATAATAAAATTGCTGCGAGTAGGGCTACCCATTGGTATACGTATTCTTATTGCGGAGGGTTTTCCTTCTGTTATTGCATTTATGATTACGGCTTATGGGGTCGAATCTTTGGCCGCGCATACGATAGGGATGCGTCTCGATATGCTTATTTCTGTGGTGGCTTTGGGGATTTCCAGCGCAGCTGCGACAATAGCAGCGTGGTATAGAGCAGATAGGAATAATATGGCTCTAAAACAGCTGCGTATGAGTGTCACAGTTTTTGCTGTAGCTTATGTCTTATTTTTATCAGTGGTTGTTTATCTCTCTTATGAATTTATCCTTACAACCATCTTTAATATTTCTGAAGACAGCGTTGTTGTTTTCTCTTGGAAGTTGCTTCCGTTCATCTTATTGTCTTTTGCTTTTGGCACTTTAGGAGCTATGCTCAATGGCATACTTGTGGGTTTGCTTGATACGTTTTGGTCAACAATTGTTGTAGCAATAAGTTATTGGGGGTTAGGCCTATTTGGGGGAGCGCTAATGGCGCATTTTTTTGAATATGACTTTATTGGCTATTGGCTTGGCATGATTGGTGCAAGCTTAATCGTTTCTCTCTTTAATTATATGCGCGTGGGTTATTTAATAAAATGCAATCCTATGTTTGGGGCAGAGTGAGTGTTATAAAAGCGCTTGTAAAGCACTAGCTGTGAAGGCTTAGCTACTCACCATCCATAGAGGCTGTTTTTACTTCTATGGAGATAACAATATAGGTTACAAAACTTGCTTAATATTGAAAAGAAGTGTCTTTGATTGTAGCCTCAATATTATTTGTTGAGTTTTTAAAATAATATGGGTTTATTAAAATCATTCGGCTACAATTTAAGAGTAAGTTCGGTAGATTGGAAGAGTTTAATACCTTAAAAAATGACGAGAAAAAACGTGCTTATATTCATACGCCGTTGAGGAGGCATTTAAAAAAGTTGTTGTTTTTATAAGTCATTACCATTGTGATGCTAAAACGCATGCATTTGTCAAAACAATCGCAGACGCTAACGATGTTATTCTTGCAAGCCCTGTTTATCACGGGTCTTATTCAGGGGGATTGAAGAATGCTCTTGATAATTTAGAGTATAATGCTTTTGGGATAAAGTTTTTGGTCATCTCTCTCATGACAATATAACCCAAAATGCGCACTGCCCTGTGTATATTTGGTACCAATTGTGCATACGCTTTATGGACAGGCGCTGCAATATCAAGTTGCTTCGGCTAAAGATGATTTTGCGTTTGAGAATGAAAACCGCACACGGAGACTTAGCAGCGTAAATGTACGGGCTTGCTGCGCACATCTTGCTGATAAAATGTACAATAAGGGTGGAGGATATGATCAAAAATGATAGGAAATACCGTTATTTAGTCATTGGTGGTGCAGGAATATTGGCTCCCTTCGCCGGTTATTAGGGCTGAACAACGTGATTATCGCAGCGCGTTTTCGTTCTCATCAATCCAAAATTGAGTTATTTCAGACAAGGGCTAAATGTATATTTTGGAGATTATTATAAGCCATAGGCACAATTTTTAAAAGGGGTACCCCTCTGGACAGGCTTGAAATATTGCATATTATGGGGGGGCATTCGCTTGCACATGCATTTTCGTGTAGGTTGAGATTGAGCGGTTGGCCTTCTTACCGAAGCCTCTGCGTATTGTTCATGTTTTTGGTTCTAATGCAGAGGATAAAATAATCTCTGGATGTGCGCATCACAATGAGATTGATCCCATATCTGTAAAATTAGGTCGGAAAAGGCGATCATATGGCCGGCGGTGGTCAATGAGAAGAGTGTATATGATCATGTGGGGTTTATAAGAGTAATATTGAGAAAGAATTTGCGCAAAATTAATGATAATGCCTCCGAAGTAAAATTATTTTTTAAATTGCCAAGGAGCTTTAAAATCGTGGCGCTCATAGGCTCTTACACGCCGGATTTGGGGGTGTTTTAGAGTGAGATGGCGCGCAAAAGCTTTATTTTGTACTGGAAACAAAAGGAACGAATAGCGAGTTTGATTTGCGCCTTAAAGAAATGCTGAAGATTAAATGTGGCAAGGCGCATTTTACCGCCCTTGAGACTGGTGTGGTGTTTAACGAGGCACCGGTGATGAGTTGGCGCGATTCTAAGCGGGGGATGGTGGTAGAAAGAGTGGGGGGCTGTGGTAGGAGTGGGCGGCACGAATGACGCTGTCTTTAATTGCGTACCGCCAAGCTAATTTTGTGCTTTGCGAAATTAGCCAAGGCTTTTGGACGTACCGCGTAAAATCTTATGAATATCATGCAGAAGGCGCGCAGAAATGGGGGATTGCGTGTCTAGCTTCCCAATGCCGTAATTAAGTACAGCCACAAATGAGATAGCTCTTCAATATCATCAGTCGCACTGATACTTGTTCTTTATTTTCAAACAATAATAGGTCAGATGGTAACGATTATGTCCTTTCTATCTGAGAAAAGAGTAGCACCGCTTGCGTATATGCACGAGTAAAAGTCAATCAACATTGGTCTGAGGTAAAAACAGCCAATTATTTCTAATACACCTAAGGATTTCATAGCTTGCTCTAACGGTTTATATAAATCCGCCCTTTTAAAAGGTGGATTGGGTGGAAAATTTATTGGGATATAGGCTTTATGAATCTCTCGAACTAAGCTTCCTACTATGCAGGCCCTAAGGCGTGATTGCATATATGGTCGCATCTGTTGCTCGTTGTGTAGGCAGAGATCCTAAATTAGGAAAGGAGGGCTGGTCTTTTAATTACAAAGGAAGAATACGGCGCGTAAGTGCAGCAAAATGTATTTTGAAGAGCAGTAAAGGGGTGAGGCATTTGATGTCCAGCGGGTGACGGATTAACTGGAGTATAAGTAGGCATTGCTAGGGCGGAGTTTTTAGTTAAGAATTGCACTTCGTACGCTATAAGCTCTCTGCATCCTTCATATAGGCGTTGAGATCATCGCCCAATCAACGTAAAGGGGCTGTTTTGTCTTTAGCGCTTGTTTGGCTGCTTCTATAGTGCCGCTGGCTCTATCAGCCATTATGGTGATAATTTTCTCGTCCAAAGAACAGATCAATCGATTGCGTAATAGGGTATGTGTGCCTTTTTTGACCGTGTCTTTTTTAAAGCAGCTGTTACCTCGTGGCAGGGTTGGGTATGTCTATATGATCAGCCTGCCAAAGAAAAGGAAGCGTTATCGCGATAGCCACCAATAGTAGTCCAGCGATAAAGGCGGCAGCAAACTGCAATGATATAAAAGAACCAAGGACGCCGACCAAAAAGCTTCCGACCGGCATTCCAGCATAGCCTATCACCCGAAAAGCAGAATTAGCTCGCCCGAGAAGTTGCTTTGGTGTGAGGCGCTGCCTGAAGGCGGTAACACCAATAAACCATAAGCTTGCTCCAACGCCAGCGATAAAGGTGACGCCCCATACGACGACAGCACTTTTTGAAAAGGCTGGAATCAGCAGCAAGACAACCGTTCCTAAACCGTCAGTGAGAACAGCTAGGCGCACCGGTGCATAACGTATACGCGGCGCAAATAGGGCACCTGCCATTGTACCAAGCGCGTAGGCTGCAAACATTACGCCATATTGGCTGCTATGTAGGCCCAGATACCGACCGTCGGTAACGAAGAAGATGAACGAGGTTAGGAATGCTCCAAATACCACCGATAGAAAGAATGTGAGTAATGTAAGGGAGGTAAGATGCCGATTTGAAAAAATGAAACGAAAGCCGGCAATAATATAACGGAAAGTGATGTTTTCTTTATCAAGTGTTGGCGATGTCGGAACAGCACGGCGAGCGGTAAAAATCAATGTGATAAAAAGCACGATTAACAAGCCAAGAAATAGCAGTGTGCCATGCCCTAAAATGCTGCTTGTTATGACAGGGGCAAGAAAATAGGAGACCCCGAAATCTAAAAACAAGACAATTGAGTAGAAGGTCATCAATCGCTCTCCCTCCATGATAAGTGGTGGAATCGTCATTATATAAGCTTCGGCAGAAACGACGATGAATCCAGCAATGGTTGCATAGAAGAAAATTTGTTCGGCTGGAGCAATCTGTATCATGAGCAGTACGAACAGGACAATATGCAGTAGCATGAAGATGAGGAGAGCTGTGGTGGCAAGTTTTATTTTGTCGCAGCGATCAAGTAAAGCGCCTGCAAGGATGCCGAAAATTGGCCACGCTAATGAGAAGAGACCTTGCGCCCAACTTACTCCGACTACGCCATATCCAGATTGTCTTGCTAATAGCGGGATGGCAGTGCGCAAAGCACCGCTGAGTAAGGCGAGCAGACTAACGGTTAGGCAAAAATAGCGTATGTTCCTGTTGGTAAAAAGCGTGAACATTCTTTTCTCCTTAAGATGCCATACAGGTTTCCGCTGTTCCATCAAGTACGGCGGTTGTATTCAGCATGTTTGCGACATAGCCGTCCAAGATATTCCTATCTGCCTGAGGTAGAAGAAAATACATAAGGTTGGAATACCATTGCCAACCACGCTGAGTCAGCTGGAGATCGTTATCACTTTCTACGATGAGACCTGCACCTATGAGCTGTTGTAGGTTATTGTATACGAAAGAGGGGAGTGCGGTCCAGTCAATTCTTTCTTTTTTGGCATAACCGTTATAAGGTAGCCTCATACACAAAGCCTTGGAGGCTTGTTGCTCCGCTGATACCCAATTGTAGTATACTTTGGATTTGCCTTTAAGTTGTATGTCGGTAATGTATCCGCTTCGACTGGGATTGGCTCGTGTGACGAGTGAGCCGAGAATCGACATTGCTGACGCCCCGAAGCCAACCACATAATCGTCATGATAACCATGCAAATATTTGTGATAGCGGAAATAATTAGCTGAACTCGTTTTAGCGAGCGTTAGAGGAGTGTTATTGGCAATTTTGATATAGGAATGCCCATTACACGGCGCATAGCCGCAGCTGCGCATAACGATATCGCTAAATAATCGAAGCATTTGTCGATGCTGTAGGCTGGACGGTTTTAGCCCTTTTTGTGCGTAAGACTTATGCAGTTGCGACGTGATAGCCAGATTGTTGATTGCATAGAGGTTGATGGTTTCAGGATGAAGCTCTCTGGCTTGCTTCAAATCGTATAATCGTTCTTCGGCTTGCTGGCTGTGCATGCCATATAGTAGGTCGAAACCGACATGTCCCAATTATCTCTTGTGACCAAGCCATGGTATTGTTGATTTGTTCACGTGTTGAGGTGAGGTTAAACAATGATCGGAAACGCTCAATGAAACTCTGTATACCGAAGCTGATCCGGTTAACGCCGATCTCACGGGCAGCATAAAGTTTATCACGTGTGACGCTCTTCGGTTTGCTTTCCAGTGTAAATTCGGCTAAGGAAGAGAGCTCAAATTCAGCATGCAATACTTTTCCGATGTGGCGGATATTATCTGCGGACAAGAGTGACGGTGTGCCGCCCCCCTATATAGATGCTGCGGATGGGCCCTCTAAGCGAGCGAATGAAATTTCCTTTGGTTCTGATCTCTGTGGTAAGCGCTGACATATAAGATTCGATTTGCTTAACGTGCTTGTAGGCCCCTTTCTGAAAGGGACAGAAGGAACAGATGGTTTCGCAAAAGGGAATATGCAAATAAAGAGAAATGGTACGCGCTTGTGGAATCTGCTTACTTTGCGCTAGTTTATTAAAGTCTAGGTAATCGTAAAATTCATTTGAAATAGTGCGAAATAACGGATATGTGAAGTTGTAAATCGTCTTGAGTTGGTCGAACTTCACAAAAGGATGATCCACGAGTTGCATAGCTTACCTCCCCCAATTTCTTAATTCGCACTATATTATTGACGGGCGACTGGTGACCCAATCACCCGAGTGTATTACCAAAGATTTTCACGGAACATAATGAATCCCCCTTTTGTAGAAGTTATATGTATTATACATATAACTTCTTATATGAACAGGCGAGCTTGTTTAAGAGGCAATGTAAAGATAAAAATATAAAAGAACTTTCTCTTGCAGCCTTATGGTCTGATATTGTAATTGGTATCCTGTTTTACGTGGTCGGGCTATGAATGCCTAGGGCGAGAAAAAGCAGGGTATTTTAATGGACGTGCGGGGCATCATTGTTATGTTGCTGGGACTTGGAATTTGCGTCTGGTTATGAAATATCATTAGTGCAAAAAGATGATTTTAAAGGTAGATATATATTTTTTGATATCCCTGTAAAACTTCGAGAAGAGATAGAATTATCTATTAGAAAACATATAAATGTCCAGTGTGATAATATTATCGAATTACATGACATCATCGCTCTTGCCCGCCATTTTGACATATTGCCTAAAATCTCATTGAGATTGTGCCATGTACTGGCAAACGGGGGATAGATCGCGTTTTGGTATGACTGCGGCGGAGTCACGTGCCGCATTATCTTTGCTAGAATCCAATAGGATTAGGCTTAATGGGGCGCCTTTGCATGTGGGCTCTAATTTGAATTCGACTGAGTTAATAGTATCCACCTTAACTAAGGCTGGAAAGGATATTTACGCATTGAAGGATCAAAAAAGTTTTATCAGTCTAGGCGGGGGATATCCGACTTCCACAGCATTCTGCGATGCCGTGACGATCAATGACGAATACTCTCGTAAAATTTATGAGGCATTATCACAATTGGGTTGTGATTTACATAAGCTTACGGTAATTATTGAATCTAGGCATATTATATCTGAAGATTATGGTTATTTATTTTCTATAAGAGAGCAGAGTGGTACGAACTTAATTACAATCTGGGCTCTGGGGATGTGTACTCAATCTGCACAGTATCACTAGGTCATAAGTCAAAGTATGTGAAAGCAACTGATACAAAAAAAAATTACGATGGTGGAAGATCGACGATGAAGGACTTTAGTTCAAAGGAAATTGATATTATTGTGTTCTCATATCCTGATTTTTTGGCTTTTTAGATATAAATAACACACCTCCTAGTGGGCTGGAGACTATCAAATGTTGGATCACGCATGGCGCAATTAGCAAAAATTCCTATCTATTGGATTTGGTATGCTCTACTGGATTCTCAGCTCTAAATATTGTGTGCGAAGTGCAATGTCAAGCGGTGGAAATTGATATAAGTGCAGAGTTTGTACCATTCGCTCAGAACAAGGTTGATAGCTCTGTTATGCAGGCGATGGTTAAGTTTCATGTCGGAAATGCTGAGCGTATGTCTTATCCTGAAAATACATTTACGCATATTATGGCAGGGTGAGTGTTTGTAAGCACAGCTGTAAAGGCTACTCACCATGACTAGGGTGTTTACTTCTATGTGGATAACAATAGAGTTACAAAACTTGCTTCATATTAAAAGAAAAGTTTCCTTTCTTTTAATTAAGCATTGCGACAACCAAAAGGAAATTAAATATCTCGCCTTTATTATTCTCACCAATGTTTGCTTATATATGATTATTTGAATCGGAATTAGTTTACGTACAATATGGTATTTCTCGCTGTTTTATATAAGGAGAAGGTTAGCACCGATGTATCGCGTGCAATATCATTTTTTTCACTATGGTGATAGGATAGCTTGTTGAGCGTAAAGTTCTTTTACCTTGATGGATCTTATAGTATTATTCAAAATATCAGTTGATAAATTTTTTTCGTGTCGTTTATGCATGGGCTGATACAATAAGAATAGGACTTGATTGTTTTTAAAGTTGGTATGTTATGGATGTAAAAAATGGTAAACAAACGAAAAGTAAGAATTTTAAACCTGTTTCTCGTTTTCTCAAAAGTTTACGTGGTGTGCACAATTGGGAACAAGTTTCACAATGGCTTGCTTTCCGTAAGGTAGAGGATATTGAATGTATTACGCCTGATCAAGCAGGGGTACCACGGGGCAAGATGATGCTTTCTAAAAAATTTACATCGGAAACATCATTGGCATTGCCTTCAGCAGTTTTTATGGCAACAATTTCAGGGGATTATCCGGAAGATGGTCATGGTTTTGAATATCCTAAAGCAGATGGTGATTTACGCCTTGAGCCTGATCTTTCTACGTTAAGCATTGTTCCATGGGAAGATGCTCCTACGGCACAGGTGATTTGTGATCTTGTGTATCAAAATGGTCAGGTTGTGGATTACACACCACGCAATGTTTTACGAACGGTGGTTCACTTTTACACAAAAATGGGTTTAAGCCCTGTTGTTTCACCAGAAATTGAGTTTTATTTGGTACAAAAAAATCCCGATCCTGATTATCCGTTAGTTCCACCGGTTGGTCGTTCTGGACGTTCAATTGGTGGTGGACAGGGGTATTCCATTGCTGGTGTGAATGAATTTGATGATTTGATTGATGATATTTATCAATTTTCAGAGGCACAAGGATTGGAAATTGATACCCTCATTCATGAAGAAGGAGCAGGACAGTTTGAAATCAATTTACGTCATGGTGATCCTATTGAATTAGCGGATCAAGTTTTTATGTTTAAACGAACAATTCGTGAAGCAGCACTAAAACATAATATGTATGCAACTTTTATGGCAAAACCCATTCAAGGGCAGCCGGGTTCTGCTATGCATATTCACCAATCGGTTGTTGATAAGAAAACCGGTATGAATATTTTTACACAGGAAAATGGTGAAGAAAGTATCTGTTTTCGCCATTTTATTGGTGGATTGCAAAAACATATGCCAGGGGTACTTGTGATGCTTGCACCTTATGTGAATTCTTATCGACGTCTTGTTCCTGATAATTCGGCTCCTGTTAATTTGCGATGGGGATATGATAATCGTACTACAGCTTTTCGAGTTCCCCGTTCTGCTCCTCAAGCGCGGCGTGTTGAGAATAGACTTCCTTCATCAGATGCGAATCCTTATTTAGCCCTTGCTGCTTCTTTAGCGTGTGGTCTTATTGGTTTGCAACAAAAAATTGAGCCGGATGAGCCAGCGACAAATAATGTAAACGCTGATAATATTGAGTTGCCGCGTGGACTCATTGAGGCAGTCAATTTGTTTGAACAAGATACAGTGATACGTGCTATTTTAGGGGATGTGTTTGTCAGTACTTATGCTGCAATCAAACGCCAAGAATTTGAAACTTTTATGGAAGTAATCAGTCCGTGGGAGCGTGAATATCTCCTGCTGAATGTTTAAATTTTATGACGATGATTGATTATAATTCAATTTCTCCAGGAATTTCTTGGTATGAAGATGCTTTAAGAGAACGTCCATCGTATCCTTCTTTTTGTGAAAACAGACAGTGTGATGTGGTCATTATTGGAGGCGGATTTACGGGTCTTTCGGCTGCTTATCATTTAGCCAAAGCTGGAGTAGATGTTGTTTTATTTGAAGCATCACGTTTTGGTGATGGTGCTTCAGGGCGCAACGGTGGACAGCTGGGAACAGGGCAACGGCAATGGGTAGAAACATTAGAAAAAAAGTATGGTTTTGAGCGAAGTAAGGCTCTGTTTGATTTGGCAGAAGAAGCTAAAAGAGATATTTTAGCTTTATGCGCAATGCCTAATTGTCCGTGTGATTTGATAGGAGGACAGCTTTCTGTAACTCATAAAAGGCGTGAGCTTCTCTCTTATCAACGGCATATTGAGGCGATGCAGCGTTATGGCTATCACGCGCTTACTTTTATGGATAAGGCTGAAACATTTGAGCGACTTGGATCAACTTTTTATTGTGGTGGTATTTATGATGCGGATACCGGTCATATAAATCCCTTAAAATTGATTATTGGGTTGGCAAAAAGAGCACAAGATGCTGGTGCTAAGCTTTATGAGAAGTCACAAGTAACGACCGTAAGGCGCAAGGGAGCACATTGGAAAGTAATAACAGAAAAAGGCAGTGTAACAGCAGAGCATGTTTTACTTGCAACAAATGGGTATAAACTTGGTCTGGAGCGTTTTATTGAAAAAAATATTGTTTCTATTCGCTCTTATATTGGAGCAACGGACCCATTACCAAAGCATAGTTCAATTCTTATAGGGGGGGAATCGGTTGATGATTCCCGTTTTATGGTTCGCTATTTTCGCAAAAGCATTGATAATCGTCTCTTATTTGGTGGTGTAGAAAGTTATGATAATAAGCATCCTCTAAATTTAGATGAACGTATAAAACGGCAAATTGTTGAAATTTATCCTCAATTACATTCTATCAATTTAAGCCATCGGTGGGGAGCAACGGTTGCCATCACAGTTGAACGCATGCCTTATGTTCGCCAAATTTTTTCAAGGATGACTTATTGTGGTGGTTATTCAGGGCATGGCGTTATGCTGGCTCCTTTCGTGGGAAAATTATACGCAGAATGGTTAACTGGAAAATATGAACGTTTTTCCTATTTCCAAGACTTAAAGATTTCATCTTTTCCGGGGGGAAGAGTTTTGCGTTATCCGCTTATATTTTTAGCAATGCGTTGGTTTTCTTTATTGGATCGCCTTTAATGGAAACATTGCTTGAAATGAAGAAAATTAATGGCTTATTTAGTATCTGTCTGCTTTAATGATGAAAGCTTTTATAAGTGATATGGGATTTCATAATCGAATAGAAAAATAAACAAGTTCATGGTGCGTAAAATTATTCCAGTTTCTTCCTTTGATTGTATTGTTTTTGGTGGCAATGGTGATCTGGCGTTGCGCAAGCTTTTGCCGGCTTTGTATCATTGTCAGTGTGCTGGGCAATTCAGTGAGCCAACACGTATTATTGGGGTTTCGCGCACTTCCTTAAGTCGTGAAGAATATCAAAATTTTGTCCGCAATTCTTTAGAAAAACATATCCATCCAAAAGATCTAAATTCAACAGAACTCAATCGTTTTCTTGCACGTTTAACTTACGTTTCTGTTGATGTTTCCTCAAATCGAGGGTGGGAGGATTTAGCCCTCCTTCTGTCACAAGATTCAGCGGATATTCGAGCTTTTTATTTGGCTGTTGGTTCGTCACTTTTTGCTGATATTGCGATGAAGTTGGAAAAAAATGATTTGGTGACACCACAAACACGGATTATCATTGAAAAACCAATTGGTTGCGATGTAAAAACAGCGGTTTCACTTAATGATGTATTTGCAAGCGCCTTTAATGAAGAGCAGATCTTTCGTATTGATCATTATCTTGGGAAGGAAACTGTTCAAAATTTAATGGCATTGCGGTTTGTTAATACACTTTATGAACCGCTATGGAACTCCAATTATATTGATCATGTTCAAATAACCGTTGCTGAATCTTTAGGGTTAGAAGGGCGTACAGAATATTATGAAAGCACTGGTGCTTTACGCGATATGGTTCAAAACCATATGCTACAATTACTTTGTTTGGTTGCGATGGAAATACCATTTACCAACAGTGCTAATGCTGTGCGTGACGAAAAACTTAAAGTTTTACATTCTTTAACACCGCTTGATGTCCATAATGTAGGGCAGCATACTGTACGTGGGCAGTATCTTTCTGGTCTATCAAATGGTATATCTGTAGAGTCTTATTTTGATGATTTGGGAAGAGTGAGTAAGAGCGAAACATTTGTAGCCCTTAAGGTTAAGATTGATAACTGGCGTTGGGCTAATACGCCTTTTTATTTACGAACAGGTAAGCGCATGTTCACGAGAATGTCTGAAATTGTTGTGGTTTTTAAACCTATTCCTCATAATATTTTTAATGTGGATTTAGATGAAATTTTTTCTAATCGGCTTGTAATTCGTCTCCAACCTGATGAAGGTGTAAAACAATGGTTGATGATTAAGGATCCAAGTTATGGCGGTATGCGGTTTCGTCACATTCCATTAGACATGAGTTTTGCTTCCGCATTTTCTGAACGTAATCCTGATGCTTATGAACGTTTATTAATGGATGTTATTCGTGGAGATCAAACACTGTTTATGCGTCGTGATGAAGTTGAGGCTGCTTGGCGTTGGATTGATCCAATCATTGAGGGGTGGGAAGTAATAAAACAGCCTGTTCACAGTTATAATGCTGGTTCGTGGGGGCCGTCTGCTTCGATGAGCCTCATGGAACGTGATGGGCGTATATGGAACAATTTAGTTTAGAGCAATAAGTATGTATAGAATGAATATTGACCGTTTAGATTTTGAAACCCCTCAGACTTTAGCCTTGGCATTGGCAGATCGAGTAGCCGCAGAGCTTAGTGTATCTGTTCTTGAGCGCAAGAGAGCAGTTTTAGCGGTGTCTGGTGGTAAAACACCAGCATTGTTTTTTCATTATTTGTCAAAAGCGGATATTGATTGGCAAAATATTATTATCACTTTGGTCGATGAACGTTTTGTCCCTACACACGATGAACGTTCAAATGAACATATGGTACGGTGTCATTTGTTACAAAATTTTGCCGAAAAAGCACGTTTTGTAGGGCTTTATCATAAAGCAATTACTGCTGAACTTGCTGCTTTTTCAGCGGCGAGTCGTGTTAATACTTTGCCTAAACCCTTTGATGTTGTTGTTTTAGGAATGGGGCAGGATGGACATACGGCTTCTTTTTTTCCTGATGCTGATCGTTTAAAGCAAGCGCTTGATTTACGAACACAAGCACTTGTTTTACCCCTTCATGCTAAGAGTGCTGTTGAGCCAAGACTCTCACTAACTTTGCCAGTTATTATGCAATCTCGTTGTATTATTCTCCATTTTGAAGGTTTTCAGAAACGCGATTGTTTTGAAGAGGCTTGTCAAGACGGGTCTGAAATAGAAATGCCTATTCGGGCAATTTTGCGTAATTCCCCTCATCTCGTTCAGGTTTATTGGTCGCCTGCAGAAAATGAAATAAGTGAATCAAAATATGCGACACAAGGTGAATAAAAACGTAATCTCTCTCAATGAATGAGGGGCAGCAACAATGAAAGGGGGAGAGAAATATGGCACTTTCCAAGACAATTGCCACAGTTACACGAAGGATTTATGAACGGTCTCAATCAACACGAGAAATTTACTTAGATCGTATTGCAAAAGCACAAGTTCATCGCCCCAAACGGAGTTTTTTAGGATGTGCCAATCAGGCGCATGGCTTTGCTGCTTGTGGTGCAATAGATAAAGAGCGTTTGAAGGGAAATATTGTTGGGAATATTGGCATTATCACGGCATATAACGATATACTTTCAGCGCATCAACCTTTTGAAAAATTTCCTCACTTAATTAAAGAGTCGGCCCGTATGGTTGGTGGTGTTGCACAGGTTGCAGGTGGTGTTCCCGCGATGTGCGATGGTGTTACGCAGGGAAATGCGGGGATGGAGCTTTCCCTTTTTTCGCGTGAAGTAATTGCAATGGCGACAGCTATAAGCTTATCACACGATGTCTTTGATGCAGCATTGTATCTTGGGGTGTGTGATAAAATTGTACCAGGTTTATTGATTGGTGCACTAACATTTGGTCATTTACCAGGAATTTTTATAGCAGCTGGTCCCATGACGAGTGGTCAAGGTAATGATGAAAAAGCGAAGATACGTCAACTTTACGCGGAAAATAAAATAGATCGCCAAACACTTCTAGCATCAGAAGCACGTTCTTATCATGGGCCAGGAACATGTACATTTTATGGAACAGCTAACTCTAATCAGGTGATACTGGAGATGATGGGGCTTCATATGCCTGGAGCTTCTTTTATTAATGCTAATACACCGTTGCGTGATGCTTTAACAAAAGAAGCTACGAAACGTGTACTTGAAATGACAGATCTTGGTGATCATTATAGTCCACTTGGTATGATCATTGATGAGCGTTCTTTTGTGAATGCCATTGTAGGATTAAATGCAACAGGAGGTTCTACCAATCATGCGATTCATTTGATTGCTATGGCTGCTGTTTGCGGTATTAAATTGACATGGCATGATATTGCAGAAATTTCATCCGTTGTGCCTCTTTTAGCGCGCATTTATCCTAACGGTTTAGCAGATATTAACCATTTTTATGCTGCGGGGGGAATGGGATTTATTATTCGCGAGCTTATCGAGGCAGGCTTGGTCCATGAAGATGTTTCTACGGTTTTTGGTAAAGATCTCAATGCTTATGCAATTGAAGCAAAGCTTTCTGCTGATGGTCATGTGGTGCGTGAAGCGGCTCTTAAGGAAAGTGGTGATCATAAGGTGTTAGCAGGGTGGAGAAAGCCATTTCAGTCTGATGGTGGTCTTCGTGTTTTATCAGGAGATTTGGGAACAGCTATTATAAAAGTTTCCTCTGTTAAACCAGAGTATTGGCAGATTAAAGCACCAGTCTTTGTTTTTAATGATCAAGAGGAACTACAAAAATCTTTTAAATCTGGAGTGTTGCATAATAAAGACTTTATCGCTGTTATTCGCTATCAAGGACCAAAAGCCAATGGTATGCCAGAGCTTCATAAATTAACGACCATTTTAGGCGTTTTACAAGATCGCGGTCAAAAGGTAGCATTGATAACCGATGGGCGTATGTCAGGAGCGTCAGGAAAAATTCCTGCTGCCCTCCATGTGACACCAGAAGCAGTGGATAATGGCCCCATTGCACGTTTGCAGGATGGTGATATTGTTTTTCTTGATGCTCATGAGGGTAAATTAACTCTTTTGGAGGATTTAGCAAAATTTAACGCGCGACAAATCATACCTCCAGATCTTTCAAAAAACGAACATGGTGTTGGACGCGAACTTTTTCATGTTTTTCGTCAATCCGTTAATCGTGCAGATCAAGGGGCATCTGTTTTTATGACATGAAAAATGCAAAAATAATAAGCTGAATCATATACAATGAAACCATATACAAGGAATTGTTACAATTCTTAGAATTTTGGTATAGGCAGATTGTGTGATCGCGCAGCAGCTTTGAGTGTATTAACCATAAGCATGGCAATTGTCATTGGTCCAACGCCTCCTGGAACAGGGGTAATCGCAGCAGCTTTTTCTTTTACGTTTTCAAAATCGACATCACCAACAAGACGTGTTTTCCCTATACCTTTTTCTGGTGCAGCAACGCGGTTAATACCGACATCAATAACAATTGCACCATCTTTTATCCAGTCTTTTTTAATCATTTGTGGACGGCCTACAGCTGCTACTAGAATATCAGCGCTTCGACACACATCATCAAGGTCACGGGTACGACTATGGGCAATTGTCACAGTAGCATTAGCTGCTGTTAAAAGGGCAGCCATAGGTTTTCCAACAATATTAGAGCGTCCAACAACGACAGCATCAAGTCCAGATAAATCTTGCCCACAATGTTGTTCAATCATCATCATGGCACCAGCTGGAGTGCAGGGAATAATTGCATCTTCAAGTGCATTTGCCGCGAGTTTTCCTACATTAATATAATGAAAACCATCAACATCTTTTTGGAAAGCAACGGCTTGTGTTATGCGATTTGTATTCATATGAGCAGGGAGAGGCAGCTGTACCAAAATACCATGAATTTTGGGATCAGAATTTAATGTTGCAATAAGTTGAAGGAGTTCTTTTTCTTGTGTTTCTTTGGAAACGGCATGTTTGATTGAAAGAAACCCACATTCTTCGGCTTTTTTATTTTTTGAGGCGACATATACTTGACTTGCAGGATCATCTCCAACGATAATAACAGCGATACTAGGTTGTATATTATAGTGATGGCGGAGCTTTGCTGTTTCGGCCTTAACTTTCACAATAATCTCTTCAGCAAGTTTTTTTCCGTCGATAATATTATTCATTCAGAGATCCTTTCGGTAAGGCTGTTTGTTTTTTTGTAAAGCATTTTCTAATAATACGATAGAGTTTTATAGCAATATTCATATGCGAACAGTAAGAATGGTTTTATAATGTTGTGGATTTATAGTTTTGAAGACTTTTAAATAATTGCTTTATAAAGAAGCAGCAACATTGCTGTTTGAATAAATTTTGGATAAAGAACAAAAATAATGAAGATACAAAGTGGATATAGTGAATTATAGGGTTATAAAAACTTTTTATGATCATTTAAGTTTGTTTTTAATCTGTTATAGGGGGATAAGTATAGAGGGATATTGTGCGCATCAGAATAATAAAACTTTTGAGCGGAATTTTTATTACAATTATCTTTTTATTGGGAGTGGGGATTCTCGTTTTACCTTATCTTATCTCTACAGATGCGATTCGTATTCGTTTAGCGCAGGATTTGAGTGCATGGACGGGTTACAATGTGCAATTGCGTGATCCACCGCGGTTACATCTTTTTCCTTATCCTAAAGCATTTCTTTCTGGCGTTACTTTAACATCAAAAATGGATGATGTTGCGCCATTAATGGAAGCTGAATCAATAGAAGTTGATCTTTCTGTCGTCGATCTTCTTTGGGGACATATTTCTTTTTCAGAGACGCGGATTATGCGTCCTCAATTTGTTATGGAAAAGCCTGTTAAAACAATAGCAGATTTTTTTGATCGGTTTTCTCGCTCACAAGGTGCATTAGGGTTGGCAATACGTAATACGCGTGAAATATTAAAACATAATCCTGAACATCCAGAGATAGAGCAACTTTTAAAACAACCTTTTGGGCGGATTGTCATTAAAAATGGTGTTCTTGTGTATCACGATAGTTTTTCAGGAGCAGCAGAAAAAATAACAGGATTAAATGCAACTTTAGATTGTCCGAAATCAACTCAGGAAGTACGGTTACGCGCAGATGCGCGTTGGCGTGGAGAATTTACAAAGTTATCAATTGATGCTTCTCAAGCATTGTTGCTTCTTGCAGGAGGCAAAAGTCATATTAGGGCAAGTCTCAATTCTGTACGTGGGGGAATAACTTTTACAGGAAAGGCTCGGTTATCTGAATATTATATTTTTGACGGAAAAGTATCGATGCGTTCTCCTGGATGGAATCAGACATTGTCTTGGGTTGGTGGAAATCAGTTTTGGGGACATAAATTAAAAATACCCATTGTATGGGAATCTCATTTTTTAGCGCAGCCAATGCATATCCAAATGAACAATGTTACATTTACGATGGGAAAAGCCAATGCGCGAGGAGCTTTAAAACTCGATTTTCAAGATTATGTACCAAATGTCATGGGCTCTTTAGCTTTTGATAACCTAGACCTTAGCCTCTTGAGTTCAATATTTTTTTCAGGCAAAAAGAAAAATGCCTGCTTTGACATGAGAACTTTTGATCGTATTGGCGTGGATATACGACTTTCTGCGCCACAAGCTAAAATAGGAAATATTTCACTCACAAATTTAGCTGCTGCAATACAAATAAGAGATGGGCATGGTATTTTTGATCTTGGACATGCTAATATTTTTGGTGGATCCGTGCAAAGTAATATTGAAGTTACGTCAGCTGGACAGAGAGTGCGTATTGGAGGAAATATTTCAGGCGCTTCTATTGATATGCAGGAGACTTTAGAAACCTTGGGATTTATTCCATTTATACAAAGCAAAACGAATTTTACTGCAACGGTACGAACACTTGCTGATTCTTGGCCAGAAATTTTCACGAAAATGCAGGGTGAATTAACACTGAAGATGTCTTCTGGTCGGCTATTAGGGTATGATCTGAATGAATTACAAACAAGACTTTCAAATAAACAACAATTTCTTTTAATGAATAATGATACTTTTTCAACAACATTTGATCACTGGGATATTCAGACAAGCTTTTCAGAAGGTATGATGAAGGTGACAGAGTCATTAATGCGTACAGCAGACTTGAGCTTATCCATTCAAGGAACCATTGCAGCTGCTATTGCGCAAGGGAAGCAAAATGAACTGATATTACAGGCACAACTAGACAAAAACTATAGATCAGAAACTTTATGTAAAGACGTCCAATGTCTTGCTAATAGCCTTGCATGGCCTTTTACATTTTCTCTAAGCTCTAAAGGACAAAATCATGGTAATTTTTGGGTTACAAAAGACATTGACGCAGATTGAGTATCGTTTTTCATCTGTATAATATTCTATCCTATAATGGTAATTCGTTTTTTTGCAACTTAAAATTGTCTTTTAAATTTAAATCAGAGCTCCCATTATCGAAAGATTCTCTCATTTTAAGTCCGTTCGTCGTGAAGCAGTAAAAACCGTCCTCTCCGTCATAATAAATGTGGTTGATATAGATAAATGACTGAAGAGAAGAATAAAAATCCTTCTTATGGAATCTCTCAAATACAAGTGATTCATAATATTGATGCAAATCTCAGAAAAGTTGCTAAAAAACATTAAAATTTTAAGGAGGATGTTGGCCAGTGCTTATTGAATCGCAGAAGAAATACCATAGCCATCTTTGGTAATTGTATGCTTCCCGTCTGCTCCAACAGAACCAATTCCCACTGTAATCAAAATAAAGGCTAAGAGGGTTGTAATCGTAATAATTGTAGCTTTTTTAGCAGACATATTTTTCCTCCACGGATGCATCAATGACTGAATGCAAAGATGAATGGTGCATTATTTAAACTTTTATGAAAGCAGAATCACTTAAGGATCTATAAGTTCCTATTATTATCTCATAAAGCTAAAAAAACTCTATAATTCTTTAATATATTATAGTTCTATAGATATAATTTTTTCTTTTTGCTATATATTTTTCTTCATTTTCTCGATGACGATAGTGAGCTTTGGCAAAATTTTTATGCGCATAAATTATAAACTTAAAAGATTATTTATCAGACAGACATTGGCTTTGAATGAAGAAATAAAGATAGAGGGGGCACAAGCTTCTTATCTTGTGCATGTTTTGCGTATGAAAGAAGGAGCAGAAATTTTACTTTTTAATGGACAGGATGGTGAGTGGCTTGCTAAACTTATCGCTATTAAGAAAAAATTTGTTGTGGTTCAGCTTATCCATCAAGAAAGATTACAAACGACGCATTCCAATCTTATTTATTGCTTTTCTCCACTCAAAAACGCGCGGTTGGATTATATGGTGCAGAAAGCTGTTGAAATGGGGGTGTCGATTTTGCAGCCTGTTATGACGCATCATACGCAGGTTACGCGTATCAATATGGCGCGTATGGAAGCCAATGTTATTGAAGCTTCTGAACAGTGTGGAATTTTATCTCTTCCTGAATGCGTCTCTGCTCTATCATTAGCAGAACTTTTAGCACGGTGGGATAAGACACAGCCTTTATTCTTTTGTGATGAAGAGCATAAATCGCATAATCCATTAGCTTCTTTTAAAAAGCGTGACGTTACAACACCTGGTATTCTTATTGGACCGGAAGGTGGCTTTAGTGAAGAAGAGCGGAGCTTTTTAAAAAAACATCCTTTTGTGGTTCCAATATCATTAGGTCCGCGTATTTTACGCGCTGACACTGCCGCTGTTGCTGCTTTGGCTCTTCTTAATGCTACCGTGGGGGATTGGGCAATGGATTGAGAAATCTGTAAAATCATTCTAAACAATTCATTTAAGATGATGATACCAATTATAGGATACGATGAGTTATGGCGCTTGATATAACTGATGAAAGTGAAATTTATAACTTAGATTCTTTGGTTAGCTATTTCCAAGGGGGGTATAAAGCAGAAGATGATTGGCGCATTGGTACAGAACATGAAAAATTTCCGTTTTATAGAGATGGTTTTCACCCTGTTCCTTATGAAGGAGAGAGGGGAATCCGAGCGCTTTTAGAGAGGATGCAAAGCGCCTTAGGATGGAAACCTATTTTAGATGAAGAGAATATTATTGGGCTCGTAGGATCCGTTGATCAGGGAGCCATTTCTTTGGAACCTGGGGGACAATTTGAATTATCTGGTGCACCATTAAAATCAGTAGGCCATACATATTACGAGTTGATGGAGCATTTAACTCTTCTCAAAAAAATTGCAGAACCATTGGGTATAGGTTTTCTAGGTCTTGGAGCTAGTCCAAAGTGGACTTTAGCTGAAACGCCGCGAATGCCTAAATCACGTTATCAGATTATGACTGATTATATGCCTAAAGTGGGGTATAATGGTCTTAATATGATGTATCGCACATCAACAGTTCAGGTTAATCTTGATTTTTCATCTGAAAGTGATATGCGGCGAAAAATGCAAGTGTCCATGAAGCTACAGTCCATTGCAACAGCATTATTTGCAAGTTCACCTTTTACAGAAGGGCGCCCAAATGGCTTTTTGTCGTGGCGTTCTGAAATTTGGCGTAATACGGATAATCAGAGGACAGGCGTTCTTCCCTTTATATTTTCTGAGCGTTTTGGTTTTGTTGATTATGTTGAATGGGCCCTTGATGTTCCAATGTATTTTGTTGTGCGTGATGGTCGTTACTATGATTGTACACACATAACGTTTCGTCAGTTTATGAATGGAGCATTAAAAGGACAAGTTGCAAATTCAATTCCAAACATGGGAGATTGGATTAATCACTTATCAACGTTATTTCCTGAAGTCCGCTTAAAAAGATTTTTAGAAATGAGGGGAGCTGATTGCGGTTCTTGGAAGCGCATTTGTGCGTTGTCGGCTTTTTGGGTTGGGCTTCTTTATGATAGGGAAGCACTTAATGAGGCAGAGGCTTTGACAAAAGATTGGTGTTTTGAAGAAGTTTTAGAGTTGCGCCAACGCGTTCCTAAAGAAGGGTTAAGAACTCCTTTTCGTCAAACTATTCTTTTAGAGTTAGCACGTCAATCTCTCGCTATTGCTCGCAAAGGCTTAAAAAATCGCAAACAGTATGATACGAATGGTTTTGATGAAACAAATTTTCTTAATCCTCTAGAAGAGGTTGTTGCAATGGGACAAACAGATGCTGAAAAATTTTTGTCCCATTACTATTCTATTTGGAATGAGTCGGTAGAACCTTTATTTTTAGAATGTGCCTATTAAATTTGAAGCAAAGATACTTCCTACTTTTTTAAAAATGCATATAACCGTGGTGGTTCATTCACTCATTTGCTCTAGAGAGCATATCCTACCTTGCTTTTAACATTTCTCATAACGGAAAGGATACAATACAAAAATCTCTTGGGCAGTGTGATTTTTATACCCAATAATATCACGATATTTCCGTAATCGTAATGTTGTCCTTTTGTACTAAAGATAGTTCATAAGAGATAAAGCTTATTATCAAACATTTTTTATTCACTTGGCTCATCTACTTATGAATAGGTCTGAAAATAATATTTTTCACTTTTAAAAGGGATAAAAAAATATAATTTGCGGTTAATAGTCAATTATTATAATTCAATATACGATGCTTATATGAAAGAGCATTTTATTATACAAAAATTATGATATCAATCTTTCAGTGCGCTAAAAAGACAGTAGAAAAAATACCGATAGATCTATGTATGTATAACTCAAGCTTATTTTTATAGAAAAAAGAAATATATTATATAAATAGATAGAAATAAAGATGATAATATATAGAATGAATGTGTTAATTACATCATTAAATATTAATAAATAAAAATATTATCTTCATAGGGTTATATGAAATTATAAGCTATTCATAGATAAGAAATAACTATTTGTATGCAAAGGGGTTATTATATTAAAATACTATTATTCTTGATAAAGATGAAAGAGATAAAGAGATTGAGCTTGTAACGAATGAGTGTTTGAATACGCATAAAAATTCAAAAAAGAACAACATTTCTATAGCAGAATAATTTTTATCAGTATGAGCGCAATTTATTATAGACGATTAATTATCTCCCATATATTGTAAATTTACTTTAAAGCTTCTTTTAATGCTTTATAACTGTACTATTCATAAAATTTATAATATTTGTAGGCTTAAAGCCTCTCATTTTAATCATATACCCTCAGTCTTTTCCATTGTTTTCATTATCTAGAAATTTGTAACCGCCTTTGTTATGCTCTCACTAGGATAAGCAGCTTTAAAGTGCATCCGTAATGGCATCACGCCTCTGTAAACCAGCTGTTGTGTTTTCTTCTGTAGAATTTGTAAATAAAAGGGACTGTTTCTCATCACGATCAGTTACAGAGATTCAACGTTTTTATAAAGATACCGTGGAAAGCATTGACCTGTATCTATTGCATCTATATTAGGCAAATTCTTAGCTATCAACACAGAAAAAACGCTTCGTGCTCCTATGCCTATAATTTGTATTACTCTATTTTCTACTACTGGCACCATAGGGAATATATGTGGTATCTGAAAACTCCATCATTGAAGATACAACTATAATAAAGCCATTGTCGTGTAAAAGGGCGATACGAACTTTGCGTGAGGCATGCCTCTTCAAATTCAAAAACCTTCCTCTTATTAGTCCTTGCTTAATATTATAACTCCAACTTATCTTTTTTTGTATCTAAAATGACAAAATTATCTACAGCACGTGCACGTGTTGTTCGATCAGCATATGAATAGGTATCGTTAAAAGTTTTACTGCGCTATTATAAAAAGCAATCATATTATTTATATTTTCTGCTCAAGCTCCGCCCTTCAATGTTTTGACAACTCTTGCATTAAGACGTTTCATAAGAGGTATTTCTACTCCTTTCTTATACCTTTTTATCCACATACCTGCCCTGCTTGTGACGTGCAAGCAAATGATTTTGATTGATTCAAGATAAACAGGTTTGAAATGAGAGAATCTTATGTGATTCGGGACTCTCATTTAATATGCAAACAGTAAATTATAATTATAAATCAACATGTTGTCTTTCAAAACCTTTTTATGACTATAAAAAGAATTTTGAAAAATAAAAAAGCTTTCATTGAGAGCAAAGAAAGAATGTATAAAAGGTATTTTCAATAAAATAATTATACTTGAAGTGCTGATCAAAGCTATTGAGAGTGCAGTCCATAAAATGAGCAGAAGTAGCTTGTTGGTGTATTTTCTAGAAAAATCATGAATGTTCGATTGTTAATTCATCTTTTCTTGGAAAGCTCGCTTCAGTTCAAATAGCAAAAGAGAGTGGTAAGGACATTTATAGGATAAGATACGCTGGAATTATTCAGTATTAAGATGCAATGAATGTTGTTTATATTTTTCTTATTTAACTATTTTATAAGAGCATAAATTTAAAGAATAAGAAAATAATTTTATTTATTTTCTTTAAACAGTTATTAGTAGATAAAAAATTCTCTTTTAATCTATAAATTAAAAAAATAATGATTTTGTAAAAGCCTTGTAAGCTTTATAGATTAATTTTAAATATCATGCATTGATTTTGAATTATGCAGATTATTTATGTCAACCATAATAATAGTGAGCATAGACAATGACATTTAATTTTTTCGTCAATTTATTTCTATTTGTTATTTTTTTATTATTGGTTTCTCAAAGTAAGAAAATGCAATGGAGTCTTTCACTACGTGTTATGCTATGGCTTATCCTTGGCTTGATTTTTGGAAGTGTTTTGCAGTTTATTTATGGAGAGGGTGAAAGCACTTTATTGAAATCCGTTGAATGGTTTAACATTGTCGGTGAAGGCTATATTTTATTGTTGCAAATGATTGTTATGCCACTGGTTTTTATTTCTATCGTTTCAGCAGTTGCTCATTTACATTCTGTTTATGCTGTTGGAAAGATGAGTATAATAACAATTTCAATATTGCTTTTTACAACGGCTCTTTCAGCATTGGTTGGTGTGCTTGTGGTTAATTTTTTTGGATTAACAACCGAGGGTTTGGTGCATGAAGGGCAAAATGTTTCTGCTCTTCTTGAAGGTCATATTTCTAAACTTGGAGATATGAATATACCAAAGATGATTTTGTCTATGATTCCTAAAAATCCATTTGCTGAGTTGAGTGGAGCTAAACGTACGTCAATTATCAGTGTTGTTATTTTTGCGTCATTTTTAGGTGCATCGGTTCTTCTTTTAAAGAAAGATGAGCCAGAAAAAGGAGAAAAAGCGCTTTTATTTATTCAAGTGGCACAAGCTTGGATTATGCGGTTAGTCCGTATTGTGATTGCTTTGACGCCTTATGGTATTTTTGCACTTATGACGAAAGTAGGAGCAATATCGCGTATTGCAGATATTTTAAATTTACTGGTTTTTATTATTGCTTCTTATGTCGGTATTATTTTAATTTTTGGAATTCATGGTGTATTGCTTGGTATTTCTGGGATTAATCCCTTTCGTTTTTTCAAAAAGGTTTTACCAGTTTTAACATTTGCTTTTAGCAGTCGTTCAAGTGCTGCAAGTATTCCTTTGAATATTGAAGCGCAAACACAGTGGATAGGTGTACCACAATCCATTGCGAGTTTTGCAGCTTCTTTTGGGGCAACAATTGGACAAAATGGTTGTGCTGGTCTTTATCCAGCGATGCTTGCGACCATGATTGCACCCTCTATGGGTATTAATCCTCTTGATCCTACTTGGATTGCTACGCTTATTGGTGTTGTAACATTGAGTTCTATTGGTGTTGCTGGTGTGGGGGGAGGTGCTATTTTCGCTGCATTGATTGTGTTACCAATTATGGGGCTTCCTGTTACTTTGGTTGCTGTACTTATCTCTATTGAACCGCTAATTGATATGGGACGGACTGCTCTAAACGTGAGCGATTCAATGATAGCTGGAACGGTCACTAGTCAAATATTACGGACAACAGATAAAAGTATTTTAAAAAAATAATTTTAGGTTATATTTTTTTTGGCTGTAAAACATCTGTAAGAGATATTTGCGCTGAACCAGGTTGTAGGGGTTTTTGTTGGTTGGGATGAGGAGCCCAACCAGAGAGCCAGATGAAAGAAAAATGTGCACGAATACGTCCATCAGGATCACTAAATTGTTGTGCATAGATTTCAGCTGCGCGGAGAAAAAAACGTTTGGATACAGGGCGTCGTGAACGATTGATGAGTGCATTTTGCATTCCCATAGCTTTAAGATCGTGCATAAGGTCAAACATTGTATTATAACGTATTGTGATATCTTCAACGTCTGCTACAGGCAGGGCAAAGCCAACACGCTGTAAAAGAGCGCCTGCATCACGAATGTCGGCAAAAGGGTAGATCCTAGGGCTTGCTCCACCATAAATTTCACTTTCAGCTTGCAGCAGGCTTTCCCGCAATTCTCTTAATGTACCAGCTCCTGCCATAACAGCAAGAAATAAGCCATCTGGTTTAAGGGTATTTTTTATCTGGCTTAGAACACCAGGGGTATCATTGGTCAATTGTAATGAAAGAAGTGAAACAATAAGGTCACAGTAACTTTGAGGTAAATCAAGAAATTCTCGATGACGTAAATAGAATTTTTTATCATGGCTTTGATAAAGCGTATCGGTTTCAATGCGTTCTATGGAACAAACTTTTCCAGATTTCATTAAAGCTTGCGCAGCAAGGTCTGTATGGCTGTGTAAATCAAGAGCTAATGTAAAGAGGCGATCAACAGTGCTAAGGCGTTTATAGAGATCTTCTGCCATGTGAGAGAGTAAAAAGTCACATCCTTTTTTTGCTTTTTGAAAGGCACGTTTTCGGAATTGTTCAATGCGGTTATGATCAAAAATTAAAGGATGCGACATATTGTGGAACACTTTCGATCTATGAAAGAATATATTTTGAAAAGGTTCATTATTTGTGCAAGCTCTGTCAAGTTTATAATATGAAAGAAAATAAATTTATAGAAGGTAAGAGTTTTTAAAGGAATTAAAATTATAAATTGAGGAAATACAAAGGAACTTTTGTTCTGAGGGAAACTTGTAAAAGCCTAAATTTATAATGTTGTATTTTCGAGAAGCGGCGTTAAATAGCGGGGATATACTAAGTAAGTTCGTTGAACGCTTGAAAACGATGCTTTATCCACCAATTTGTCCTGGATGTAAGCAAAATGTTTCTACTTATGGTACGATTTGCTCCGAATGTTGGAAAGACCTTCAATTTATCACGAAACCTTATTGTCCTGTTATGGGGACTCCTTTTGTTTGTGATATGGGGGATGGTTTTCTTAGTGGTGAAGCACTCCGTAATACTCATCCTTTTTCACGTGTTCGCTCAGTCATTGTTCATAAAGGGCTTGCACGAACTTTAGTAACGCGCTTAAAATATGGTGATCATATAGAATTGGCATTATTTATGGCCAATTGGATGATGTTTGCTGGACGCGAGGTTATTGATGATTGTGATGTTATTATTCCCATTCCATTGCATTTTCGTCGTTTTTGGGAGAGGCGTTATAATCAATCTGCTGAGCTTGCACGTTATATTGCAGCATCACAAAAAAAGCTTTTAAAACCGAGTTGGCTTGTTCGTTGTCGGCATACCCGTCCGCAGGTTAGTCTTTCTTCAAGAGAGAGAAAACTTAACGTAAAAAATGCTTTTAAGGTTTCGCATAAAGTTAAAAAATATCTCAAAGGATGTTCTGTTTTGCTGATTGATGATGTATTTACAACAGGTGCAACAGTTACAGCAGCAGCTGCTGCATTAAAAGATGCAGGTGCACGACAGGTTGATGTGCTAACATTTTCGCGTGTTCTCAAAGAAGATTCTATTTTTCCCTCTTCTTAAGAGGAATTTAAAGTGAATATTATTAAAAAATATTGGAGGATAATACTATGAAAGAGATAATAATTTATACACGCCCTAACTGTCCTTATTGTACAAAAGCACGTGATTTGCTTAATAAAAAAGGCGTAAAGTATACAGATATTGATGCTTCCACATCCCTTCGCCAAGAAATGGTACAGCGTGCAAATGGACGTAATACATTTCCACAAATTTTCATAGATGATTATCACGTTGGCGGTTGTGATGATCTTTATGCTTTAGAGGCTGAGGGAAAGCTGAATTCTTTATTACAAGGCATATAATATTTGTAAATTACATATCCTTACGACCTTTTTGCGAGAAGGAGATAGTTAACACCCATGTCTTTTGAGCGATTCCAGCTGTCGTTTAAAGGGTTATAAGTAATACCTATCTCATCAATGACAGTCAGAGCGTTTTTTGATAAGAAATTTTTAAGTTCTAGAGGTTTTAGGAATTTTTTATAATCGTGGGTTCCTTTAGGAAGCCAACGTAGAATATATTCAGCGCCTACAATAGCAAGCCCCCATGCTTTCCATGTGCGGTTGAGTGTTGAGACAAACATCAACCCTTGTGGTTTCAACATTTTTGCTGTAGCTGCTATGAAGAGATTAACGTCAGCGACATGTTCAACAACTTCCATATTAAGGATAATATCAAATTTTTCTCCTTCATTGGCAAGTACTTCTGCTGTCGTCGTGCGGTAATCAATGGAAAGGTCATTTTGAGCAGCATGGGTTTTTGCGACTTCAATATTTGTTTGTGCAGCATCAACGCCTACAACCATAGCACCAAGACGTGCCATTGGTTCAGATAACAAGCCTCCTCCACAGCCAATATCAAGAATTTTCAAATTGTGAAAGGGCGTAAGTGAAGAAGGGTCACGATTAAACTCTAAACAGATTTTTTCTCTGATGTAAGCAAGGCGTGTTGGGTTAAATTGGTGAAGAGGTCGAAATTTTCCTTGTGGATTCCACCATTCTGTAGCAATACGTGAAAAGTGATCAATTTCACTTTGATCAATAGTTGTTTGTGTTTCATCGATCATGTTGCCTTCCTTTTATTTTTAATGATCAGGTCAAGTAGATTTTATACAAAGTCAAGAGAAATTAATATAATCATAATGAAACTTGCACAAATGATAGATATTCGCTATGTCGAGAAAATGGTTAGTTGATACAGCATCTAATTCTCATTACTGTTTGAGATAAGAGATGTAAAGGTAAGAGTGTTATTAATGGCGCGCATTGTCATGAAATTTGGTGGAACATCTGTAGCAAACATTGAATGTATTCATAATGTTGCACGGCATGTCAAAAGAGAGGTTGATGCAGGCAATGAGGTTGCCGTTGTCGTATCTGCGATGGCTGGTAAAACAAATGAACTTGTTCAGTGGACGAGTGATGCTTCCTCCATGCATAGAGATGCTCGTGAATATGATGTTGTGGTTGCTTCTGGTGAACAGGTTACTTCAGGATTGTTGGCTTTGACACTTCAAGAAATGGGGGTGAATGCACGTTCATGGCTTGGTTGGCAAATTCCTATTCATACAGACAATGCGCATGGCCGTGCACGTATTACTAATATTGATGGATCTTTTTTAATCGAGTGTTTTCAGGAAGGTCAGGTTGCCGTTATTGCTGGTTTTCAGGGGTTAGCTCCGGATAACCGGATTTCTACCTTAGGGCGTGGGGGATCAGATACAAGTGCTGTTGCTATAGCCGCTGCTGTACAAGCTGATCGCTGTGATATTTATACGGATGTGGATGGTGTTTATACAACGGATCCACGTATAGAACCGAAAGCGCGTCGTTTACCAAAAGTAGCTTTTGAAGAAATGCTAGAAATGGCTTCTCTTGGTGCAAAGGTTTTACAGGTTCGTTCTGTTGAATTAGCAATGGTTCATAAGGTTCGTACCTTTGTGCGTTCAAGTTTTGAGGATCCTGATGCGTTAGGCATGGAGGATTCAATAAGTTCTTCTGGAACACTTATTTGCGATGAGGATGAAATTGTGGAACAACAAAATGTTACTGGTATTGCTTTTGCCAAAGATGAAGCACAAATTTCCCTTCGTCGGCTTGCCGATCGTCCAGGGATTTCGGCAGCAATTTTTGGTCCCTTGGCTGAAGAACGCATTAATGTTGATATGATTGTGCAAAATATTTCTGAAGATGGCTCAAAAACTGATATGACTTTTACTGTACCATCATCAGATGTAGAAAAAGCCGTTACACTTCTTGAGAAGAATCGCAAAGAAATTGGATTTGATGTTCTCCAATTTGAAGGCGATCTCGCCAAGGTATCTGTGATTGGTATTGGAATGCGTAGCCATGCAGGTGTTGCCGCTACAGCATTTAAGGCTTTGGCTGAAAAGGGTATTAACATTCAAGCAATTACGACTTCAGAAATTAAAATTTCTATTTTGATTGATAGTGCTTACACTGAACTTGCGGTTAGAACATTACATGCTGTTTATGCTCTTGATAAGGGATAAGTATTTTTTAGTTTCAATAAAGTTTCAATAACATAAAGCTTTAATATATGTTAATAATTTTTGTTAAGAACAATTTATATTTTTAACTTAAATAGAATATTTAATACAGCAAAACTCTCTCATTTTAAACTTGTTCATGATGAATTTAAAAATGGTCACTTATACATTACAAGAGAAAGATGTTTGGGTAAAAAACTGTTTAAGAAGGGATAAAAAATATGCCGTCTATAAACGTTTTAGAGCCTATAGAGAGGGATGGAGAAGTCTTTACGATAAGCCTTAATGGAATAAGGAGCAGTGCGCAGTGTTTATTCAAAAGATGCATGTTGCATGAGGGACAGCCCCGTCAATACAGATTTAATATTATAAATCTTAGAGAAATTAGAGCTCATTAGATTAGTGATGGAATTACCAAAAGTAAAATTGGTGATGTATTTTCTATAGATGTTTAGTTTATCTTCAAATGATTGTTTATGACTTTATGTGTATCTTGAAAAGTTAATTTTTTCCATATTATGAGGCAATAAAAAAATCTATCTCTATAGACAATATTTATATTTACGCTATACGTTATAAAATTACTATATCTTATGCGTTTATAGCTTCTTCAGAAGTACTTTTCATAAAATTATGTAACTATAGATCAAAATTAATGATAATGTTACAAGTGTGTTGCTTTTATTAATTAAATTTTTTTCATGTCTATTTCTCTTTTTTGAATTATAATTAAGATTTTCAAAGTTTTTGATACCTCCATATGTTCTTTAGGTTAACTTTCTTCCTTTAACTACTTTATTATAAGTATTTTCTGTGTCATACTGCCAACCACGCATGAAATACATTCTTCCGTTTTTTCAGTATATCGTGCTAGTTTCTTTATCGTGTTTACATATTTTGCAAATGGTGGTCTTTGTAAGCAAAACTCTTCTTGTGAGAAATATAGCCATATTATTTTACTCTTTTTGTATTTTATGTGGCGTTGTATAAATTCGAAAGTCTCGGAAATATTGCTTTTTAAATTATCTGTGAAGAGTATTTTATGGTATCAAGAAATATAGAGCGAGCTCTTTAAACAAAAAGAAAATAAATATCAAATAAGAGCGGGAAAAGGGGAGAACAACGATATACATGCTCTATTTTTCCACCAATCATATGTTTTAGAATAGTCTAAATGACTAGGGTTTTCTTTTTTCCCGCGAGTTAATTACATAAACTAGAGTGCTTCCTATGGAAGCATGCTTCAAGTTTAATTCTTTCATGGAGTGAGACAAGTGATGTGTCGATGATAAAAAACGGGAATATTTTTATCCAAAAATAATGTGCTTTTAAGAAGATAAAAATTAAAGTTGTTTAGAATACCGGCAATAAAATCAATAACGAGGAGGGTGGTTTATTGGGAAAAATAAGCCATGGAATTACTTAACTGATTATTGAACTTTGCTTATTCTTATCTTTTTCTTATTATTAAACATAAGATATTGATTTATAATAATTAAATTCTTCTTTATAGTGAATCATAGTCCCAATAAAAAACAGCTTTTCTGAAACCACGAAGCCTTTATTGAAACAATTAAAACCATTTCTGTGTATATCATGAGTGGAGCTGGTACATGAGTAAAAGATTATTGAAGAAAGGAATAAAAATATCTCTTATGATTCCTCTCGAGTGTCAAAGGTTGTTGCAACATTAGAGGCTAGTAAATAGTATGATGACGTTAGTTTTCTCCTTCATAAGTGTAAAGATGAGGCGAGACAACGGATTTTACATTAAATATCGTCTGAATCGAACAAATGGGCAAAATTACTTTTTAGAATTTCTGCATAAAAATGTATTTTCAGTTAGTTTGTTAGGAACTATGAGAAATTCCTTTATTGCGCTTAATATAAATAAATCCATATCCCAGACCTATAAGGGCAGATAAACCAGAGCCACAAAGGACCCCAATTTTTGCCGCATCAAGCAGAATAATATCTTTAAAAGCGAGCATTGAAACAAAGATAGACATTGTAAAGCCAATTCCTGCTAAAAAACCAATGAGTAAAACACCTGTCCAGGTCATATGAGGGGGTAGGCGGCATAGTCCTGATTTTACAGCTATATAACTGGCAGTGATAATACCAAGAGGCTTACCGATGAAAAGACCAATGACAACACCCAGAACAATCAAGAATGATTTGTCAGAAGAAAGATCAAAGTTTGCAAAACTTACTCCTGCATTTGCGAAGGCAAAAACTGGCATGATAACGTATGCAACCCATGGATGCAATGCTTTTTGAACACGAGTTACTGGGGCAATCATGGCCCGTTGTCCTTTGCGCATCTTTTTTAATGCTGTTGAAATATGATGCAGATCTGTTTTTGTATTTTTTTCTTGAAGAATTTGCATAGCGTTACTGAGCATGGTGAGTGGCGCTACAAGAGTACGGGTAGGAAGAACGGGAGTCATCATCCCTAAGATTACGCCAGCAAGCGATGGGTGAACGCCTGTTGCCATTAAACCCCACCAAATGATTGCACCAGGTAAAATGTAAAGCCATGCTGATGCAAGCCCGATCCACTGAAAAAATAGTACCAAAGCAATACCCGCTCCTGCAATCATTAAACCGCTAGGATCAATGTTTGTTGAGTAGAAAAAAGCAATAATAAGAACAGCGATAATATCGTCAATAATCGCTAATGATAGAAGAATAATATGAAGATTAGAAGGAATTTTTTTTCCGAGAAGAGCTAGAATACCTAGAGCAAAGGCAATATCTGTTGCTGTTGGCACAGCCCAACCGCGCATATGTCCCTCGTTAAAATTGAAGATAAAGTAAATAATTGCAGGAACACAAACGCCCCCTATTGCAGCAACAATTGGTAAGATTGCTTGTTTAAAATCGGCAAGAGCACCTTCATGAATTTCTCGTCGAATTTCCATTCCTGCGACGAGAAAGAAAATAGTCATAAGGGCATCATTAACCCAGAAATGTAAATCCCATGAAAGAGTGAAATGACCCAAATTAAAGCCAAGAGGTGTATGCCAAAAAGATTCATAGAAAGCTGCATATTTAGAATTGGCAAAAATAAGTGCAGAAGCAGCAGCTAATAAAAGAACAACACCACTAAGAGCTTCAATATGGAGAAAACGCTCGATAGCAGAAAGCGCTTGATTGGTGACACGAGAAGCGCGATTAGGCAGGCGATTTGAAGATAAACCAGACATGAACAACTCCAAGCATCGACAATTTTAGATTCTATATTCTCTGTATAAATAACTCTGTATGATACCTTCTGTATCATATAAAAGAAAAAAGAGGAATAAAGTTCTTAATTTATAGACAAGATCATCATGTTTAAAGCACAAAATGTTTAAGGCGATGCTTCATTTTTAATAGTAAGATGTACTTTGCTTAAAGCCTTGGATAGATCATTTTGTAGAGCAGATTCGAGATCAACTATTGCGAGACCTTTATTATCTTTTGCTTTAATTTTCACGATCAATGTTTGTGGATTTTTAGCAAATTCTCCTAAGGATTTTGAAATTTTTTCTGCTTCGTCATGATTTTTTAGCAGAATTTTTGGGGTCTGCGTCATCATTAGATAGAAATCGTCATAAAGTTCCTTTTTAAGATCATGTTGGCTGTCATTAAGATTTTGCGCAAGATAAGAAAAAAGCTTATCAATGAAACCTGCATCAGTATATTGTATATCAATTTCATTGATGCCAAGATCTTGAGACGCAGCAATCATTATATTTTTCTGACCAGAAAAAAGCTTTTCATCAACATCAATAACCTTAGCCGATATATCTCCAGATCCAACGTCTTTCATATTGAAAGACATTGTATCAAGAAAGAGCATACGTTTTTTTTCATCGTAAGAAATATCAACTTTTCCTGAAACATTAAAGCGCTCAAAGTTCAGATTTTTAAAAAACTCTAAGTCTTTTTCATTCATTTTTTTAGGTAGAATGGAAAGGTTGTTGAGAGAAAGAAAAAGCTTTTTAGGGATAGGTTGTTTCCACAAACTTGGTTTGAATTGGAATGATTCGAGCGTTGCTTTCAACTGCGGTATATCAACGGTGATATTATCAACTTTGGCATCCGCTGAGGTAATGGCGAGCAGTATGTTTAGAAGAAGACCATTTTGTGCAACTTTTTCAGCGATTTTATTATTCTCTTTTCTTGCATTAAGATAAGCTTTGATTAATTTTTCAGGAGTTTGTTCAAGCGGTTTCATCTTTAAACCAGATGTTTTAAACTGCCCAAGGAAGAAAGAGCTATTTTTTTCTGCTTCTTCAAAAATATCAACACTTATATTATTCAGAGAAATGGGGCCAGTAACGGTTTTACCTTGATTGAGAGCATTGTTTTTTCCAAAAATGATAGAATAGGCATAGTTGATGTCGATATCATGGGCTTTTATTGTATCACTTTTAGCCATAAGTTGCATCTGTTTGGCACCATTTGCTACGACCGTTTTAAGATCCATATTTTTGATACTAACTGAACGGATATGGTTATTTCTAAAATCAGAAAGCTGGAAATTCTTGATTTCAACCGTTTCTGTTTGGTTATTTTTATTTTCTATAGAAAGTTGTATATTGGGAGCAATAATTGAGGAAAGCTCAATACGCATCATTGATTGTAAAAGACGTGATGTTATCGTTCTATCTTTTTCTTTTAGGGATACACTCCGAAGAGAAATTTGGGGAATTTGCACATGAATATTATTATGCTTTAAATCAACATTATAAAATGTAAAAGTTCCGGGAATAAAGGAAAGAGGAGGACGGGCAGAAATGGCACCAATTTTAAGTGATGTACCAGCTGGAACGGGTAATGTCACATTCTTCAAGTTGACTTTACCTAGAATGCTTACTTCAGATGTTTCGGCTTTTATGGCACGACGGGCTATTTCTTGTCTTACAAAACTGTCAAGATAGGGTTTTGCGATATAAAATCCACCAACAATTATAATTGCCAAGATAGCAACAAATCCAATAATGCAAGTGAGCCAATATCTGAGGTTACTTTGATACCCACTATTAAGATTGACCATTCTTTCTTCTTTCATTTTTATCACTCTGTGAATTGAGAGTGAAGATAAATTCTTTTAAGCAACGACAAAGGTTTAAATATAGCGTGTACCAGTTTCAACAATTATCTACGCTCTATATTAGAGTTATTCTCATCTTTTTTGCAATATAGCTTTATCAACTTTTATCAATTTTCTTTGGGTTCAGCACTTTATAGAAAAGCACGCATAATAAGGAGAGGTGAGTTTATGCGCATCATAATTTTTTATCACTTTAAAATTATCCTAAAATATTCCGATGTCTGCTTTTATCTTGCTGCTGTTTATAGGAATATTTAAAACATAAAAGATATGTTTTTGTTCATTAATTTAATGGGGAGAAGTGAGTGTTATGACAGAAAATCAAATAATGGCCTTTTCGATCATTGGTCTCATGATGGTTGTTTTTATTTGGGATCGATTTCGTTATGATCTTGTTGCTATTTGTACATTATTAATAGCTTGTGCCCTTGGTCTTGTTAGCCCGAAGGAAGCGTTTAGCGGTTTTAGTAATGATATCGTTATTATCGTGGGGAGTGTGTTTGTTGTCAGTACTGCTGTATCTCGCTCTGGTATAATGGAATTTATTATTCAACGGATATGGCCAGATGTGAAATCGGTGCGTCTTCAATTAGCTTTTTTGGTTCTTTCTGTTGTCGTATTATCAATGTTTGTTAAAAACATTGGTGCTTTGGCGATTATGCTTCCGATAGCTTTTCAGTTTGCACGTCGTTCTCAGGTTTCTCCTTCTGTCTTTTTGATGCCCATGGCCTTTGGTTCTTTGTTGGGAGGGCTTATGACACAGATAGGAACATCTCCTAATGTTGTTATTTCAGCGATGCAAGAACGTTTAGCAGGAACACCTTTTACTATGTTTGATTTTACACCAGTTGGTGCGGTTATTGCGACGGCTGGTGTTGTATATTTGGTCTGTTTTTATTGGCTTTTGCCTGTGCGTGTGCGTTCAGGTGTATCATTTGATGATGCCATTGATATCCGTAATTATGTTGCAGAAGTGCATATTCCAATAAATTCACCGATTGTGGGGAAAAATATTGTTGATTTGGTTAAGCCATCAAGTGGTGATGTGATGGTAATTCAAATTATCAGAAACAAAGTATCTATTTCACCATTACCAGATTTTGTTTTGTCTGAAAATGATATTATTTTGCTGGAAGGGTCACATACAGGGTTAGATAGCGTGATGAACTCTGCTCGTTTAGAGTTTTCTAAGGGGCGAACTATTGCTGCAGGTGATAAGGACAGTGACATTGATATTATTGAAGCAGTCATTACCCATAATTCACCTCTTATTGGTATTAGTGCGAAAGAGTTTTCCCTATTTGATCGCTATAATGTAAATTTACTTGCGTTAAGTCGTCAACATGAAAGGGTGCGGGGAAGACTTGATGATATTATTTTCCATCTTGGAGATGTGATTGTTTTGCAAGGACAGGATGCAATTATTCCCAATTTATTAAGAGAATTGAAATGCTTGCCCCTAGCAAAACGAAATATTGTGTTTGGAAATTTACGACATGGTTTCATCTCTTTAGCTGTTTTATTTATAGCAATTATTTTTACAGCTTTTCATATTGTTCCAGTTGCTTTTTCTTTCTTTTCTGCTGCTGCAGCAATGGTGATCTTTCGTGTTTTGCCCGCGCGTGATCTGTATCAGGCATTAGATGGTCCAATACTCGTACTATTAGCGGCTCTTATTCCAGTGAGTGAAGCGTTAGAGAAAACAGGATGTACGGATCTCATTGGTCAATGGCTGAGCCAATTGGCAATATTTTTCCCGCCATCTGGTGCTTTAGCGCTTATGTTGGTGACAGCTATGTTGGTTACGCCATTTTTGAATAATGCAGCAACAGTGATGATGGTAGCACCAATTGCGTCAAGTTTTGCTCATTCCCTTCATTATAAGCCTGAAGCTTTTTTGATGGCTGTTGCAATTGGTGCGGGATGTGAGTTTCTTACACCTATTGGACATCAAAGTAATATGCTCGTGATGGCGCCAGGAGGATATCGTTTTAGTGATTATCCACGTTTGGGTGCTCCATTGGCGGTGTTGATCGTTATTATTGCTGTTCCAATGCTTATGTGGGTTTGGCCCTTACAATAGGATATTTTTAGAAACTTTAAGGATCAATTACAAAAGGTTGTTAATCGTATGAAGATAAGTTGAAGGGATACACTTTATATAAAGAGCTTTAACTGAAGATTTGGAATTATACCACACTTTAATCATGGCGCTTCGGTATTTTTGATACAAATAAAAATTTATTTATTGGGTTTTAAGGGACTTTCATGGAAATTTACCTTTTTTCAAGAAGTGGTTTTTCTATTATAATTCTATAATCCAATACAACCAACGATTGCGGTTGAAGACTTTAAAAGATTATCTCGCTATATAATGGGGAGAAAATCTGCTTGAGATGATAGGCAATCATGATAAATATTAAGGCAGTGAATTTTTCATAAGACTCAATATATGTAAAAGCTGTAATATGTACAAACAGGGTGCTTATATCATTTTCGATTAAGACTGTTGCAAAAATCCGATTGAATTGGCTACATGTTGATTTAAAATAAATAAACGAGCAATTTAAAGATTTTTAGTTAATTAGGGCTACCATCTTTATCCATTTATGCGTAAAAGCACAGATAAAGTAACTTTTTTCAAGGTATGATATATGTCGTATGATAGTTTTATTGCTGAAGTGAATGCAGAATTTCGTCAGGAAAAGGCGCTTGCTTTTTGGAGACGGTATGGTTTTTCAATTATTGGAGCAGTTATTCTTTTTATATTCATGATAGTTGCTTATCAAGTTTATCATCATACGCAAATAAAGAAAGCTGGTTATATTGGTGATGCATTTGTAAAGAGTCTTGATCTTGCGAATACACGTGATTTTGATAAAGCGATAAAGCAATTAGAAACTGTTAAAACCTCTCATTTTGGGGGGTATCCTTTTCTTGCTCGTTTACGTGAGGCTTCTTTACTCATGGAGAAAGGTGATATTATTAAGTCAGTGGAGATCTTTGATTCTATTGCAGCGGATGAGAAAGCACCGCAGATTTTGCAGAAAGTTGCAAAAATTCGGGCGGCTTATATTCTGGTTGATACAGGGACATTAGCTGATGTTGAAAAGCGCATCAAAGATATGGCAAGTGATACCGATCCTATGCGTATGTCTGCAAGAGAAGCTTTAGGCTTAGCTGCCTATAAGGCGGATAAAATGGATGAGGCGGTTTATTATTTTAAAAAAAATTCTGAAGAAGGTGCTTTGGGTTCAAAAATAACAGATCGGGCTCGAATGATGCTTGAGCTTATACAAGCTGAGGGCAAGGCAAATAAGGAATAAATCGATGAGCCTTACCATTGCTATCATTGGTCGTCCCAATGTTGGGAAGTCGACACTATTTAATCGTTTGGTTGGGCAAAAATTGGCTTTGGTTGATGATAAGCCTGGTGTAACACGTGATCGGCGTATTCATGCGGCAAAACTTCAAGATCTACGTTTTGATGTGATTGATACGGCTGGGCTGGAAGAAGCAGGTGATCATACACTCGAGGGGCGTATGCGTTCTCATACAAAAGTTGCAATTGATGAAGCGGATCTTATTTTATTTGTATTTGATGCAAAGAGCGGAATAACACCAAGTGATTTAAATTTTTCTTCATTGGTTCGCAAATCAGGAAAGCCAATTGTGCTTGTTGCCAATAAGTCTGAGTCAAGAGCGGCAACAGGAGGAGAGTATGAGGCGTGGTCATTAGGTTTGGGAGAGCCGTGCCCAATATCGGCTGAACATGGTTTGGGACTTAGTGATCTGCGTGATGCAATTATAGATGCTGTTGGGTCAGAGCATGCTTTTGGCAACAACAAAGAAGAAAATAGGATGATACAGCCTGCATCTGTTGGTGATGATGTAAAGGATTTGGAAGAAGAGGAGCTTATTTACGATGAAAGTAAGCCCATTAGGATTGCGATTGCGGGGCGTCCCAATACAGGAAAATCCACTCTTATTAATAGTATGTTGAAACAAGAGCGATTGTTAACAGGACCAGAAGCAGGACTCACGCGTGATTCTATTTCTGTAGATTGGGAATGGCGTGGTCGTCATATTAAACTTTTTGATACTGCGGGTTTACGTCGAAAATCGAGAATTCAAGAAAAATTAGAAAAACTATCTGTTGCAGATACTTTGCGTGCTATTCGTTTTGCAGAAGTGGTGGTCATTGTTTTTGATGCAACGATACCTTTTGAAAAGCAGGATTTACAAATTGCTGATCTTGTGATTCGTGAAGGGCGTGTTCCAGTTATTGCTTTCAATAAGTGGGACCTTATTGAAAACAGTCAGACTACATTGATTGATTTGCATGAAAAATGTGCTCGATTTCTTCCTCAAGTTCGTGGTTTGAGAGCCGTTCCTTTATCAGGACAATATGGTCAAGGGATTGATAAACTGATGGAAAATGTCATGATGATGCACCGTGTATGGAATCGTCGCATTTCGACGGCTAAATTGAACCAATGGCTTGGAACTGTTGTGGCACATCATCCACCTCCTGCGGTTTCTGGACGTCGACTTAAGGTTAAATACATCACACAGGTTAAGACACGTCCTCCTGGATTTATGATTTCTTGCTCGCGTCCCAAAAGTATGCCACAGTCGTATTTGCGTTATCTTGTCAATGGGTTACGTGAAACATTTGATATGTCTGGTATACCCGTTCGCATATCATTACGAGCCTCTGATAATCCTTTTGCGACACGTTCCAAGAAGAAATGATAACTCTTTAATTTTTTGAGTGAATGAAATCTATACTTAAGAATCTTAAAAGTAAGTTTTTTCAATGATCTTTCTTTTCATAAAATTAAAATTTTATTTGCTAAAGTTTTAATTTTATTGATGATCATTTATTTGCATGTCATGAGAAGAGTGTGATAGGGAGTATTTAAGAAAGAGTACATAATCCTCTTAATGGGTTATTTAAGTGCAAGAATAGATGCAATATGAGGGTAGGGGAATATAATTATGATGCTTGTGTGAAAAGCAGTATTAGATTATCGTTTCATAAAAATAAAGATTATGAATAAGCGCTTTTGCTTACGATAGTTTTGTCTGAATAAAAAGCAAAAATACTTGCTAAATCTACCGATATTCAATTGTAAAGAGCGAAGTTCATAAAAGTGGATTAAAATTGTATAAAGTGGTATGGTAATCGTATTTAAATTTTATTGTGTTCTATTGGCTTAATCTATTTGAAATTTTAGATTTATTAATATCTTGTATTTAAAGGAACTTCTCTTAATACCCTCAAGCTCATTTCGTGATGGGGCCTGTAATGGCATATGTAAAATACTTTGCGAATAGGATCATATAGAAACCATTGATTATTATCATTTTCATAAAATAAAAAGTGCAAGTTTATTTGAATAAAAGGTGTAAACTAACGCTCTCATACTGTTTTTTAGCTTTCTATGTTCTCTTTCAAAACTAGGATTGATATAACATTGGGAGCCGGAAAATAAGATGGTATCAGTTGACACCTTTCGTTAAGCGTAAAAATGGTTGTTCTATGAGTTTTATATTATTCACGGGAACTTTTGTTATACATTCACGGGTGCTGTCGTGAAATCGGTTTAGGTGCTCAGAATATCTTTTTAAGAAAGCATGTAAATTGAAAAATACGTTATTTCTGCAATAAAATTTATACGATAACTTGTGATAGATTTCTTTTAGTATCTTGACGAATAAATTCGGGAACAATATGATGCACACGGTTTTATGAAATGTATTCTTACGTTGCTTTTTAATTAAGGAGCCAATGATGGCGATGGGCGAGAAACCCGTTATGAGCCGTAAGGAGGCTGAAGAGGAAAAGCAAGGAGAGTGTCTTCATTCAGAGGATTTGGAATGTCGTAGTAGGAATTTAAGCGTAGCTTTAGTGCGCAAGCAAGCATTAAAGAAGCGGGAGCATAAGAATAAGCGGGAAAAATCACAAGGAAGGATGGCAGGTGCAATTAAGCTTTCCAGTGAGTTTCTGGCAAGTGTTATAGTTGGTATTGTTTTGGGGTTGGGGTTTGATAAGTTAGCAGGTTCATGGCCTTGGGGATTAGTATTTTTTCTCTTCTTTGGGTTTGCTGCTGGTGTATTGAGTATTCTTCGGTCTGTGGGGTATGTTTCCTCCAGTCAATTAGGAAAAAAAGGCGCATTGCGCCAAAAACAAGATAAAGGGGCCAACGAGAGGTCCGATAAATGAGGTTGAAGTGACAACGCACGCTCCAGATCCTATTCATCAGTTTGAGGTTTCAAGGCTGATTAAGATTTCCATAGGAAATATGGATTTATCGTTTACAAATGTATCATTGTTTACAGTCCTTACGGTTGTTGTAACTTCTATTTTTCTCTTCATTTCGTCATCGAGTCGTGGATTGGTTCCAACGCGGATGCAGTCTCTTTCGGAAATGGCATATGAATTTGTAGCATCGACTCTGCGGGAATCATCTGGTGTGCAGGGGATGCAGTTTTTTCCTTTAGTTTTTTCTCTGTTTACTTTTATTTTAGTTGCTAACTTTATTGGTCTCTTTCCTTATTTTTATACGGTTACATCTCAAATCATGATCACGTTTTCGTTAGCAATGGTGGTGATTTTGACGGTGATTGGTTATGGCTTTTATAAGCATGGGGTCAGTTTTTTGAAACTGTTCGTTCCCAGTGGAGTTCCTGTTGTGGTTTTGCCTCTGGTGACAATGATTGAGGTTATTTCTTTTCTCTCCCGTCCAATTAGTCTTTCTCTTCGTCTTTTTGCGAATATGCTTGCTGGTCATATTACGCTTAAAGTGTTTTCTGGGTTTGTTGTTTCAATGATTGGGGTAGGACTCGTAGGTGTGGGTGGTTCGGTTTTACCGCTTATTATGACTGTAGCAATTACTGCACTTGAGTTTTTGGTCGCATTCCTTCAGGCTTACGTCTTTACGGTTTTAACTTGTATGTATCTTAATGATGCAATTCATCCAGGACATTAATAAAACTGGCGGTTATTCCGTCGAATAATGCAATTTCGCTTTAAAGGAGAATAACATGGAAATGGTGCTTGCAGCAAAATATATTGGCGCTGGTCTTGCTTGCTTTGGTATGGCTGGAACAGCTTTAGGACTTGGTAATATTTTTGGTAGCTATCTTTCTGGTGCATTACGAAATCCATCAGCAGCAGATAGTCAGTTTGGACGTCTCGTCTTTGGTTTTGCTGTAACAGAAGCTTTGGGAATTTTTTCATTGCTCATTGCTTTATTACTTCTTTTTGGGGTTTGATCATCATCAAAAGGGTATATCTGTTCTTGCATGAGGAAAGATTTACCCTTTTAGCTCTTAACCAGAGAGATGCCAGAGAGATGCCAGAGAGATGTCAGTCAGTTATCATCGGTTATAGAGGGCTTTAATAAGCTATTTAAAGGATGAAAGAAGATGTTTGTTTCAAGCGCTTATGCACAGAACACTGAAACGTCGATAGAACATATTAAAAAGGTGGCAGAGCATGCAAATCGTGTGTTTCCGCCTTTTGATTTTGTGCATTTTGGTTCGCATTTTTTCTGGTTGGCAATTTCTTTCGGTCTTTTTTATCTTTTTATCTCTCGTGTAATTGTACCACGTATTGGTGGTGTTATTGAAACACGGCGAGATCGAATCGCATCTGATTTAGATCAGGCAATGCGCATGAAGCAGGAAGCAGACATTGTCGTTGAAACTTATGAGCGGAAATTAGCAGAAGCGCGTTTGAATGCGCAGGCTATAGCGCAGGTAGCTAGTGAAGAATTAAAAGAAAAGGCAGAGCTTGAACGGAAAGAAATTGAAGAGAGTTTAGAGAAAAAACTCGCAGATGCTGAAAAACAGATAGCAAAAATTCGGGATAAAGCGATGCAAAATGTTGGTTCTATCGCTGAAGAAGTAGCTCTTGAAATTGTGAAAAAATTGATTGACGTTGATATTAGCAAAGAGGCTGTTCGTTCAGTTGTTAAAACTGCGGATTATTGAGGAAGACAAAGATGACTGATACTTTTTGGGCATTTGTTGGGTTAGTTCTTTTTTTGGCTCTTTTAGTCTATTTCCAAATTCCACAAAGGGTTATACACCATCTTGATGCGCGTGCAAAGCGTATCAAAGATGAACTGGATGAGGCTCTGCGTCTTCGTGAAGAGGCACAGGAAATATTAGCTGAATATCAACGCAAACATGCAGAAGCAGAAAAAGATGCGCAAGAAATTGTTGCAGCAGCAAAGCATGAAGTTGAATCTATTATTGCTGAGGCCCGTGCAAAAGCAGAAGAATATGTAAAAAACCGTAATAAATTGGCAGAACAAAAAATCGCTCAAGCAGAAGCAGATGCAATACGCATGGTTTCTTCATCGGCTATTGATTTGGCAATTTCTACAGCACGTACCCTTATTGCAAGGGAAATAGATTCTAACAAGGCAGATGAACTTATTAAAGAGTCTCTTGAGAAAGAATCGTTTATCAAAATGAAAACATATCTTAATTAATGATATTTGAGAGATAAAGAACACTCTCTTTGGTTGCATAATTTTCTCAGTATTAATTAATAAAAGTCATAAAAAAGAAAAATTTATCTTCATTGTTTTTACCAGTTAATAGGCTCTTTGATTTTAAAGGACAAGTTTTGAGAAGTTTGCAACCGATTGTGTAACAATGTGAGTGCGTTTGAGAAGAGCAAGACGGTTAGCACGAACATCAGGTTTTTTATCATTCACCAATACGTTTTCAAAAAATATATCAATCAATTTTCCAAGTGGCGCTAGCACACTGAGTGAAAATGATAAATTTGTTGCATTGATGGGAGCAAGAACCTTTCTTTCTACTTCACAGATTGCATGATAGAGCTGCTTTTCTTCTTTCTCGATAAAGAGCTCAGGATTAATTTCATTCGCTATTGTTGTGCTTTTTTGAAATTCATTTTCAAGAATATTGGCAGTACGTTTTACAGAGGCTACAAAGTTCATTCCATCATGGGTATTGATAAAAGCGATAAGCGATTCGACACGACGTGCAACCAATAAAAAATCATCAGAATCTTTATTTAAAACAGCTTCAAGGGCATCGTAACGAGCGCCTTCCTCTTTTAGATAGATTTTCAAACGGTCATGAAAAAAGAATAACAGATCTGATAAAATATATTCTGTTTTTTCTGGAAGCAGATTCTGCAATTGTGAATTTTCTCTTTGAGAGATTTCATGTTTATTTTTTTGTTGTAAGAAAAGATTCGTTGCTAACTGAAACAGTGGCATAAGATTGATTTTCCAATCTCGCGAAAGTACAAGCCTAATAATTCCCAATGCTGCTCGTCTTAACGCATAGGGATCTTTTGAGCCCGTTGGTTTTTCATTAATGAGCCAAAAGCCAACGAGCATGTCAATTTTGTCGGCGAGCATAACGGTTATAGCAAGTGGTTCTTGTGGAAGACGATCTGTTGGACCTTGAGGTTTATAATGGTCTTCGATTGCTACAGCTACGCGAGGATTTTCCCCTTGAAGAAGGGCGTATTTTTTCCCCATAACACCTTGTAGTTCAGGAAATTCTCCGACAATTTCTGTTTGCAAATCAGCTTTTGCAAGGATGGCTGCACGTTTTGCTAAAAGAGGATCTGTTTGTATCAAAGGGGCAATTTCTTGTGCGAGTGTAGCAATGCGTTCTACTCTTGCACCTTGCGTACCCAATTTAGCATGAAAAGTTACATTCAAATGATCAAGTCGCGCCATTCTTTGATCGAGAGGTTTTTTTATATCAAGTTCAAATTTTTTTATAGAAGATTCCAATTGTTGAAGATCAGGCAAATCACGCTGATCAGTTTGCCAAAAATGAAGTGCATCGGAAAGACGGGCACGGACAACCTTACTATTTCCTTTCGAAATTTCTTTGCCTTCATCATTTGCAAGAATATTAGAAACGAGAATAAAATGATGAGAAAGTTTTACGTTTTCTCCTTGTTTACGGGTGACAAAACATTTTTGATTGGCTCGAATGGTCAAGCGAATAATTTCTGGAGGAATATCAAGGAATGATTTTTCAAAATCACCCATCAGGATAACAGGCCATTCAACAAGACCAGCAACTTCTTCTAGGAGAGGATTATCTTGAACCAGTTCTAAACCGTTTGCAAAGCAGAGATTTTGGGCATCAGCTAAAATAATATTCTTTCGTCTCTCGGCATCCAGAATGACTTTATGGGTTTCAAGTTGAGTAACATAATCATCAAAGCGGCGCACTTGAAATGGCTTTCCATCACTTAAGAAACGATGACCATAAGTTAAATTATTGCTTTTAAGAGAACCAATTGTAAATGGAATAACATGTGTTTCACCAATTTCTGGTCCGAAGATACAAAGAATGTTTTGTAAAGGTCGAATCCACTTCAAAGTACCACTTTGTGCTGAATCTTTTCCCCAACGCATAGATTTCGGCCACGGAAAGTTGCGGATAATATCCGGTAAAATATCGGCAATAATTTCTTCTGCTGCTCGACCTTTTTTAACAATTTTAGCAATATAAAAATGACCTTTTTTATCATCATGTCCAATATGCGCTTCAGAAATATCGTTTAATCCTGTTGCACGTAGAAAACCATCAATTACATGCTGTGGTGATTTTATACTGGGACCTTTGCGTTCTTCATGGATATCTTTTGAGCGTGTGGAAAGTCCGCGTATGTCCAATGTTAGCCGACGAGGTGTCCAATATTCACGAGCAGCTTCATAGATCAATCCAGCATTCACAAGTTGATCTGTAACAGATTTTTTAAGATCAGCAGCAGCTTTTCGTTGCATACGTGCGGGGATTTCTTCACTGAAAAGTTCAAGAAGAAGATCAGACATTAGGCTTCTCCAGTGTATATTTGTCCAGCTTCTGTGAGTAAGAAGGCTTCCCCACAACGGCGCGCGAGATTACGAACGCGAAGAATGTAATTTTGTCGTTCGGTTACAGAAATAACGCCACGTGCTTGCAAAAGGTTAAAGATATGGCTCGCTTTAATACATTGATCATAGGCAGGAAAAACACAGCGATGGAATACATTTTCTTTATTTGGTTTTCCAGCATCAAGAAGTGCGCTGCATTCGCGTTCTGCATCGATAAAGTGCTGATGGAGCAGTTTTGTATCAGCAAATTCAAAATTATAATATGAGTATTCCTGTTCTGCCTGTAAAAAAATATCTCTATAACTTATTTTGTTTTCTCCCTCCAAACCATTAAAGTTAAGGTCATAGACGTTATCAACCCCTTGGATATACATCGCTAGACGCTCAAGACCGTATGTGAGTTCCCCTGAAACTGGAGCGCATTCAATGCCGCACACTTGTTGAAAATAAGTAAACTGAGAGACTTCCATTCCATCGCACCAGCATTCCCATCCGAGCCCCCAAGCACCAAGAGTGGGACTTTCCCAATCATCTTCAACAAAGCGAATATCATGCAGTTTTGTATCAAGCCCGATAGCTTGTAGCGACTTTATATAAAGTTCTTGTAGATTGAGCGGAGAGGGTTTGAGAAGCACTTGGAATTGATAATAGTGTTGTAAACGATTTGGATTCTTACCATATCGGCCATCTGTTGGACGTCGAGAGGGTTGGACATAAGCAACTTTCCAAGGGCGTGGACCTAGAGAGCGTAATGTTGTTGCTGGATGAAAAGTCCCAGCTCCGACTTCTATATCGTAAGGTTGCAAAATTGCACATCCATAGTATGCCCAATAGTTTTGCAAAGTTAAGATTAGTCCCTGAAAAGAACGTTTGGGGTTAAGATGTTCAGGCAGTTTCACGCTTTATACTCTTTATATTGGACTAAACAAAAAACCAAAGTAATTTTAGTTTCTCTATTTATTATTTCATGTGGTTTATGGTTAAGCATCATTTATTGCAAACCAAATTTCAACTTTTCTTGAATTTGTTCAGAATTTTCTGGTTTTCCGTCAATTGCGTGGTTCCATTGAAAGATTGCTTCACGTTTACGTCCAACTTTCCAATAGGCATCCCCTAAATGATCATTCAGTGTTGGGTCCTCAGGTTGTAATCTGACAGCATTTTCTAATATTTGCACTGCTTTATTATATTCTTTTAGTTTATAATAAGCCCACCCTAAAGAATCGAGAATATGACTGTTGTGAGCTTGCAAAGCAGAAGCTTTTTGCAGCATACGGAGCGATTCTTCAAGCTTCTCACCACGTTCCACAAGGGAATAGGCTAAATAATTAAGAACTTGCGGTTGGTTTGGGAAAAATTCAAGTGATTTTCGCAAGTCAATTTCTGCTTTTGGCCATTGCTTTAAACGTTCAAAAGCAATACCACGCTGATAAAAGAGTTTCCAATCGTCCTGCTGAAAGTTTTTTATCTTTGTAATAGCGTAGTCTAAAGTTTTAATGGCCTCAAGAAATTTATTGTCCTGCATATAAAAAGCAACGAGCGTTATCAAAATATTACGATCATTGGGAAATTTTTTATTTAACAATGTGAGTAATTTTATTGCTTCTTTGTAATTGTTGTTATTAGCAAGAAGGAATGCAAGATGAAGTTGTCCATCTTTATAATAAGGAGATTTAGGGGATAAAGCGCGATAAAGTTTAATTGCTTGATGTGGATCGTTCAATTTAGCAGAAATGTGTGCGAGCTGAAACAGTGTTGCGTCATTTTGAGGGTATAATGCGAAAGATAATTGCTTAAAAATACGTGCAATTCGCCCTGAGTTTTTGTAGTTGAGGGCTGTTCCAAAATTATATAATACCTCGGCTGCTCCTTGTTGAGGTGTTTTAATAACTCTCTCTAAGAAAGCATTTTTTTCAATTTTTTCTCGAAAGTTTTTAAGGACTTCGCGACCTGACAACATTTGTTCGCCATGCTGGATTGTTTGAAGAGCTTGGTTGCGCATACTATGGCGCAATTGGAATGAGGCATAGGCTATGATAATACGCTCATAAGTATTAGGAGCGATAAGAGTTCCCTGTTTGTTACTCAGTGCTTTAATGAAATATTTTTTTGCATCCTTTGGCCGTTCTGCAAGGTCGCTCATAAGTGCTAGATGATAAGATATAAAAAGGTCATACCAGACAGGACCTTTGAGTTTCTTAAGATCAGCGATTGCTTGAGATTTTTGTCCAGATCCAAATGTAATCCAAGCGCCGATGAGTTCAGGTATTGGATTATTGGACGTAGGAAGTTCTTTTAATTGGAGAAGAGTCTTGGCATTCTTATAGTCTTTTTTGATGAGACTTTCTACTGACAAAGTTAAGGAAACAAAGGGAGTTATAACATCGTTCTCTTTGAGTTTTTGGGCTTGTTGGACAGCTTCTTTAAAGTTTCCGACCGAGAGCATAGCTTCAAGGAGCTCTTTTTGTGTTTCAATGTTATCAGGTTGATAAACCAGTGCTTGTTTAAAATAATTGATAGCAAGTTCTGTTTTATTTTCATGATTTGCAACCCTTCCAGCTAAATAAGCACCTGTAAATGAGCTTGTATGAGTTGCTGCACTTATTTTACTGTAGGTGGGGGATGGCATCAGCATGATACCCACGATAAAAAGGGCAAAAAGTCGAGATACCGTTGCAGAGCACATGGAGCTAATCCTTTTCAAGATAATCAATTGATGGTGTTGTTTATAGATCATATCTCATTACTTTGTTGAGAAATACTGCGATTCTTGCAAAGAATTCAGTTTACGCGTGAAATACAAAATTCAACAGTCTCAACGAGAGCATTGTAAGCAAGATTTTCATTCATGGGAACAAGAGCATCAATTGCATATTTTCCATAGATGCGTGCTTGTTCTATTGTATCTGTGATACTATCATACTTTTCCATTAAGTGTTGCGCGTGTGCAAAGGATTCATCATTATTATTGCCATCTTCAAGCGCTTTTTTCCAGAAATCTTTTTCTACCATATTCCCACGCTCATATGCGAGAATAACAGGCATTGTGATTTTTCCTTCTCTAAAATCATCCCCTATATTTTTTCCTAAGTTTTGAGCACTACCGCTATAGTCAAGTGCATCATCAATTAATTGGAAAGCTAAACCTAAGGATGTTCCATATTCACGTAATGAAGAACGCTCTTTATTTCCATAGCCAGCAATAATGGGTCCTACTTCAGCGGCTGCTGAAAAAAGTGCTGCTGTTTTTGCATTGATGATTTTGAGATATTCTGAAGGGCTGGTTTTTATATTTTTTGCGGCAGAAAGTTGCATAACTTCTCCTTCAGCAATAATTGCAGCAGCGTTGGCTAGGACAGAGAGCGCTTCTATGGAACCGACATCGACCATCATTTTAAAGGCCTGGCCCAATAGGAAATCACCAACAAGTACACTTGCTTGATTCCCCCAAATCATCCGTGCTGTAGATTTTCCACGTCGTAAATTACTTTCGTCAATCACATCATCGTGTAGTAATGTTGCTGTATGCATAAATTCAACAGCTGTCGCGAGTTTTATATGCCCGTTACTTTGATAACCGAACATATGAGCAGAAGCGAGCGTAATCATTGGGCGTAATCGCTTTCCACCTGATGAAATAAGATGGTTAGAAATTTCAGGGATCATCTCAACCTCTGATTTTGCCATAGAGAGAATAAATTGATTTACGCAATCCATATCTTTTTGAGTAAGATTGACAAGAGATTGAAGAGAAATTTGATTATTTCTTATTTGTTTTAGTTTGATAGCTGCACTCAATGTGTTTACTCCTAGAGTATTGCAATGGACATATATAAAAATTACTTTATTTATTAGCATAAAGGGGGTTTGGTTTTGACTCAAGCTTTTGATGTCGTTTAAAAGTGTTAGCTTGGAATGTTATTGGCAAGAAATGTTCTTTAGCGAGTGTAATCTTATTGTTATGAAATAATAAAAAATTTAAAATAGCAGCTGAATGGCAAAAATGCAGTTTATAAAGATGAACATTAGGCTTTTAAATGAATAAAGCAGCGAATCAAATTGGTGAAACAATTGACAGTTTTCACCGCGGAAAATTTTATTTGGTTCAACCCCATAAATATGGTCATCGTTCTGGAATGGATGCGATGTTATTAGCTAGTTTGGTTCCAAGTGATTTAAAGGGCAAGGTTGTTGATTTAGGGGCAGGTGCTGGAGCTGCAGGGTTGGCTGTTGCTTCGCGTTGTCTGAAAGTTCATGTTACCTTAGTTGAACGTTCAGCTTTTATGGTATCTTACGCTCAAAAAACGCTTATGCTAAAACAAAATAAACAATTTGCTAGCCGAATTTGTTTGCTAGAAGCAGATGTTACCTTCAAAGGGAATGCCCGTATAAGAGCAGGTTTGATAGATAATAGCTTTGATTTTGCGATTATGAATCCACCTTTTAATAATCCCACCGATCGTAAGACACCTGATAAACAAAAATCTGAAGCACATGTTATGTCTGAAGCGATGTTTGATAACTGGTTGCGGAGTGCAGCAGCCATTGTTAAGCCAGGTGGATACTTAGGGCTCATTGCGCGTCCACAATCGCTGACAGATATCTTGCGTGCTTTAGAAGGGCGTTTTGGTGGTATTTGTATAATTCCTGTGCATGCACGTGCGAAAACAGCAGCAATTCGTCTTTTATTTTACGCAAAACGAGGAAGCAGAGCAGCTTTATCTGTTTTGCCGGCATTGGTTATACATGAAGGTAATGACCATACTTTTTCACCACGGGTTGATGCAATTAATAATGGATATATAAGCTTGTGGGAACTTTTCTAATAGTATCTTGTGTTTTTTAGTTTATTATTTAGAGTCCAAACTTTGTTATTAGGGAGGTTTGACTTTGGGTGAAGTTATATTTCTGCTTGTAATGTGGGGATTGATTGGCGCTTTTGGATATTATCGCGTTCTTCCTTTTTGTTGTCCTTTCCTATTTAATTGTTCTTAATTTATAAGGAGATTTTGTTTTGATGGATTTTATTAAAAGTTTTATTCCACGCCGTTTTTCTTCCGATAAACTTGAAATTCCTGTGGTGCGCCTTCAAGGAGCAATTATGGATTCATCAGCGTCTATATCTCGTACTCTTTCCCTCAGTAGGTGTGCAAATCTTTTAGAGAAGGCTTTCGGACACAAAAAGTCACCGGCTGTTGCACTTATTATTAATTCTCCTGGTGGTTCACCTGTACAATCGCGTTTTATCTTCAAGCGTATTCGTGATTTGGCAGAAGAAAAAAATAAAAAGGTTCTTGTGTTTATTGAAGATATTGCAGCATCCGGTGGTTATATGATTGCTTGTGCGGGGGATGAAATTTTTGCAGATCCTTCTTCAATTGTTGGTTCCATTGGAGTGGTTTCAGCTTCCTTTGGTTTTCCGGAACTTTTGAAAAAAATTGGTATCGAACGGCGTGTCTACACAGCAGGAAAGAACAAAGTTACATTAGATCCATTTCAGCCAGAAAAAAAGGCGGATATTGAGCATTTGAAATCTCTCCAACTTGAAGTGCATCAAACTTTTATCGATTTGGTTAAAGAACGGCGTGCTGAAAAATTATCAGATGATTCGAATCTCTTTACAGGAATGTTTTGGAGTGGAAAACAAAGCGTTGAGCTTGGTCTTGTTGATGGATTGAATGATGTACGTTCTGTTATTAAAGAGCGCTTTGGTAATGATGCAAAACTTCGACTTATTACGCCTCCAAAAAGTTTTTTAGGACCTAAAACGCCTTCAGGAGTGACGGCACATACGGTTTATACAGTCATTGATAGTGCATTGATGGCAGCAGAAGAGCGAGCACTTTGGCAGCGTTATGGTTTGTGATGGAAAGGATCATTCAAGCCAGAGAGATTTTTATCTAAAAACAGATGCTAGAAGAAAAAAGGCTTGAAATGATACGAATGAGAACATGTCGTTTGTTTTGTATGAGAACTCTTTATATTTATTGTTTTTTAGAAAACGATTAAGAATATTCCAAGCTGTTTATAGTGCTAGTGCTAAAAGTGTGGATAAAAGGGGGGAGTTTGTAAAAGAACCCTATACAGGTTAATATTACGTCATATGATGCCAAATGTACAAGCTTCGTTCCAAAGACATTCCTATTTATTTACACCTATTAAATTGAATTTAGCTCTACATGTTGTGGGGCAACGTGCTGATGGGTATCATTTAATAGAAAGTTTGGTTTATTTTAGTCTTAGCGGTGATTGTCTACACTATGCACCTTGTGAAAATAATCAGTTTGTTTTGACGGGGCCGTTTGCAAAAGGACTTGTTTCTCATTTAGATAATTTGGTTATTCGCGCACGGGACTTTATGCATAAGACTTTTCCGGAATGTGCTCAACCTGCTTTTTTTCGGCTTGTAAAAACATTACCTGTTGCTTCAGGCATTGGTGGCGGCTCAGGTGATGCAGCTGGGGTTATCAGCATGTTGCGTCAACAGTGGAATCTTGATTGCCCTTACGAAGAATTAGCAAAAAAGAGCTTAGTTCTTGGTGCTGATGTTCCCATGTGCCTTTGTGCATTAGAATATCAGCAGCCGCTTTTGGTCAAAGGAATTGGTCAAGAGATGATACAAATAAAAGGAGCCTGTTCTCTTGCAATAGTATTGGTTAATCATGGACAAGAGATTTCAACACCAACTGTTTTTAAAGCGTTAGAGAAGCGTCATAATCCTTCTTTAAAAATTAATACAGACGCTTTAAAAAGTGTTGATTCATTGGTTAAAGCTTTACAAGAAACGCGTAATGATCTTTTTTCTCCTGCATTAAAAATAGCACCTCAGTTAGCTGAAGTGTTATCTATATTAGATGAATGTGGGGCTCTTTTTTCCCGTATGTCTGGAACGGGAGCAACTTGCTTTGGCATTTTTAAAAATAAACAAACGGCGCAACAAGCAGCTCTTTTTATCAAATCAATGCACCCAAATTGGTTTGTAAAACCTATCATGACTTTAGGAAATATTTGATAAATAAATATAAAAGCTTTTATTTCATCATGATTTTATTATACATAATGAAAGAGGGGAACCAAAGAAATGTGTTTTTTATCTTTTGTGTAAGAGTTCGCAGAATATTTGAAGAGCCATTTAAAACTGTAATGCTTGCAAAAAATGATCAGGCTACAGAAATAGATGTATGTTTGTTATATGTGTGATTTATCAAAGATGTTTAATTTGCCGCTTCAACCAAATTTTTCGTGCGAATTGGATTTGCAAAAACAGGGTTTTTTTCATATAGCAGGTGTTGATGAAGTAGGACGGGGGCCTCTCGCTGGACCTGTGGTAACAGCAGCCGTTATCTTGGATAGAGATCGTATTCCTAATGGGTTAAATGATTCAAAAAAACTTTCTTTTTTCCAACGAAATAGACTTTATCATGAAATTTTGCAAAGTGCATTAGCGGTTTCAGTCGCCAGTCTTTGTGCTCGTACAATTGATCAATCTAATATTAGAAAAGCAACTTTAGAAGCAATGCGTCGCTGTATTATAGGATTAGCCATTCCAGCCCACTATGTCCTTGTTGATGGGCGTGATATTCCTTCTGAGTTGTCTTGTCCTGCAATGGCGTTGATTAAGGGCGATCAGCGTTCAGTTTCAATTGCAGCCGCATCTATTATTGCAAAAGTAACGCGTGATCGGATGATGGAATGTGCAGGACAAGTTTATAAAGGGTATGGTTTAGAGAAGCATGTAGGTTATGCAACGCTAGCGCATCGTACAGCTCTTGATAAATATGGACCAGTTATAGGGTTACATCGTTATAGTTTTGCACCACTAAAAGAGTGTAAAAAAGGTAATTAAAATCAGTGACTTATTACAAGAGTAAGGGGTTTTATAATCATTGATTCTATTATGTTTTTTGAGTGTCTATCCCTAACCTTTTTGAAGCTTTTTTATCACTTATTCCTATCTATTTTTTCCAGATATAGAATCAGATATTTCTAACATGGGCTTAACTCTTATTTGTTATTAACCGTATAGCGATGATATACGACAAGGGGCGGTAATGGCAATTGTGAGTTTTAAACATAAGGGCTTAAAATTATTTTGTACAACAGGTTCCACAAAAGCTATTTGACCAGATCATGTAAAAAAATTCGCGTTATCTTAACGGCTTTAACAAGTGCTACTACGCTTGAAATGTTGAGAGAGCCTGCCTTTAAAATGCACCATCTTAAAGGTGAACTTATAGAGTACTGTTCTATATGGGTGAATGGAAATTGGCGTGCTACTTTTCGCTTTATAGGAACAGATGTGGAGCTTGTTGATTATCAAGATTACCATTGATGAAAGGAATGAAAAAAAATGATGCACAACCCCGCACATCCGGGTAAAGTTCTGAAAGTAGCTTTCTTAGAAGAAATGGGGATAACAATACAAAAATTAGCTGATCATGTCCATATGACAAGAGCTTCTTTATCAAGAGTGATTAACGGACATGCTTCTATAAGTACCGAGCTTGCTGTTAAATTAGAATTAGCTGGTTTTAGTAAAGCAAAATTTTGGTTGGATATGCAAACAAACTATAATTTATGGCAAACAATGCAACAGGCACAACCACCTATTTCTCCTCTGGTTTCTGATACATCTCAAACGCCGCTTTGATTTCGTTAATAATTTTGATAGCAATTTAGTTTGTTAAGCGGTGCTTTGTGAGGCTAACTTTTTTGGAGCTTTTTGATTGCTTCAAGGGAAAGTTTTTACGGTCTGCACTCTTTGTATAAAGGGATGCCATTTTATCTTCGGTTCAACCAAAAAGCGCTTTCATTTGTGAAACCGTAGCACCAGCATTGGCAGTATGTTTTGCTGCTAATTTTTGCAATCCGTGCGCTGATTTTTTAATACCCGCCGCATTACATGCTTCACGAAAGAGGTTGCCAAAACTTTCTTTGATAAGCTTATTTCCACCTTTACCACAAATGAATGTTTCATCACCTATGGGACCAATTTTAAGGGTTGCCTCTAGTTCTGGTAAAACAAGCCCGTATAAAGAAGAAGGTTAATCCAGACGCGTTCATGTGTACCATGTGACCAACGGTGATAATATTTGTCTATGTCCTATTCTAGCCAAGGCAGTAATCCCTCGTTGTTAAGAGATTTTGGTGCTTTTATATTAAAGGCAGGATTTTTATTTAAAAGGGCATTATCAACCGCCCAATTAAAGAGACCGTTTAAAGAGGTCAAAAAATGTTTTGCTGCTGCGAGAGTATGTCGCCTTCTGTCTACGGCGTCAAGGATATGGTGTCTTTCTATACTTTTATATGCACGATCAGCAATATGTTTAGAAACATTATTCAGAATTCGATATTTAACTTTTTGAGTAGATTCTGATTGATTATGCCATTGCATGCTTTGTAAATACTGATGCAATAACCAATTGAAAGAGCCTTTTGTAAGTCTGGTTATTTTCTTGGAGATGCCATTTTGCACTTATTTAATAGCCAGTGTATATTTGCTCTGATGGAAATCAAAGGACTGTCATAAATTTTAGCATTTCTATAAATTTTAGCTTTTCCACTAATAAATGTAGCACCGGAAACTTGTGCATTGGCAAAAACACATGCGTTTTCATAAATATCAGAAATGTTATCAATATAAGCATCACCAAAAACCTTGGCATAACCATAGACTTTTGCATCATCACCTACCCAGCAATTACCATCATGACTTAGGTTGTCTTTTTTTTGTATAAAGCCCGCCAAGATCACCTGCTTTAACAGCATCAAAATCCCTTAAAGCACGAATTCGGTGAAGAGTTTTTCCATCAACCTCAGTTATTTCATCAGTCAGTTCATATTTATTTTCCATGGTTTATTTCCTTGATTTGCGTACAATCCACCCGTAGCGTGAATCATGCATTATTTAAAAGTTGTTAGGAATGGGGAGAGGGCTAGAGGTTGTAAATGCCCCCCATATGTAAAAAGTTTGTAAGTTTATTTTTTAAAATGTGCTTAATTTCATATTTCCAATCAGACAATTGAGTGAGAGCTAATGCGAGTTGTCCTCTATGACACATGCATACATTGGCTTCAAAACAGGTGATTGCAACACGCTTTTTTTTAAAAAAATTTGATATAATTTGTTTATTGCACAAGAATTATTCTTGAGAGTTGTATTTTGATAATCTTCAAAAAGGCGGTCATAATCTTTTTGTGTTTTCAAATTTCTTCGTTTTTCAGAAGCAATTCCAAGTTCAGGCATATGCATATATTCAATATTAATATTGCTTATAGCTTTCTCTAATTGTCTTTTCGAAAATCCGCGGTTTCTACTTATTGAATTTTTACGAACATCACACAAAAGTTTAATATTATTTTTGATCAGTTGATTGAGATAGTCTTCAGAGGATTTTCTTTCATAGCCAATGGTAAAAAAATAAAGCTCTCATCTTTAGCAGGCTGTATGATGATATGTTTGGTGTTACACACATTTAATTTCCTTAGTAAATGGGTGGGGGCTCTATGAGCGCCTCTTTCCAAAAGGATAAATCCTCTAGCGATTATCATAGTGTTGTGGAGCAATCAGGCATCAAAACCGGTGATGGCGGCTTTAATATCATTGTTAAAGACAAAACGACCCTAACGGGAGGTATCATTGTCAGCAGCGCACCGGCAGACAAAAACAACTTGATCACAGGAAGCATAAGCACCAGTGATATAACCAACAGTGCACATGCTCAAGCTAGCAGCCAAGGGTTTAGCATTTCTGGGAATGACACGATAAAAAACATTGCCAAAAATGCTTTAAGTCACGGCAAAGCCCATGATGGAGCGGAAGGATATACAAATCCGCTATCAGCGGTGCACCATCATCCTCACTGATACAACTGGACAGAGGGCGATGGGGCAAGATGCTGGACAAATCATTGGCTCTCTCTCTCAACCACAACACCGCAGCAGTCCACCAGGGCTGTCGCACCGATAGATGCCATATTGCTTGAGGGCATCGTTCATAATCGCTTAGACATGATCAATGATTTATCGGATGAAGGTCTTGGATACTGGGACAAAGTGCGCGAAATGACAAATGTCAAAGAGCATCCAGTAGGTGAGGTTGAGCATGATGAAAATGGCAATGTCCTCTATTTAACTGATGAAAATGGAGAACCTATATAAAGACAGTGGTGGAGAATATATTACTCTGTATCACTTTTTAAAAGCTGAAGATGAGCAGCCAGCATTTACAAGTTGGTTCTGATGGCAACAGGCGTATGTTCTAAAATGGCATTTTTAACACATCCGATGATGCTGCGTGTTATGCTGTCCAATTTGCTGACAATGATCATGGTCCCCTTTATTTTACATACTTCCCACAAACTAAAGACTGGGAAGTGGAAATAGGGATAGCGATTTTTCAGAAGCTTCTGGAAAGTAAACTTTTTTTGATTGACCAATTCAACCAAGAAATTCCAGGATACAATGTATCTTTATGGCAATACAGGATTGCATATTGATGCCCATAGTTGGGGCAGTTTGACAGGCTTTAATATGCTGAATTCTTTCAAACAAGAAGGTATGCACGGGATAGCCGACAACACGAATATCAATTTCTATAGACCAGCCTTTAATGTTTTAGTTGCATCTGGTCTGTTAGGTTATGTGAGTGATGGCAAACAAACTACTATTGGCTTTGATGGGAATAGATATGACTTTGTAAGCAGAATTATTGGTGTATACCTACGAGACAATACCTGCTGGTAGTAACGTTTGGAAAGAATGATTGAGAGTGGCTACAAATCCCATAAGTTCCCATACCTGTCTTGGAGATGCGGGCCAAGCATGTCGGTATATTTACGGCTCATCCAATCGAGTACAAGTCCCTTTAAGGAGGAACAAATGAAACAAACTCTAAAATTATTAAGCGCTGTAACTTTGTTCAGTATAGCCGGATGTCAATTTAACAAACCTCCTCTAGGAGAGGTGACAGCGTGGAAGAAACCAGGAGCAGATTTTACAGAGGTAGGAAAAGCCTTGTTAGAATGTGGAATGCCAACACCTTATTATACCGATCCAGAAAGCAGAAAGCTTAGTATCAATGCATGGGCAACAATTCATGCGTGTATGGTTCAATCAGGTTTCCATTATGAAAATGAACATGAGGGAGGATGGTGTTATACTTTTAGAGACGAAAACCTTCCCATTTGTCGTCCAGGCACTGTCATACCACAGCGAAGTGTCAAGAAGCGCTTAAATAGCCCTTATTGTAAAAAGCATTCAGAACAACTTGAATGCAAACCTTAAGTCGTGCTTCAGCAGAGAAAGCCTTGAATTTACACCAAATAAAGCTCTAGGTTGATGAGCTTGAGAAAGCCTTGTCCGTCCTTACGTGACAAGGTTTTTTTATGCCGCGTCGTTATAACGTTGCTGCTTTGCTTGCTCGATGACATTGATAAGATCTGATTGTAACCAACGGGATAAAAAACCAAATTTTAAAGGTTTTGGGAGAGAGCCATTGGTTACATGACGGCGGAATGTTGAAACACTCATATGAAGCAATTTTGCACTTTCACGGTCTGTTAAAAGAATATCATTTTCTGTCATAATAATTTCCTTTCACTATAAAAAAATGGTAACAAATCATAAGCATTTATTAACCATATTTTTGTTCATTTTTGAAGGTATTTTATTTATAGAAAACAATATTTTATCATATTTTTTCTGATGTGATAATTGATGTGATAAATTATGACTCTTATTGAGAAAGAATGAGAGACAAGAGAGTTAAAGTTATCCACAGATAATGGGGTTATTCACCCCATATCTTAAGATTGACCGGTGACATAAGCCGCCCATTTATCCATATAAACACGGCGCTGTTCTAGATAATCAGTACGACGATAGGCACGCTCTACTTTGCCGCCAACTGTATGACTTAGAATAGTTGCAGCGACTTCATAGGGAGCATCGGTTGTTTCAGCGAGCCAATTGCGTAAACTAGAGCGAAATCCATGGGGGCAGGCTTCAATTTTATTTTTTCTCATATACGTAGCCATACATTTCTCAGCGAGGGGACCACGACCTCTAGCAGAAAAAAAGAAATCATTACGAGAGAGCAAGCGCGCTTGTTTTAGAATTTCTAATGCTTCTGTTGATAGAGGCACGCGAAATTCTGTTGTAGCATCACGCCTTCCTTTCATATTCTCAGCAGGAATGGTCCATATATTCTCCTCAACTTGATCTTTATGAATATGACGTAAAGGATTGGTACGAACGCCTGTCAGAATAAGCAAACGCAAAGCCAGTTGTGTTATGGTTGATGCTTCACAGAGTGTTTTATAAAAAGCCGGAACATCATTCCAATCCATGGCTGGTAAATTTTGCGTTTTATGACGTTGTTTACCTAAGAGCGCGCGTGCTTTTTCTGTTACTTATAAATCAACATTCAATCCTAATGCAGCCGCATGTTTGAGACAAAGGTTGAGACGAATAAGAGCTCTATTAGCTGTTCCAGCTTTTGTATGCCAAATAGGGGCAAGAACATTGCGTATCTCTGTTTGTGTAATCTCAGAAACGGGAAGACAGCCTAGTTTAGGGAGAATATGAAGGCGTAATGGTAAAAACCAATCCTCATCTTTACCATCATTTTTTAATTCAGCTTTACGACTTTCAAAAGCATCCAACGCGATATCTTTTAAATAATGGAGATTACTTATTGCCTCACGCTTTTGTTTTTCACGTTCTTTAATAGGGGCACGCCCTTCACGAAGAACAGAACGCCACCCAGTTGCCAATTCACGAGCTTGTTTTAAAGAAACATCTCGCAACGCTCCCAAGCCCATTTCACGACGCCGACCATGAATGGTACAACGGTAAATCCATTGAGCACCTCCATCTTTACGCTTATGAAGTAACAAGCCGGCACCATCATTATATTTACCAGCTCGTGGGTGTTGCGACAGTCCTTGCATTAAGACGGTTCATAAGAGCCATTTTTAGTCCTTTCTTCTATAGTTTTTACCCATACGCTAGCCCCGCTTGTGATGTGCAAGCAAGCGGTTTTGATTGATTCAAGATAAACAGATTTGAAATGAGAGAATCCTACAGTATTAGTTTTTTCATTCAATATGAAAACAAAAAGTTATCCTTATAAATCAATGTGATGTAGCAGGATGAAGATGTTTATGCAAAGAATCTAAAAGTTTTTTTGCGAGTGTTTGAATAAGTCCTTTGTTTTTCTGAATTTTAGATACAAAATACTATTGCTAAAGTACTAAAAGTAGATCATGCTGGTAAATAGATGAGACTTTGATGATGGCGCTTGGTTTTAAAAAAGGCAATATTTGATTTCACTGTTTGCGCTGGCATTGATTTTGCAATAACAGATAATAGTTTATTGTATGCAGAATACTGTTATTTAGATTTTGATAAAAAGAAATTTATAAAGAATATTATCATTAACAGTTATGCGAAACTTTAATGAAAATGAATCCAACTTTAATACACATAATTTTAGTGTGATTTAGTTTACAAATGCTCATTGAATGCAAAATTAAAAGTTTAAGAAGCCTTATTTTCAAAAATTCTTTATTTTTTTGTGAGTGTGTCATTTTTGCTACAGATCTTTCAAAAAAGATGCTCTATATACATTTCATTTTGGATATTTGGAGAGATTTTATGAATACAAAACGTTTAATAACAGCGTCTATTTTTTCTTTAATTTCAGCGTCTACAGCACTAGCTGCTGATGTTATAATTCCTCATCAGCCAGCATCATCGACTTCTTCTACCATTATCGCGCCTACTTTTTCATGGACAGGTCTTTATTTAGGTGTTCAAGCGGGTGGTTTTTCGAGCAAAGCTGATATGGCTCTTGTTGGTCAAGAAAATAGTTTACCACTGGATAAAGAGTTCTCTCCTAAACTTTCAGGTTTTGCAGGTGGTTTTTATGCAGGTTCTAATATTGATCTCGGTGACAACTTTATTTTTGGTATCGATACGGATTTAATGATATCTGGAAAAAAACACACAAAGACAATTACCATAGGTGCAGCTGATAACACTACAGTAGAAAATGCAGTCGTAAGATCCCGCAGATCTGCAGAAGGTGTAACCACAACAGGAACACCAGTGTCACCAGTAGCAGGAACCCTAACGTCAAATACACCAATACAATCAACTGTCCAAGCGCAATCTACGCAGGCAAATTTAAATCAACAACCAAATCCAGGCGTAAGCCAATCAGGGAAAACAGCAACAACTGGCAATCCTAATTCTACAACAGTACAAGAAACAGTGAAAGTGGAAGGAAAAACATTAGGAGTTTCAAATCCAACATCAGCATCGTCAGCTGGACAACGAGGGTCCTCTAAGCCAGTGACAAAACCACAAACAGGCGCAGAAACAGCAACAATTTCTACATCTAAACAATCCTCCTCCAGCACAGAGACAAGAACACTGGTCCAGTCAGAGCTTTCGTTAGGAAGATCAGATACAGAAAACCAATCATCAAGAGTTGAGACAAAAAGAGCAGATGCGCCTGCAAAATCTGCAGAAACAACATCTATATTAGCGGGATCTTCACAAGTACAATCCATCTCAGCCACACCAGCAGTACAGTCAGCGGTGGCGGTACCTGCAAAATCAGTTGTAACAAAACTAACATTCTCTACCCCATCAACAGGAACAGAAGCAAGTCAGCCAGCAGTAAAAGCACCTACACCGGTACAATCTGGATCACAACCATCAGCAGTAGAAAGAACAGTACCGAGCGGGGGGACACTTTTACTCGCGAGATCAGGATCATCCTCTGGTTCAGAGACAAACGCTTCTAATGGAACAAGCGTAGCCCAACGGGGAGGTCATCATAGCTCTTTCCATGGTAGCGGAAATGCTAATTCGCGTGGTGCATCTCATGCAGGTGGGCATGGCTCTGGTGCTCATGCGCATGGTGCTAATCCACATGCTTCTAGTTCTCATGGTGGACGGAATATGGCTGGACACGGTGCACAAAGTACACAAGTGGTGGATAAAAACGATTCCAGTGTGTATGGTATAGAACAAATAAAAAAGATGGCTTCTGAACTTGGTCTTGATCAAGAGTATGAAGTTGAAACGTTAAGTCATACTTTCAAACAAAATTGGGGTGGTGCTACACGGGTACGTATTGGTTTTGCTGCTGATCGCTTTATGCCTTATCTTGCTGGTGGTATTGCTTATGGGCAATTCCAAGACACTGTATCAATATCCGTTAAGGATGAGGATGGAAGAGTCGTTTCTTCTAAGAACTTAGCTGATGAAACAAAAACCATGATTGGTTACACACTTGGTGGTGGCGTTGATTTCTCGCTTCTGGATAATGTGATTGTACGTGCAGAATATCGTTACTCTGATTTTGGTAAAAAGAAATTTGCAAAGGAAAAACTTGAAGTTAACTACAAAACCAATGATTTCCGTGTTGGTGTAGCTTATAAATTCTAATTTTTTAAAGAGTAAATTTCTAAGAGGCTCCACTGTCAGTGGAGCCTTTATTTTTTAAAAGATCACTTTTTGGTTTCTTTTCTTGTGAATTTCATGATAAAGCCCATAGAGTGTGATGATATATTTTCCTGATCGCTGCTTAATACGAATGATAAGCTCGGCTTTCCCTATAGATAAAAACCAGAGTTGCAGGGTTCAGGGAAGTTATGCAAAAATGAAATCGTAAAAGTGGACAGGGATATTTCACAATGGCTGTGAAAAATGAAACAATAGATTATTCAAAAACTCTTTATCTCCCACAGACAAATTTTCCTATGCGTGCAGGGCTTCCGCAAAAAGAGCTTGAATTGATGGCGCGTTGGGAAGATATGGGGCTTTATGCGCAATTGCGCCAACAAGCAAAAGATCGTCCATTTTATATTCTTCATGATGGTCCACCTTATGCAAATGGTCATATTCATATCGGGCATGCTTTAAATAAAGTTCTAAAGGATGTGGTTGTCCGTTCATTCCAAATGCGCGGTTTTAATGCAAATTATGTTCCTGGTTGGGATTGCCATGGGCTTCCAATTGAATGGAAAATTGAAGAAAAATATCGAGCACAAGGAAGAAATAAGGATGAGGTACCTCTTAACGAGTTTCGTCAAGAATGCCGTGAATTTGCACAGCATTGGGTAACCGTTCAAAGTGAAGAATTTAAACGCCTTGGTGTTGTGGGAGATTTTAACACGCCTTATACTACAATGGCTTTTCATGCAGAAGCACGCATTGCCAGTGAATTGATAAAATTTGCTATGTCAGATCAGATTTATCGTGGTTCCAAGCCAGTGATGTGGTCTGTTGTGGAGCGTACGGCCTTGGCAGAGGCTGAGATTGAATATCATGATCATGAATCAGAGGTGCTTTGGGTTAAGTTTCCTGTTTTTGAAGCAAATTCTGATGATTTATATGGTGCTCATGTCGTCATTTGGACAACAACACCGTGGACAATTCCAAGCAATCGTGCAGTGAGTTATTCTTCGCAAATTTCTTATAGTATTTACGAAGTTGAAAGTGCTGAAAATGATTTTGGTCCTCAAGTGGGAGAAAAGCTTCTTTTTGCAGACGCTTTAGCGATGAGTTGTGGAGAAAAAGCCAAACTTGTTTTGAAGCGTTTGCGTGTTATTTCTGCTGAGGAATTGAAAGCTCTTGTTCTTTCTCATCCACTCAAAGGTTTGGCTGGGGGGTATAACTTTAAAATTCCATTGCTTGATGGTTCACACGTAACAGAGAGTGCTGGTACAGGTTTTGTCCATACAGCACCAAGCCATGGGCGTGAGGACTTTGAAATTTGGAATGATTATAAGTCCTTACTGGAGCAAGCGGGGATTGATTCATCTATACCGTTTCCTGTTGATGATGCAGGGTTCTATACGAAAGATGTTCCAGGTTTAGGACCAGATCGTGAAGGAGGACCTGCACGTGTTATTGATGATAATGGAAAAATGGGTGATGCCAATAAAGAGGTCATTAACGCTTTAATTAAAGCAGATCGATTGTTTGCACGGGGGCGTTTAAAGCATTCCTATCCCCATAGTTGGCGTTCAAAAAAACCCGTTATTTTTCGCAATACACCGCAATGGTTTATTTCAATGGATAAAGATTTTGGGGATGGTTCAACTTTACGTAGTCGGGCTTTGGAAGCTGTTTCAAAAACGCGTTTTGTGCCGCCTTCTGGGCAAAACCGCCTAGCTTCTATGATAGAGGATCGTCCTGATTGGGTTCTTTCTCGTCAGCGTTCTTGGGGGGTTCCTATTTGTATTTTTGCGAATGAGGATGGTGTTATTCTAAAAGATGAAGGTGTGAACGAGCGTATTTTACGGGCTTTTGAAGCAGAAGGGGCAGATGCATGGTTTGCTGAAGGAGCACGTGAACGTTTTTTAGGTGAGCGTGCACATGAGCCTTGGGTACAGGTTTATGATATTTTGGATGTTTGGTTTGATTCTGGAGCAAGCCATAGCTTTGTGTTAGAAGGTCGGACTGATTTGAAATGGCCTGCTGATGTTTATTTTGAAGGTTCAGATCAACATCGCGGATGGTTCCAATCTTCTCTTTTGGAAAGCTGTGGTACGCGTGCTTGTTCTCCTTATAAAGCCGTGATCACACACGGTTTTACTTTGGATGAGAATGGTAAGAAAATGTCTAAATCTTTAGGCAATACGGTTGTTCCGCAAGAGATCATTAAAACATCTGGAGCTGATATTTTTCGTCTCTGGGTTATGACAACCGATTATTGGGAAGATCAGCGTTTAGGCAAAAAAATTCTTCAAACAAATGTGGATTCATATCGTAAACTACGCAATGCAATTCGTTGGATGCTAGGAACTTTAGCACATGATGATGGAGAAGAAATATCTTATGGTGCACTGCCGGATCTTGAAAAATTTATATTGCATAGGCTTTTTGAACTTGATCAGTTGATTAATCGCGCTTACGATGAATTTGATTTTAAAAAGATTATGCGTGCATTATTGGATTTTTCAATCATTGAGTTATCGGCATTTTATTTTGATATCCGCAAGGATTCTCTTTATTGTGATGCGCCTTCATCAAAAAAACGCAAGGCCTCCTTGCAGGTTGTCCGTGAGATTTTTGAGCGTATGGTAACATGGCTTTCTCCAATGTTGCCTTTTACTATGGAGGAAGCTTGGTTAGAGCGTTATCCAGAAAGCCAATCGGTGCATTTGGAACAATTTCGCTCTGTACCAGAAGAATGGCAAAACCAATCTTTGGCTGAGCGTTGGAAAAAAATTCGGCAGGTCCGTAAAGTTGTGACAGGTGCTTTAGAGCTTGAACGTGCTAATAAGCATATTGGATCCTCTTTAGAAGCTGCGCCTATTGTTTTTATTTCCAATCTGGTTTTACGAGAGGCATTAGAAAATGTGGATATGGCGGAGATCTGTATTACCAGTGCACTCACAATTAGGCAGGATACGATACCTTCCGATGCTTTTACTTTGAATGATGTTGAAGGTGTTGGTGTATATCCAGAGAAGGCATTAGGAAAAAAATGTGCTCGATCATGGCGTTACACACAAGATGTTGGGAGTGATCCAGCTTATCCGGATGTATCTGCTCGTGATGCAGCTGCTTTGCGGGAACTACAGATTCTTGGTAAGATTTAAAATTTTAAATCAAGGGAAAGGAGTACAAGTATATTTCTCATATTGATGAATATAGTTTTTTGTGGTACGAGAAAAATTCCGTTGTTTTATCTGCAGGGGGGAAATTTGTGTATGGACCGTTCTCTCATAAATAACGGGAATATTAATCAGCCATACACCTAGGGAATGGAATAGGCAGTGAGAAAACGTGAAGTAAAAATATTTCCAATAGGAATTTTAGGGATGTGCTTTGTTCTAACGGGATGCAATTTATCCGCTCCTACCTATGGTACTAATAAACCGGTTTCGATACAGTTTTTTGAAGATGTTGCTAATATTACTTCATTAACACCAACAAATAATAGCAGCCAGATTGTTATGAAACCTCATCCAAAACTTGTAATACCAAGCCCTAGTTCACGCAGATTTTTGCCGGTACCACAACAAGATAGATCTGTCAATGAAATGGCAGCATCGAAGAAGCATCAAGGAAATACTCCTTTTCCTCATAAAGGATCGTCAGTTAATGGCGCTGGTTCAGAAAACCCTTCACAGTTGAATGCGAAGCAACGACAGGAATATTTACGTCGTCAGAGAGCACAAGTTGGAAGTTCAAAATACCGTCGCTATCTCACTGAACCACCTTTAAGTTATCGCCAACCGGCAAAAACCGCACCTATTGGTCGATAGGGGAAAGACAAAATATTTAAAGTAAAGTATTTTTCCAATTACTTATGATACTAAGCTCTCATTCATGCACAGTTATAATGCTGTTGGAGGAGGGATGTTATTCTCATGAAATAGCAATATGACAACAGCATCGAGAGAGTCCTTATGCATTTCCTAACAAGAAATATTTCTCAAGTTCATTTTGCAACATCGTTCATGTGGATAGTATAACGTAAAATCTATTGTGCTCCACTATCTTGATGCTTAGGAAGGAGAAAGCTGATACCATCATTTTATTTTCCAGACTCCAGTTGCGACAATTCTTGCATTTGAGGGCCTTCATAAGAGACATTTTTAGTCTTTTCTAAAACGTTCTTTATACAGACGATAATCTCGCTTATGATGTGCAAGAAAGTGATTTTTATTGCTTCAATGTAATTTGAAAGAGAGTATATCTACGATATGTTGGAATTTATATTTTATTATACAAAATAATGAATTATTCTTATGAATGAATGTATCATCTAATAGAAGCAATATGCATGATTAAAAGAGAGAAAAATGCTTCGAAATAGCTTTTACTACATATGTCAGAAGAATTAATAGTTTTTTAAGAGTGAAAGTTATGGAAGAAGAATTGTTTTTAGTATCGCTTTTGTACAAAAAAATCTTTAAGTAATTGAGCAGCTTCTTTTTCTTTAAAACCAGAATAAATCTCAGGTTTGTGATGACAGGTTGGTTGCTGATAAAAACGTGGACCATTTTCTATAGCACCCCCTTTGGGATCATTTGTTGCGTAATAGAGACGACGTATGCGTGCAAATGAAATGGCAGCAGCACACATAGCACAAGGCTCAAGTGTTACATAAAGATCGCAATCAGGAAGCCTTTCATTTTGCAATGTTTCGCAAGCCATACGGATTGCGCGTATTTCTGCGTGTCCTGTAGGGTCATATGCAGATTTTATAAAGTTACCAGCGCGTGCAATGATAGCTTTTCCACGTGTAATGACAGCACCTACGGGAACTTCATCTTTTTTTGCAGCCTCTTGTGCTTCTAAAAGGGCTATTTCCATGGGCGTCAAAGTCATAATATTCTTTCTACTGAAGGTATAGAAAATCTAAAGGTTATCTCGATAAGGAATGCTATAGAATGAATAATTTATTACGCTTTTATAATGAAAAGAATACCTCTATTTTTTTTAAGAGTTTAAAACAAACTTGCAAGTCGGCAGATACATTATTGTCGTTAAAGGATAGAAAATGATCAATGATTATGCTACTTCATTTTTCAGGATAAGCGGTATGGTGCATGTGAATAATTTTCTGAACATACTTGCAAAGATTGGTTTGAAACGCAAATGAATGAAAATAATGAGAGTGAACGAATTGCTAAAAGGTTAGCGCGTGCAGGTATTGCTTCGCGTCGAGATGCAGAAATGATGATTGTTGCAGGTCGTATTTCTGTGAATGGTAAAGTCGTGACAACGCCTGCTTGTAATGTTAGCCGCTCTGATGTTATTAAAGTTGATGGCAAACCTTTACCTCCTATAGAACGAACGCGTTTATGGCTTTACCATAAGCCAGCAGGTCTTGTCACCACGAACCGTGATCCTGAAGGCAGACCTACAGTATTTAGTAATTTACCAAAAGGAATGCCGCGTGTTCTTTCTGTTGGAAGGCTTGACATTAACACGGAAGGTCTTTTGCTTTTAACCAATGATGGTGGCTTAGCGCGTGTATTAGAGCTTCCTGTAACAGGATGGGTCCGCAAATATCGCGTCCGTGCTCATGGAAGAGTAAAACAGAGTGCGCTGGATAACCTTAAAAATGGTATTGCGATTAATGGTATTTTTTATGGTTCGATTGAAGCATCAATTGAACGTGAACAAGGGTCGAATGTATGGCTTTCTGTTGCGTTGCGTGAAGGAAAAAATCGTGAAATAAAGAATGTTTTAGGGGCATTGGGATTATCAGTTAATCGATTAATCCGTGTATCCTATGGTCCATTTCATCTCTCTGATTTAGAAGAAGGAGCCGTGCAAGAGTTAAAAGGGCGGATGTTACGAGATCAGTTGGGGGAGCGTTTGATTATGCAAGCCAATGCAGATTTTGATGCTCCTATTCTGAAACCCTTTTCAAATTCTGCAGTTGTTGCAGAAAAGCAAAGCCAGAAAGATCTTTCTGTTGCAAATGATGGTTGGGTTTTCTCAAGTGAAAGGGCGATACGACGCCGACCAAGAGATGGTTCTGTTGAACATAGTCGCGCGCAATTAAGTACAAAGTCTCATGAGAATGTAAAGAAGGAGAAAAGTGAAGAAGGAAAAGCAGAGCGTTTTTTACCGCGTTCTCGCCGTGCTAATGTTTGGATGGCTCCTGGTGCGCGTCCCCAGAGTGCACGTAGAAAGCCTTCCTATAGTGAGGAGAAATCGCATGATCATAAGAGCGGTTTGGATGGTAAAAAATCCTTTCATCGAGGCAAGGAAAAACTAAAAGAAAGTCCGTCACACAAAGAGAAGAGGGGAAGTTTTGTTCAAAAACGTGGCAAAACATCTTATGATGAGACGCACCCCTTTGGTAAGAAAGATCGCTTTTTAAAGGATAAAGAGAACATGATAAAAGGTGGTCATGATGAACATTCTTTTGAGAGAAAGAAAAAATCGTTTGGTGGTGCTATGAAAAAATCTAAACCACATAGGGACGGTGCAAAAACTTCGAAGCGATTTGGAGGTCCACGTGCGGATCATAGGCGGTAAATTTGCTGGGCGTGTTTTGTTTTCGCCTGTTAATCAGTCGATTCGCCCAACGAGTGATCGTACACGTGAAAGCCTTTTTAATATTCTTTCTAGCCGTGAAGAAGAATTTTGGATCAATAAACGCATTCTTGATCTTTTTGCTGGTACTGGTGCTTTAGGCATCGAAGCACTTTCGCGTGGAGCAAAGGCGGCTGTTTTTGTTGAAAACTCGGTTGAGGGGCGTGGGTTGCTTCAAAAAAATATAGAAGCCTTTGAATTACAGTCGATAGGACGGATTTTGCGTCGTGATGCGACCAAACTTGGCAATATTGGCACAATGCTTCCATTTGATGTTATCTGCGCTGATCCTCCCTATAGCCGTTGTTTAGGTGAACGTGCTTTCGTAGAAGCTTTGCGAGGGGGGTGGGCAAAAGCTGATACACTCTTCATACTTGAAGAAAAGAAAGATACAATGATTCATTTACCTGATGTCTTTTATTTAGATGATGAGCGGTTTTATGGTGAGACAGCAATACGTCTCTATAAATTACGATCGCTTACATCTTGAGAAAGTTCTTGTTTTTATCCGATAGGATGAAAAAATGCTTCTTCACAGTTTTCTTCATTTTATATGGTTTTTAAAAGGTTAAGCAGAAAATCAATAAAAGATTCTAATGTTAAAGGAATTGATGAATTTTTATTAGCTTTAATACAGAAGGATGTTTTTTCTCCAATAGGATATATATTCCTCGATAATAGTTATGATCTTTTTTATCTAATTTCTTTCTGCCATACCTTAATCATCACATTTCATCAGCAGTTGAAAGCTTTAAGCTATGCAGTCTGCATTGATATCTTATATGATGCGTAACTTCTATTTTTGCTATTGTCTAAACTTAAAAAAGATATTTTGTTTAGTATTGAAAATATTGTTCATTTATCCTGAATATTTGTGTGTTTAGTTTAGTAATATCGCTTGTTGAGTTAATCATTACATATTAAGTAAATCTGAGAGTATTAAGTATCTTATCGTTGTGCAGCTTTAAGGATACTTTTTTATATTATTCTTTATCACTAAAGATAAGTAATTTGTAAAAAAGGGGAGATTATCGTGTTTAATTGGATATATAGTGAAGAGATTAATACAGAAGCAAGTGCTGAGCAAATTTGGGCTATATGGGAAGATGTGGCATCATGGCCTTGCTGGGATAGTGAACTTGAGTGGGTAGAACTTTCTGGTCCTTTCAAAGAAGGCGCTATAGGACGCATGAAACCTAAAAAGGGACCTACAGTAACTTTTACACTTGATAAAGTTATAAAAAATGTTTGTTTTTCTGATTATGCTAAACTTCCTTTTACACGTATGAGTTTTGATCATGAATATATTTGTTCAACAAAATCGGGTTCTTCAAATAACAAAATTCGTCATACTGTAACCATGTCTGGTTTATTTTCTCCTTTCTTTGGAATGATTATTGGGTCAAAAATTAAGTTACATCTTCGCGATGCAATGATTGAAATGAGCAGACGTGCTCTTACTGAAAACAAAAGCATCTCGTAAGGGGGGCATTTATAAAGAAGTTAATACCTTAAAAAAGGTGCAGAAATCTTAGCCTTGTTAGAATGAAATCAGTTATGAGTATATAGCAAATCGATGAGCTATGATCTGTTTTTTAGTTAGTCGTTGAAATCGTGTCAAATCATCTGAGAAAATTAATTTTGCACCAAAGATCTTATAAAAGCCATTGAATTTTATTCAATATATAAAAGCTTATAAGGCGCGCATTTTTACTGAAAATAAAGAAAGTTGTAGAAGCTTATTTCTGCTCTTGTGAATCTGTAGGTTGATATTGTCATGATATTTGCCAGTTTCTAATGTTGCGATAGTTTTTGATTTGAGAGCATTCATAAAAGACATTTTGACTCCTTCTTAAATAGTTTTTATTCATACGCCCCTTACTGATGATATGCTCGCAAATAGTTGTGATTGATTCAACATGAATAGGTTCGAAACGGAGAAAATTTAATGATATTTGATTCTTTTATGCAAATTACAAAATGATCAATTATGATTATAAATCAAAGTGTTTTTTTGATTAAAAGATTATAAGAATAGATAATTTCTTTGATTACTTTTCTAGAGAGTGCAGTTCTAAAAGGCTCTAGATGATAAAATAAAACCTCCCTTAATTTTCGTAAAAATTAATCTCGTATCGTTGTATGTATTTGGTTTAAATGTTTAAAAAGCGATTTTTTAAAATGCGCACAGATATCCCAGTTTCTGCAAATATTTTTGTATCTATTAAAACAATTATGAGCGATAAACTTGCCCAAATTAATTGGAAGAATATGCTTATTGTAGATTGAATTGAACAATAGATACAACATTGAGTTTTATATAAAAGTTTTATTGATTATCGTTTTATAACAATATTACGCTTCTTTATTTTTTAATGGAAGGAAAAGAGGAAGGAGTGTAGTTCTTAAATCAAAATCTATCCAGTATTTTGGGATTTTTGTTTCAGGAAAAAGAGTCTATTAAGTTATATCTGTTTAGTAACAAAATAACCAGTTAAGGATGAGGCATGAAAAATGAGATGCTCTTGATTAGACGCATTAGAAACGAGAGAGAATGTTATGATTATAACTTATTTCTGATAAATATAAAAAATGAGTTCTTTGTGATATCACGCTTATGAGAATAAAGAAGCTAATGACTGCTCATTTTGTTGAAGCAATAACGCAAGAAAAATTTTTTATTCCATTTATATTTTTTTGTTTACAAGATTGCCATCTTATTATGAGAGAGTTTATAGAAGCAAAGAAGTATACACAAATATAAGGCATTTTCTTGATTCTTGCTTGGAAATTAAAGAATGCTATAGGAATGAAGGAAGTTATTTGACTATCCAGAGGACATAAGGCTTGTGACTTAAGTCATTTTATACTTTTCGAATTTTTGAGGATTTTGGCTTAAATTCAAATGTTATTGTTAGGCCTTTTGTTAATTGCCAAATTTTCGGTTGATTTGATTGTCAGTACAGATTGGATTATCTAAAATGATAAGGGCCCATGAGAAATCTTGAAACTAAAGAGATTTTACGGCATATACAGCATATTACGTCTTTTCATAAAGAAGCTAAAAGGGAAATGATTTAATGCATTAAAAAAAAGAATGCATGAAATATGCATAATCTTATGAATAAACACACAAGAGTTATATTCTGATTTGTATAAATTTGTCAGAATGCTTATCAATGTAAATAATAAAATATTTTAGGGAGTCTATGATGACTGACAAAAACCAGATTGAGAAAGCAGTTTCGCTGGTTGAAGCAGCAAGGCGTTCTGGGGCAGATGCTGCTGATGCTGTTATTGTTCATGCTCATTCTACCAGTGTATCAGTTCGTTTTGGGAAAGTTGAATCGACAGAAGCAGCAGAGAGCAATGATTTTACTCTAAGGGTTTTTGTTGGAAAAAAAGTAGCAAGTGTTTCTGCTAATTTAGGATCTTATCCGCAAGAACTTGCGGAACGTGCTGTTGCGATGGCTAAAGCTTCTCCCGATAGTTTATTTGAAGGTTTGGCAGATAAAGAGTGTTTGGTTAAGCATCCTAAAGATCTTGATCTTTTTGATGATTTTGTACCTAGCAGTCATTTTTTAACAGAAGATGCTTTAAAAACGGAGGCAGCAGCTCTTGATATTAAAGGTGTAAGCAATTCTGGTGGCGCTGCAACAGCTTATGGCCGTAGTGGGTTTATTCTTGTGACCAGCGATGGTTTTTGTGGATCCTATCGCTCAAGTTGTTTTTCACGTTCTTGTAGTGCTCTTGCAGGTGAAGGAACACAGATGGAGCGGGATTATGATTATACAACAGCCTTACATTTTTCTGATTTAGAGGCAGCAGAAACTGTGGGAAAGAATGCAGGGCTTGGTGCAGTTCGACGTTTGGGTGCAGTTCGTGCGGCAACTGGGGGCGTTGATGTTATTTTTAATCCGCGTACGGCTCGTGGAATTGCAGGGCATATCGCATCTATGGTCAATGGAGCCTCTGTGGCTCGAAAAACGAGTCTTTTACAGAATTTCCTAGGTAAGGAAGTGATGAAGCCTAATGTTAATGTAACCGATCAACCTTTGCGATTACGTGGAAATGCTTCTCATCCTTTTGATGGAGAAGGGGTAGAGGGACAAACACTCAATATTATTGAAAATGGTATTTTAAAAAATTGGCTTCTTTCATCATCTACAGCACGTGAACTGGGACTTAAAACAAATGGACATGGTGTGCGTTCAGCATCATTAGTGCAGCCGACCAGTACAAATTTTGCTATTGAACCGGGTTTAGTATCGCCTTGCGATATGATAAAAGATTTGCGAAATGGATTTTATGTGACCGAATTATTCGGTCATGGCATTGATTTTATTACTGGTCAGTATAGTCGTGGGGCTTCCGGTTTTTGGATTGAAAATGGTGAAATTGCTTATCCGGTGAGTGAAGTAACGCTAGGCTCTGATTTGCTTCATATGTTAGCACATTTAACACCTGCCAATGATATTGATCGGCGTTATGGTACAGCAGCTCCAACATTATTAATTGAAGGGATGACACTTGCAGGAAAATAATACGCATCATTCTTCTGATTTAAATCTTTTGCGTGACGTTTGTCGAGAGGCAGGAGATTTAGCAATGCGGTATTTTGGATGCACGTTGGATGTCTGGATTAAAGAAGGTGATTCCCCGGTCAGTGAAGCAGATTTTGCTGTTGATCATTTCTTGAAAGAGAAGCTTCTAGGGGCACGTCCAAATTATGGATGGATTTCAGAAGAAACAAAAGATAATCGAGAAAAACAAGATTATTATGAGCGCTCTTTTGTTGTTGATCCTATTGATGGAACGCGTGGTTTTCTTTCTGGCAGTCCTTATTGGTGTATTTCGGTTGCCATTATTGAGAATGGGCGTCCTATTGTGGGCGTACTACAATGTCCGGCTCAAGGAGATGTTTATACAGCTGTAACGGGTGGAGGGGCAACATTAAATGGGATAAAACTTCCTCGTTTAGCCTTTCAGGTTCATCGAAAATATAAAATTTCACTTGATAAATCGCTCGCACAAAAATTACCAGATGATTTTCTCAATCAAGTTAGTCTTTACCATTATCTTCCTTCTCTTGCTTATCGTATTGTTCTTGTTGCTCAAGATGAAATTGATATCGTATTAGTTCGTCCAAATTGTCATGAATGGGATATTGCCGCTGCTGATCTTATTTTGCAGGAGTGTGGAGGGTGTTTTTTATCGCTTGATGCCTCTTTACTATCTTATGGAATTGAACCTTACCAATATGGACTTTTAATTGCTGGTAAAAATAATTGCTGTCAAGATATGATAGATGTTGTTCGTCAAACAAAGTTAGTTTAATCACGTAAAAGCATGCTAAAATAATCTAAATAATATAGAGGCACATATGACTGAAACCAACGAAAAAAAACAATATTTACATCTTGTATTTGGTGGGGAATTAAAAAATCTTAACAGTAATCAATTCAAGAATCCCGATGATTTAGATGTGGTTGGTATTTTCTCAGATTATAAATCCGCTCAAGAAGCATGGCAGGCAAAAGCGCAAAGCAGTGTAGATAATGCATTACAACGTTATTACATTGTAGATTTGCATCAGTTTCTTGATGCTGAGTTAGGCGATGCAGAATAAAGCTTGAATATTTGGTTATTATAGCCTGTAGATTGCTGCACGCTTTTGTTTAGTCGTCCTTTTCATAGGTACTTTCTTCGAGTAAAATAGAACGTCGTAAAAAAGAATATGCTTGTTGTTTAAAATTCATATGTTTTCTTAAAAAAAACATCTCTCAAGGCACCCAAACCCATTTCATAATAGTGTTCGTGCAAGGTATAAAATCCATTGTTGCACCACCATCTTTGCGCTTAATAAAAATGCAAGACAGTTCTATCAACCTATTTGCAACAGCAATATTATCATGACAGCGATCACTCGAAGTTTATGATTATATTGTGAATAGTCGCTCTGCTCTTGAATGGGTATGAGACATTAATGCGTTAAGATTAATACAAAGAGTAGCATTATTAATGATACGAATTACTACTCTATTGAGATTATTAGCACTCCCTACTTATCCATTGGAATTTTTTCAACGAGTTATTACTATAAGCTTAGAAACCATGAAAGTTGTTAGAAACTTACCAAAATTAGAAACTTAGAGAAACTGAATAGATTTATAAAGTTAACTTACCTCATAAGGGCTTCTTGAGTACTCGTTTAAAACTACAATCTATAAGTTAGTCATTTTGTGTTGATTATATACAATCTTAAAAGGAATAAGATATCATGCAACCTCCTGAAAAGAGAGGATTTAAAATTTTGAAAACTCTTATTTAAATTGCTGTAAGACTTTTAAGAAATTCTCTATTAAACAAGATTAGATTTTTCTGGATTACCTTTAAGAGATGATATCACAATTTAAAATGAGAACTCTATACCATTCAAAAGTTTTTTTTAAAGATTTGTTTGACATATTCATTTTATTGAAATGAAACAATAGAGATTGAGCTTCCTTTTAAACATATTTTATTTATATTAGGTTGTAATGTCTATATGGATTATTTTTTGAAAAATTGACAATACCTAACATATGTAAAAATAAGTTTTTTTCTCTAAAATACCAACGTGTACAATTCAAAGCCTCACTAAAATCATAAGAAGTATTTATTCAGTGAGCTGAAAAAATATGTCATAGGTTGTATGGTATTTATCATTTATATTTTCAAAATTATAATTGATTGAAAAATAGTTTTGTTATTTTTGAGTAAGATTTTTATAGGGTGCAGAATGAAGTGATAAAATTTAATTAAAAGAGATTTAAATAATGTGTATATGTTATTTTTATAGGAAAGTTTTAAAAAAAATATGGTGATAAAATTGCATTTTTTGTCCTTTATATATTGAATTTTCTCATGGATTAAGCGTTTTTTATTTAAGATATGGATGATATTAAAAAAATACGGAAGCAACCACTAGTGTTGATGAATTTTTTAACAAAATAAGCATATAGATATCTTAAAATAGCTGGATGAGGTGATTTTAAATGGTAGAATTAAAGGCACATACGGCTCTTTTAAGCTATCGGATAATTGGTTTTTGCTTATGTCCTGTTATTCCTTTTTATTTGTTCTTTCGTGCTATTCGTGGAAAAGAAGAGTGGTGTCGCAAAAAAGAGCGTTTAGGTAAAAGTTCTCATGTACGCCCCCAAGGTTCATTAGTTTGGTTGCATGCAGCAAGTATTGGAGAAACACTTGCACTTTTTCCACTTGTAAATTATATTTTATCATTGAAAATCAATGTATTAATGACAACAGGGACTGTGACCTCTTCTACTCTTGTGAAAAAACATTTTGGTAATAGGTTGATTCATCAATATGCTCCTTTGGATTTAGATTTTGCAGTGCGCCGTTTTATTAGTCATTGGAAGCCTGATCTCGTCTTGATTTGTGAATCAGAAATTTGGCCCCTTCGTATTAAAGAACTTGCAAAAATGCGTATTCCGCAGATTTTGGTTAATGCCCATATGTCTGAACGTTCTTTTAAAGCTTGGCAAAAACGACGCGTTCTTGCCAAACATATTTTTAAGGATATTGATTTGGCGATTGGTCAAAACGAAAGAGATGTAGCTTATTACCATAAACTTGGCGTAAAATCTGTTACGTTTTCTGGTAATCTCAAGGCTGATGTTTTTCTGGTTGAAAATCAAGCATTGCTTGCACGTTATCGTAATGCTATCGGCAATCGCCCAGTTTGGGCAGCTGTTTCAACGCATGAAGGGGAAGAGGAGATTGCTTTTGAGGTCCATAAGATTGTTAAAAATTATTTGCCAGATTTATTGACAATTATTGTGCCTCGTCATCCTGAACGTTCAGAAGATCTTATCAGAAAATGCGATAATAAGGGGTTAAGTTTTATTCGTAGGAGTAGAGATGCTGTTCCAAGCATGAATACCGATATTTTATGGGGAGATACCATTGGAGAAATGGGGCTTTTTCTTCGCTTATCGAAAGTTTCTTTCGTTGGTAAATCGTTATGTGGAAATGGTGGACACAATCCATTGGAATTGGCTTTACTTGGTTCCGCTATTTTGACAGGGCCCCATGTTTCAAATTTTCAAGAGATGTTCAAACAATTTCTAACGCATGATGCAGCATATATGGTTCAAGATACAAAACAGCTTGCTATTCAGGTGTATAAGCTTTTAACAAATGAAACATTGCGACAAGAAATGGTTGATAAGGCTCATGAAGTGGCGACAGGTATGGCAGGTGCACTTGAGCGCACATTAAAGATTTTAGATCCATTTTTACAACCCCTTGTAATACAAACAGGTTTACGTCAGCGTCAGGGTAGATATGCATATTAGCGCCCCCCATTTTTGGTGGAAAAATAAAAGCTTTTTGCGTTTTGTATTAGCCCCAGTTTCATGGGGGTATGGTTATTTTTCAAGTCGTTTTATGGCAAGACAGCCTCCCGTGATTAATCTGCCTGTTTTGTGTATTGGAAATTTTACATGTGGTGGTGCGGGTAAAACGCCGGTTGTTATTGCTTTTACCAAGGTGGCTAAAGAACTTGGTTTTGTACCTGGTATTGTATCTCGTGGTTATGGTGGATCAGTTAAAGGGGTACATCTTGTAAATGAGAAATATGATACTCCACACAATGTTGGAGATGAGGCACTTTTACTTGCACGGCATGCTTTTGTAGCTGTATCACCTAATCGTTATGCAGCGGCGCAACGGCTTAAGCAAGAGGGATGTAATCTTATTTTAATGGATGATGGATTTCAAAGTCGCCGTCTTTATATGGATTATGCGTTACTCGTTGTTGATGCGATGCGCGGTTTTGGTAATGGAGCTGTCTTTCCAGCAGGACCTTTGCGCGTACCATTAAAAACGCAGTTTTCTTTTATGGATAGTGTTTTATTGATTGGTCACTCCGATGTGCCTGATAATGTTGCTTTTCTTGTTTCGCGTACTGGAAAGCCTTTATATCGTGCTCATCTTAAAGCCAGTGCTTCTGATGAGGTTTCAGGAAAATCATTTTTGGCATTTGCCGGTATTGGCAATCCAGATAAATTTTTTAAATCTATTAAAGAATTGTCTGGTCATGTGGTGCAAACTTACATATATCCAGACCACTATTTTTTCACAGATGAAAATTTAAAAAGCCTTATACAAAAGGCTAAAATGCACAATTTATGGCTCGCAACAACAGCTAAAGATTATACCCGTATACAGACAATTCACACGCAAAAAGATTTGAAAAATCTTATTGTCTTTGATGTGAATGTCGATTTTGTTCAAAAAGACTTCTGTCGCATGGTTCTTGAGGAGGTCATGACCCGCTTTAGAAAACGTTCCCTTGAGTTTTCTTGTCTAAAAGGCAAAGGCTAAATTTATAGCTTTCAAAGGGTTATTTTTCTTTTGTTTTTAACAATTGCTTGAGATATGGGTTGCACTCAAGTTCACGCTGATAGGAGATTTCACAACTAGCATATGCTTCTTGGCGGTGATGATTCCAATATTTTAAATCATCTATAGGGATTTTTTGCCCGCTAACAGCACAAATAGTATAGGTACCATATTCTATAATGTCATATCCGTTATTAGAATAATGAATTTTTGCTTCGCGTTCACTATCGGAAAACATTATAACTCCTTTTTGCTTGATACAAGAGATTCAAGAAAAGTGCCATAAAATATATTATAAAGTCGAGAGTTAATTTAAAAATATTTTTCTTGTCAAAATGATGAAGAGTTTATTTTCTGCCAAAAAGCCGTTCTATATCTGCCAATTTGAGTTCAATATAAGTAGGGCGTCCATGATTACATGTACTTGTATTAGGTATTGCCTCCATTTGCCGTAATAGTGTGTTCATTTCTTCGGGGCGTAAAAGGCGCCCTGACCGTATTGAGCCGTGACAGGCCATCGTTGCTGCAACATAATCAAGCATTTCTTTTAAATTATTTGTTGTATCATACTCAGCGGCCTCATCTGCGAGATCTTTAATAAGGGCTTGGACGTTGATCTCTCCTAACATGGAAGGTGTTTCACGCACAACAATTGCTCCTGGTCCAAATGATTCTATTCCTAATCCAAATTTTTGCAAAGCATCTTTATGCGTTAAAAGACATGTTGCATCCTCTTCAGAGAGTTCTACAATTTCAGGAATAAGTAATAACTGTGAAGGAAGTGGTTTGGAATAAAGTGCATTTTTGAGTGCTTCATAAACCAATCGTTCGTGAGCTGCATGCTGATCGACAATGATCAAACTATCTTGTGTTTGGGCGATAATATAGTTTTTATGGATTTGTGCTCTGGCCGCTCCTAATGGATAAGATAACTCTTCTGATGAAGATGTAGTGCTTGGAATGTATGCATCCCCACTTGGTATATTTAAGCCCTCCATAATAGGAGCGGCATCTTCTTTTAAATCAAAAGAGCTAGTACTATCCAATGGTTTTTGGACCATTGAAGCGCTGGTAAAATGATGAGGCTGTGAACTGTAAGAAGAGGACAGGTGCGTGTTCTTAAAATTGCCTAATGGTTGTTGTGCCAATGATTGTTGTGTTTGAAATGCAGCAAGCATTGCTTCAGAACGGGTTGAGGTAGGACGAATACCAGATTGCTGCAATGCTTCACGAATAGCTCCAACAATCAAACCACGAATTAATCCCGGATCACGGAATCGTACATCAGCTTTGGCTGGGTGAACATTAACATCTACCTCAGCAGGTGGGAGATCAATAAAAAGAATAGCGACAGGATAACGATCTCGTGTCATGACATCAGCATAAGCACCTCGGATAGCGCCCCATAGAAACTTGTCACGCACGGGACGCCCATTAACATAAGCAAATTGATGAAGGCTGTTATTTCGGTTGAAAGATGGTAAACAGGCAAAACCTGTTAAGCGCACCCCTTCGCGTTCAGCATTCAGCGCAATGCTATTAGGGGCAAATTCTTTTCCCATAATTTGCGTAATACGTTGTAATTGTCCTTGAATATTATTTTCTGTAGCAGACAGTTCCATAGATGTTCTGTCTAATCCTGAAAGAGAAAAGCGGATATGTGGAAATGCAATAGCAATTCGCTTAATCATATCGCTAATAGCATTTGTTTCAGCCCGATCAGTTTTCATAAATTTTAATCGTGCCGGCGTGACAAAGAAAAGATCACGAACTTCAACAATTGTTCCAAGATTTGCAGCAGCTGGTTTGGGGCCTACAATTTTTCCTGCAGTAACGGAAATTTCAGCAGCGCTCTCAGCATCTTTTGTTCGTGAAATGAGTTTAAGTTTAGCAACAGAACCAATAGAGGGGAGGGCTTCTCCTCTAAATCCAAGGAAGCAGATATTGTGTACGTCATCGGTAATCTTTGAGGTACAATGGCGAGAAACTGCTAAAGTTAACTGATCTGCAGGAATTCCATAACCATTATCACTCACCTTTATAAAGTTTTTTCCACCATTTGCTGTAATAATTTCAATGCGTGTTGCACCAGCATCAATAGCGTTTTCAACAAGTTCTTTGACAACATTTGCTGGTCGTTCAATAACTTCACCGGCGGCGATTTGATTAATAATATTTTCGCTAAGATGGCGTATAATCATAATAAATTCTAACAGGAATCTTAAGGGTTCTATAGAAAATTATGATAACATCATTTGCGCGACATTCAAGAACAAGAGAGCTGAGAGGTATTATTTTTACAATACCTCCTATTTTATTTTATGTTAACAAATCAGTTGGAAAAAACATAAAAATAGTTTTTATCACTTTAAAATAGCTTGCACCGATTTATCATCTAGGTCAAAAAAGAAACAATGTAAAAAGGGAAGGCAATATATATGGCGCGTATAAGCGGTATTTTAGCAGATAGTGATATACAAGCTTTGATTGAGAATAACGTTCTCAAGGCTCAGTATCCATTTGATAGATCTCAAATACAACCAGCAAGCCTTGATCTTCGTTTAGGGGAGAAAGCTTATCGTATACGTGCTTCTTTTATGCCGGGATCTGATACAAAAGTTTTGGATAAGCTTGAACGGTTAAAGTTGCATGAGTTTGATTTACGAGGTGGAGCCGTTTTGGAAACGGGGTGTGTTTATATTGTTCCTCTTTTGGAAAGTTTAGCGTTACCAGAATTTTTATCTGCTGTTGCCAATCCCAAAAGTTCTACAGGCCGATTAGATATTTTTACACGTGTCATTACGGATAATGCTCAAGAGTTTGATAAAATTTGTGCTGGTTATCATGGTCCACTTTATTTGGAAATTAGTCCACGCACATTTCCAATTTTGGTGCATACAGGCTCACATTTATCACAGCTTCGGTTTAGAAAAGGGCAAAGTTATTTAAATGAAATAGAGTTGCACACTTTGCAAAGGCAAGAAACACTGATATCGGATGATTTTCCTAATATTAGTGTTGGTGGTATTGGTCTTTCCATTAATTTAAAGGGAGACGAAAACGGGCTTATAGGTTATCGTGGTAAACATCATACAAGTGTTATTGATATTGATAAACGTGCTGTTGCCCACGTTTTAGATTTTTGGGAACCTCTTTTTGATCGTGGTCAGAGAGAGTTGGTTCTTGATCCTGATGAATTTTACATTTTAGTTTCACGAGAGTCTGTTCATGTGCCTCCGCTTTATGCCGCAGAAATGACTCCTTTTGATCCTTTAGTTGGTGAGTTTAGGGTGCATTATGCAGGCTTTTTTGATCCAGGATTTGGGCATAAGGAGGCGGGTGGAAAAGGAGCAAGAGCGGTTTTAGAAGTGCGGAGCCATGAAGTTCCTTTTATCTTAGAGCATGGTCAAATTATTGGCCGTTTGGTCTATGAACATATGCTTAATCGACCATCAACCCTTTATGGACATGATGTTGGATCACATTATCAAGCACAGGGTTTAAAGTTGTCCAAGCATTTTAAATGAGTTGGGAACCACGAATTTTGATAACATGTATGCAGAAAGCGTATTTTAGATAAAAGAAAAATTTATCCTTCATAAAACCGGCACTATGCATTTTATTTTCAGTTTTCAAAGTTATGGTTTTGTATTTGAGAGGGTATGAGAGGCATTTTTACTTCTTTTTTAAAGAGGTTTTATCTATACAAACTCCATTTATGATGTGCAAAAGAATAGTTTTGGTTATTTCATCATGACAAAATCTACAATGAAAGAATTTTACTATATTCAATATGTTATTCATATTTATTATTATAATAAATCAATAGGTTAATAAAATTCAATATAACAGTAGCGTATTCACTTTTCAAAGTAAATATGCGAGATTGGATGCTACACTTGGCGCCATTTTTCTAGAGCTTAAATGACCAGTATATTTTATTTCGTATAAAAATTATCCTTAAGAGCCAATAAATAAGTTTTTCACTACAGTTTAGTAACAATTTTTTTAAACATTGTTCTAATTTTAGTAACTCATTTATAGCCTCAAGATATAATATTGCTAGAAAATTATTCAATTAAATATGAAGAGCTTCTATTAGTATGAACATTAAAAGTTTTTTTATGCTTTATGTGAATTAGACACTGTATATTTTTATAAACTTTCATGAACAAGTAACAGGTCTCAGTTTTGAATATTGATATAAGAAGATTTATGGATGTATGCGACAGCTTTATTTACAGTATTAATAAAGGATTTTTTCATCTTTTGGAGGAGGTTATGGTTTATACTTAATGACACTCTATATTCTTAATAACTGATAATGTAAGGACCTTTGGAGGGAGAAACGACTTTAAATTATAACTAATTAAGCTACGGAGCAATCGCTTTCGAAGAGGTATTGGTTTAACGAGAGTATAACATTTCAATTGCACATGAACGATATATGAGTAGATACGTTATTAATGATACTACATACTGTGAGATTTTAAATTTGGATAAGAGAAATAAAGACGTTGTTTTTATCAATTAGTTTTTTTAGAAAGTTGCAATCTCTGTTACTTCTATCTATTCAATAGAGCGTTTTGGGAGGATGTCGAATAGGTAGGTATACGGATTCGCTTTTATGCGTTTTAGGATGTCTTCTTTTTTTATTTAGGAACAATGGTGCCATCAATGATTATTTCTTCAACACTTGATTATCGTAAAGCAGCAAAGCGTCGTCTTCCTCCCTTTCTTTTTCACTATATTGATGGTGGGGCTTATGCTGAAGAAACGATGCGACGTAATTGTACAGAACTTCAAGCACTTGCACTGCGTCAAAGGATTCTAAGGCAAGTTGGTGAAGTTGATCTTTCAATCAAGCTTTTTGATCAGACACTTGATTTACCGATTGTACTTGCACCTGTTGGGCTAACGGGCATGTATGCACGTCGTGGAGAAGTAAAAGCAGCGCGTGCCGCAGCGGCAAAAGGGATTCCTTTTACTCTATCCTCTGTTTCAGTTTGTCCCATTGCGGAAGTACAAGAGGCGGTTGGAGATGCATTTTGGTTTCAACTTTATGTTCTCAAAGATCGAGGTTTCATGCGTGATGCACTAGAACGGGCTTGGTTGGCTGGTGTACGCACGTTGGTTTTTACAGTTGATATGCCAATTCCTGGTGCACGTTATCGTGATGCGCATTCGGGAATGTCTGGTCCTTATGCTGGTTTACGTCGTTTTTTACAAGCTTTGACTCATCCATATTGGGCTTGGAACGTTGGTGTTATGGGGCGCCCTCATGATCTTGGAAATGTCTCCACTTATCTCAAAAAGAAAATTGCATTGGATGATTACGTTGGTTGGCTTGGTGCAAATTTTGATCCATCAATTGGTTGGCATGATCTACAATGGATTCGCGATTTTTGGAAAGGAAAAATGATTTTGAAAGGTATTCTTGATCCAGAAGATGCGCGAGAAGCAGTAAAATTTGGTGCGGATGGTATTGTTGTTTCTAATCACGGCGGACGTCAGCTTGATGGTGTATTATCAACAACACGAGCGTTGCCTGCAATTGCGGATGCTGTAAAGGATCATTTGACTATTTTAGTGGACTCAGGTGTTCGTTCTGGTCTTGATGTTGTACGCATGATAGCACAAGGTGCGGATGCTGTTATGATTGGTCGTGCTTTTGTTTATGCGCTTGCAGCAGCAGGTAAGAAAGGTGTTATGCATCTCCTTGATCTTTTTGCTAATGAAATGCGGGTAGCTATGACACTGACCGGTACTCAGACAATCAAAGATATTACACGCAAAAGTTTAGTGAATATAGATGTTTTTAAGTAACGAAATCAATATGTTATAACTTATTTTAGAAAAAGAAAGTCTTTTTATAGAGGAGCATAATTATATACTTTACAAATATGTTGATAGTTAAATTTAAATAGAAAAGATCAAGAAGCTCCTCTATAAAATCACAGAAAATACTAAGTAACTACAATAATACTAAGTAACTACAATAATATTAACGCAAAAATCTTAATAATAATAAACACAAAAAAAATACTAATAACATTGCATACATCTTTTATTTACGTTATTAACAGCTCATTCTATGGATAAAAAGGAACAAGCGCTGATATTAAAGGCAAAACAACTGTTGATATAGAAAAAATAGATATAAATAATGCTGTGAGCATTTTTCCCTCCTATATATAAAAACATAATATATTAATCACTCTTTTTCCACATTAGCATAAAATATAAACCTCATTTAGTTTTATTTTAATATAGAATAATATTAATTATGATATATAAATAAAATTATTAAAAATGTCAATATGTATTTATTGTAACATTTAATTATAATAAAATTGGATCAATATAAATAATGTTTCTATAATATATATATTATTTATATTAATTTTATTGAATAATATATTATAAGGATATGATATTGTTTTTATGGAGTACGTTTTTAAGCAATGAAAAAAATACCTGTACTATCTTTAAAAAAAGCTTGTTTACTGAGAGCAAGACTGCGTGAATTAATGTGCTTTTCTTGCATACTCAATGATTTATGATGTTTTTGAACTGGCGAATATATTAGGAAGCAGTTGAATATTTTTTTGTATAGTATGTCATTTCTAACACTATTTATGTGTTCTAGATTTATTTCATAATTTGTTAAAAATATCCAGTTTATTTTTATTACAGATGGGGTCGTTGTGTATTCATAATGATACAAATTGGCATAGAATGTTTTGTTCCATAATCGATTTAACAATTACATCTCCAAGCTTCTCCATGGATACTATGCTCTTCACAGACAACAACAGATTGGTGAGATTGGCATAACTCTAGCACAGATATATTATCTCAAAGTTGAATTGTTGGCACACTTGTAATTATTGGGATAACTTCATGTTTTTTGAAGCTCTTCAGTAATATAAAGACAAATCTGAACAGTTTTTTCAGTAGCAAGTAAGAGAACATCTTTTCCTTTTTTTAACAGAAGTTTTGCTGATATCAATTTTTAAAGCATTTTTATGAATATTCATAACAGCACGCTTTCCTAAACCTATATAAACGGGTACAAGATTACTCAGATTAGCAGTTTCCATTTGATCCAATTACTCTCATAAGTAATTGGATAATATTTACTATATCGCTGAATAAAAAATAAAAGTTTTTCTCTCTTTCAAGAGAGGATGGGTTGTCATCTAGCCAATAGGGATAGTTTGCGAGCAATTTGTTCGATGCAAGATAATTTAAATTGCAGTTACTTTTTATCACTTGAAGCTGTGAAAAGAAGGCGAAGATAGATGAAAGAATGTAAAAAATGATGGATACATTTTAGGATAAAAAATTATAATCCTGTTAATTCCACACCTGTTGCAGCTGATATTGGTGGCAAAAGAAATTTTACCAAAAAATTATCAAAATTATTGAGAACATTCTTCATAGCAAGTAAAATAAGCCTTTTTGTTAGTATGGGTGGGATTTTCTTTGAGCTGAAATTGATTCTATCCCCTGAAATCAGCAATAATCTCTTAGGTTATGGCGTAAACTTTTTGGGGATGTTTCAACACCACTATCGTCCTTTTATGAAAAATGTTAGCATTTCAGATGAGCAGTTGTGAGGAATTTCAACGTTTAATACAGCAAGCTCCAGAAACTCTCACGGATTTAGACGGGCTTCAAGATTTTTATATTTACAGCGATTAAGTTTTTGAGAGAAAGTAAATCGTACGATGAGAGGTGAAACCCATCGTAGCGCGCGGGGGCTTAAGCCCTTACAATTTGAAGGCGTGCTAAAACTTATTTTCCTCTGTTTAGCAGGTGTTAGCATTGAACATTTAAACTGGTCTATTTTTATTGTGCGTTATGATCGTCTAAAAATCTTGTTCTATCTTTTACCACTTTAATTGTGGTTCTGAAGGTTATAAAGAAAGGATTTTTTATAAGCGAGAGGATTATCAGCCGATGTCTAAGCTGTTTGCATAAATAAAGGGGAGTTTTTTGTCTTTAAGCAATATGCTAGAAATTCAAAAAACTTTAGTTAACTTCATAAAAGAGATTACACCATCTTATACAGATTGCTCTGCAAATAACACAATTGCTGGTAAGGAATGGGGCATCACCAATTTTGATTTCTAAAAAAGAAACAATACGTATTAAATAGTCTTTAACTTTACAGACTTTTTAAGAATCCTTTCAGAACCTTTTAAAAAAAGTGAATTGATAGAAGATTTTCTATCAAAATATAGCAACTTTTCTAACAAGTTACGAATAAATCTAAAAATATATATTAAATATAAAAAACAGTGCGATATGCGGGCTGTCTGGGCTTTAGAAATAAGAATCAAAGCGTATAAAGATGCATAGAGGTGAGATTGAGACATATCATTTTTATGATTCAATAAAAAAATTAAAGAAAAAATTCTATATCAAAAATTGAAGGTAGTTTAAAAGGTGGACGGGCAATGCATGGAAGGATGAGCGAGAAGGTGAATTAGGTGAGGGCGATTTATAGATTATCAGTATCTTTGTAAAAGTACCTTCTCAAGATAAATATTGTGATAAAGTAAGATTGTGGTTGAGTGTCGAAAAGATAATACGCGCTCTTAATTTTTCCGTTATACACATCAAAATAAACGCCATGAAAGGCACGGTCCTATTACAAACTTTCTCTAAGAGCAGTACATGAGTTTGCAAGATATTACAGTGATATTTTAAAAGAAGGATTTTATTTCAGGAAGAAATTGTCTTAAAATAGCAAAGCAATATTTTCCAAGAAATTGCCAGGCCAATTTTGAAAGTAAAAAAGCTAAGTTAAAAAATAAAAGAAAAAATGGTTGTTGGTTTTCTCTACTGGAGTTGCATGTTATTTCCCACATAGGAAATTTACCTATAGAAAAATTAACAGCCAAGATCATTCACAATGTGTTCCCGCCACTTTAGCATGAAAAAGCAGATATAGTGCGAAAGTATTTGCCTTATCTTCAACATCATTATTACAATTAGAAAGCTGAAGCAACGTCATTTACAAATCACATAAAGCCTATACCATTATTCATTATATAGTTCCGTAGATTGCTTTTCTTCAAGCATGCCGGCTCCTAGATATTATTTTTGTTGAAAACAGAACCTTTGTGTATGATCAGTTCTTTGAACGACGATAGTAGTGCTATCCATAAAATCTTTTCTCATCTTCTTTTGATAAGATAACAAAGATGCCCTTAGAATACATCAATAGACTCAATCACTTTATACAAATATAACCTTGTTGAATCCTTTCGCTTCAACTCAGACATCTCCGTCACTCTAATTAAATCCAATCGACCACCAGAGCGTTTTTATCCTTTAAGTTCTTTTACTTTTAATCTGAATATATCGACCTCTTTCAAATCTTTTCATTGATTAATCTTTCAGAGGAATTGTATCCTTAGCACTTTATTTTCCGTTTATGCCTCCAACCACATAGACCAGCACCTTGTTCATTATGTTTTAAATATCTCTCGCCAAATTTGGACTAATCACATTGATATCTTGTCGATTCAAATAAATTGGCAGCCATCCAATACAAGAAGTTCATTCATTCGTCGCGCAGCCAGTTAGAAAGCTTAGTGCGCACATCAGCATCACTTTTCTATTAATTTCATTTTCTATCTCAAGCCGTGTTGTCGCTATCTTGAAAGCTTCCTTTGTTTGCTTTTGCTTCTCAACTTTTTTCCCAAGAAAAAAGGCTTTGACTAAAGCTATAAGAAAAGCTGCTATGATCGCTGACCTCACCGTCAGATATTTTTTTCCATATGAATAACGCTTTTGTCTTTTTCATATGAAGCATTTTGTGGGGTGTTCGGGTCCAATGGTATCACCTTTGTCTGGTGTTGTATTGGCTACGTTTCCAGCAGCGTCTTAAGCAAATCAATCAAGCTATTGAAATCTTTTTAGAGGCAATAGCACAAGAGACAAAAAAGATTTTGACAAAAAGCCGCTTGAAGATATAGGAAGCTCTCTCCTCCTAGCCCCCCAGCCCATTTACATAACATAAAAAAGAGAAAGGCAATGAAATGATATTTGATGATGGCGATAGATATGTAACAATCCGTGAATGTGCACAGCTTTTTAGTGTATCCACAACAACGATTCGCCATTAGATGCCTCAGGTGTATTTCCAAAGCCATGCAAGCTAGGGAGAGCAGTAAGGTGAAGGAAAAAAGAGATTTTAGAATTCACTTCAACGAAAAATAAGGAGAAAATAAGAACAAATTAGGTAAAATTATATAAACTGTAGAAGGTGGTCTAAAAGGTGGTCTGAAAATGGCCATTTAAAGAAAAAATCTATATATTTCAATATGTTTAAGAAACAAAATGGTGCCGCATGCCGGATTCGAACCAGCGACCCCATCATTACGAATGATGTGCTCTACCAACTGAGCTAATGCGGCATAGGTTTGTAAGTCAATGAAACAAAACTAATTTGAGGGTAATAGCTAAAAGTACGTATAAAAGCAAGAATGCATTTTTTCAATAATTTATAAATATGATAATAATTTGAAGGAGAAGTATGTAAAAGTCAGAGGAAAGTATTCTTTGACCTTAATGCTATAAAATGCTTTCCAATTTAGATAACACTTAAATTAAGAAGCTGGGAATGTAGATCTTTAGGATGAAAAATGGTGTCAAGATATCTTAGTAAAGATAAAAACATTTTCTGGTTCTTGAGAAAGAAATTTGTTGCATAAGTGATTGGGAAAATAAAGATCATCATAAACCCTTTATAATGTGCAAATAAGATGAGTAGAATTAGTTTAAAAGTTACTTCTCATTTTTATGGGAAGAAAAAGGGAGGAGGATTAATAAAATTAATCACGTTTTTTTATTTAAGAGGGAGTAAAAATCATGTCGGATGAAGATCGGCTGATAGAACTAGAAATGAAGCTAGCTTACCAAGAAAAATTCATTGAAGAACTTTCTCGAGAGGTAATTAATCAATGGAAAAGTTTGGATGAGATATCTAAAAAGTTGATATTTTAGCGAGACGATTTTCAGATTTAAAAGAACAGAGTGTTACTGAAGCTGTTATCTTACCATTTTCTCAATAGGGAGAAGGTGCGAAATATTTTTTATCATAATTGCAATTATTTACAGATGAGTTTTTATTTCACGCATTTTGTTAGACTTGTAGAATAATTTTTATAAGCTTCTTCATTAATTCTAATAAGTTCTAATCTTATAAGGAGAGCTGATATTAGAAGACGTTTTTTTATATGTGGTTTCTAGTACGAAAATTAAGAAAAGTTTTTGTAGAGTATAAAGAAGCAGCCATAGAAAAATATATGAACTGCAATATTTTAAGTTTTTTCTGTACAGAGTTTTCTTATAGGTGGGAGGTAGATTTATTCGCTAATTTTTTTAAATTGATACAGATGAAGTGATGTTATCGTTATCTATAGAAATCATAAGTGAGCGTCTATATTTATAATAAAGCGTTTTAATTTGTTCTGATGATCAAGTGATTTTCAGTTGTTTTATAGAGTGAGGGGTTTTAAGCGACATCGATTATGTTATAGGACAGAGAGCTCTAGAAGTTTTTTTCAAGATCAAATGTACTCTTCGTTATATGTATATGATATTTTGTGAAAAGGCTTTTGTTTTTCGTAATTTAAGATACAAAATACTATTGCTAAAGCACCAAAGATAGACCATGCGGGTAAATAAGTGAGAGTAATGCAAATTGAGGACAGAAAATCAGGCATTACCTTGCATAGAGATTGATTAAGGTGATAGATATCTGTTTGCAGAAGGTTTATTAAAATTTTATTAAAGGGGGTTGTTGTCCAATGTGATGTGATTACAGAGTGTGCGTTATCAATGACCAATGCTATAATGGTTAGTGTAACGAAAATGAAGGACATTAATTTAAATAAAGGGTGGAGCATATTTTTTCTTAAAACTTCAACGGGACATACGTATAATGCACAAAAAAATGAGGAGTTGCATTATGATGAGAAAATAAGTTTACGTTTGTTTTGTGTTTTTTGAAAGAGGTGCCTAATTTTTCAATAAAAGTTGAGGTTAAGTTCAACAAAAGTAGTGAGGCATGATGTCTGAAAAAAAGCACGAGGAATTGAAGCGTAGCCTTCAAAATCGCCATGTTCAAATGATTGCTTTGGGTGGCGTTATTGGGACGGGACTTTTTTATGGGTCAACCGAGGCAATTCAATTAGCTGGTCCCTCAGTTATTTTATCTTATCTTGTCGGCGGGCTTATTATGTATTTCATTATGCGAATGCTTGGTGAAATGTCAGTAGAAGAACCGTCTTCAGGAGCATTTAGTTTTTTTGCTTATAAATATTGGGGGAGATTAGCTGGTTTCATAACAGGTTGGAATTATTGGTTTCTTTATATTCTTGTGAGCATGGCTGAACTTACAGTGATAGGGTTTTACCTTGATCATTGGATTTTGATTGATCATTGGAAGACATCTTTCATTGTTCTTTTATTTGTTACATTTGTTAATTTGTTTAATGTTCGTTTTTATGGAGAATTTGAATTTGTTTGCGCTTTGATCAAAGTGGCTGCTGTTATTGGTATGATTATTTTGGGAATTTTTCTCATTGTCACTGGACTAGGGGAAAATCAAGCGAATATTCATTATCTTTGGGACCATGGCGGTTTTTTCCCTTATGGAGCAGTAGGGGTTGTTTTAGCAACTTCTGTAGTAATGTTTTCTTTTGGAGGAACGGAGCTTATTGGTATTGCTGCTGGAGAAGCATCTAATCCACAAAAAACAATTCCAGCGGCTATTCGTCAAGTTATGTGGAGGATTATAATTTTTTATATTGGTTCTATCAGCGTTATTATGATAATCAGCCCTTGGAATATGATTGGAAAAAATGGTAGTCCTTTTGTCACAATTTTCGAGACTATAGGAATTCCTGCTGCTGGTCATATTTTGAATTTTGTGGTGATTATGGCTGCTATTTCTGTTTACAATAGTGGCATTTATTCTAATGGCCGTATGCTTTATAGTTTAGCTGTACAAAAAAATGCACCACATATTTTTAGTAAACTGAGTGCTGCTCGTGTTCCTTATATTGCTATCCTTTTTTCATCATTATGTACGGCGTTGATTGTCGTTGTTAATGCTCTTGTTCCTGATAATAGTTTCATGCGGATCATGGCTCTTGCAACTGCAGCAGCAGTGATTACTTGGGCTATTATTGTTATTGTTCATTTGAAATTTCGCAATGCATATAAGAACAGAAAGGGCGATTTTATTTATGCATTTGGTTTATATCCTTACGCTAACTATCTTTGCCTCAGCTTTCTTGCTTTATTGTTTTGCATTATGTTTGTCAGTGGTTTTGGGCAAAATGGATTGATGACTCGACTTTTTGATATGATAGGAATAAGCGTGCCTTTTCTTGAAACATATATTCCTGTACAGATGCCTGATATGAGTTTGGCAGTCATTATTATTCCTCTATGGTGCTTGTTATTACTTTTAGGTTATAAACTGAAACGATAGAGAAAGAAGAGCTAATAAAAGGGATTGATTGGAATAAACTTTGGGGATTATAAAATTTGATGAGGTAACACAAGTTTTTGGTGATTTGTGTGTTTTAAGAAATATTACTGTACAGCTTACCGAAAGACGAATTGCTATTATAGGTGCGAATGGTTCTGGAAAAAGTACATTTGTTCGTCTTATTAATGGGCTCCAATTACCATCTCATGGTTTTGTAAGCGTTGATGGGCTTGATACAAAACGCGATGCAAAAGCAGTAAAGCGTAAAGTTGGATTTGTTTTTCAAAATCCAGATAATCAGATTGTTTTACCATTAGTTGAAGAGGACTTATCCTTTGGTCTCAAAAATTTAAAGCTTAATAAAGATGAAATTAAGGAGCGTGTAGATGAAATTTTACAGCGCTATGAACTTCAAGATTTCAGAAATCACGCTGTCCATTTATTAAGTGGTGGGCAAAAACAACTCGTTGCTATTTCCGGTGTAGTTGCAATGAAACCAGACTATATTATTTTTGATGAGCCGACGACATTACTTGATTTGCGAAATAAGCATCGCGTTACGCAAGTGATAGAAGAATTACCACAAACTGCAATAGTTGTATCGCATGATTTAGAGTTTTTGAAAAAGTTTGATAGAGTGCTGGTTTTTGATAAGGGGGAGATAGCAATTGATGATGTACCTTTTGTTGCTATAAAGGAGTATATAAGAAGAATGTCATGATCGGTTTATATATTCCGAGGGATACATTTATTCATAGGTTAAGGCCTGGAGTTAAGTTATTATTTCTTACGGCGTGTGGAACTTTTATAATAATGGTTTCTTCCATAGCGCTTCTTGGTTTATTTTTGTTGTTTGTCATCTTATTCTATAGAGTCGCCAAGATCCCTTTCAAAACTGTGATAAAGCAATTTAAATCGATGGGATTGCTTTTAGTTCTTCTATTTGTATTTCAAACTATTTTTAGCGGTTGGCTTACGGGGGTTGAGGTCATATTACGTCTTGTTATCCTCTTTTCTTTATCATCAGTTATTTCATTCACAACAAAAGTGTCAGATATGGTGGATGCAATTGAAGCAGGCCTCCAGCCCTTTCGTTGTTTTGGTATAAATCCATCAAAAGTGAGTATGGTTATCTCTATGGCGATCAGGTTTATTCCTCTTTTGAGTGAAAAGTTTAATGAGGTACATGAAGCACAGCAAGCACGGGGACTTAATACTAACATTGTTGCTCTTGCGATACCTTTAATTATACGGACCATAAGAATGGCGTCAGAAGTGGCTGAAGCATTGGAAGCGCGTTCTTATGATGCTGATACTATTGATACAGCATCTCGTAATAATCAGAGTTTTTATAGTAAAAGAAGAATTAAATGAATACAAAAGATTTAGTTTATATTGCTTTATTTGCCGCTATTTATGCTATTTTGGGCCTTTTCCCTTCTATTTATCTTCCTTTTCTTCTAGGGGTACCTGTTACAGCTCAATCGATGGGACCGATGCTAGCAGGGTCTATACTTGGGGCAAAAAGGGGTGCTTTAGCGTCACTCCTTTTTCTTGTTCTTGTTGCGATTGGATTACCTCTGTTGTCTGGTGGTCGTGGTGGAATCAGTGTCTTTTCAGGGATTGCAAGTGGTTATTTAATAGGTTTTCCATTTGCCGCATTTTTTATTGGTTTAATGGTAGAGTTGTTTTGGCAGCGGTTAAATTTTATAACATTATTTATGATAAATACTTTTGGTGGCATTGGGATAGTTTATTCTTTTGGGGTTCCATGGATAGCGTATATGACCAAAGTTTCTTTACTGAATGTTTTAATGGCTTCATCAGTTTTTTTGATAGGCGATTGTTTAAAAGCGTTGATTGCATCCTTTATTGCACTCGCGATTAAAAGATCTGTTCCTCTCATGCATTCAAAGCATAATAATTAAAATAAATGTATTATTTTGTTATGCTGTTGTTATATAATATTCGTATATCACTATTATTGAATTTAACTATAGTAATTTATGATATAATTAAACATTGTAGAATCTAATATGATTTATATAAGTAATATTATTAAAATAAATTATTATAATATTTTTCTCTATATCTAAGGCATTTAAAGTGTACTTTTATAAATCTGATACTTTTTATTAATTGTACAACAATAACGAAAGCTTTTCCCTAGTGAAGGAATAATTCAGTGAATACAAAGGATTTGGTTTATATTGCTTTATTTGCCTCTATTTACGCTGTTTTGAGTCTTTTTCCTCCTATTTATCTTCCTTTTTTGCTGGGTGTCCCTATTACAGCTCAGTCTATGGCTCCGATGTTAGCAGGCTCTATACTTGGAGCAAAAAGGGGAGCGTTAGCATCACTTCTTTTCCTTGTTCTTATTGCGATTGGTTTACCTCTATTGCCTAGTGGTCGTGGTGGAATTAGTGTTTTTTCAGGAGTTACAAGTGGTTATCTGATTAGTTTTCCATTTGCTGCATTTTTTATTGGCTTTATGGTAGAATTATTTTGGCAGCGGTTAAATTTTATAATATTATTTGTGATAAATACTGTGGGTGGCATTGGGATAGTCTATTCTTTTGGAATACCATGGGTAGCGTATATGACACAGGTTCCTTTGCTGACAGTTTTAATAAGTTCATTAGGTTTTTTGGTTAGTGGTTTCTTGAAAGTGCTGATTGCATCCTTTGTAGCGTTGACCATAAAAAAAACCGTTCCTCTCATTCATTCGGAAAAAGGGGCAATTTTGTACTGAAGAACAAGTTTTGCCAAATGTATGTAGATTAAAAAGCATCACGGAATACCATTCTGTTTTGTCTACTTTTTATTGGTATTTTTATCTGTATAGCTCTCAAAGGTAGCCATACGAAAGTTGAATATTTCGGCACCCAAATTCATTTTTTTGCTTTCAGGAGCAGCCCCTACATAGCCAATTAATATCATTTTATTCAACAGGCTTGTAAGTTTTATTCGATTTGCATACTATATGCATAAAGCCTTAGAATAATTTATTATTTTTTTAATATTTTTAGTTAATTAATCACTAATTTTAAAAGTGTTAAATTATATTAATTGTATAAAAACATGGATAATTTAGTGTTCATCTAAAAACTCTTGATGTATATAGTGCCCTTATAAATGTATTAATATAAGGTATAAAAATGAGATTTGAATGGAATGAAGCTAAAACAAAAAGTAATCTTAGAAAGCACCGTGTAAAGTTTTGAAATAGCTGCATATGTTTTTTCTGATCCATTCTCCATGGCTAAACAAGACCGTATTGAAAATGGAGAGTATGGTTAGCAAGCTTTATGGCTCATGGATGTTTTTTTATTACTATTCGTAGCGCATATTGTCCATGACGATAAAAATGGCATAGAGGTAATCCGTATTATTTCAGCACGGCGAGCCAATTTGAAAGAGAGGAAACTTTATAAAGAAGAAAGTTCGTTATAAAATTGAGGTAGGTAACTTATCACCTTTGACAGATGAACAGAGAGTTGAAGTTGATAAACTGGCTGTAATGCCGGACAATGCAATTGATTATAGAGATATTCCGTCACTCAATGATGCGTTCTGGAAAAATGCCGTTCGCAATCCATTCTATAAACCACCCAAAACTGTTACAACAGTGCGTGTGGATTCAGACGTTCTAGCGTGACTTTAAAAGTCAAGGGAAAGGATATCAAATGCGTATTAACGCCATTTTACGTGATACTATGCTTCGTTCAATGCACTGATTTCTCCTCCACTTAAAAGCCGGGAAGGGGGAGCCCATATTCTAAAAATCTAAGCAGCTTTCACTGCAGAGTTCTCTAAAATTCGTATTGCTTTTGCAATTAAAATTGTATAGCTTTGATCTTTAACTAACTAATTCTAAACAATAAAATATATTTTTGATATACCACCTTCTCGTGGCCACTAAGATAACTTGGGAAGCACCTGCCATCTGATAAGACTATAGACATTGTGATTATGTTAACTTTATGAATACCATTAACTTTCTTTCTTATAAATATAAAATAGATCCAGCCTCAGAATTAGTTAATATCAATGATGCTGATAAATTTTTATAGGAAAGAAGATACGATTTTAACCGTGATAATCAATGTGTTACCTTAATAATTGAAAAGTTTTCTGTGAACTCGAAGATCTGCTATTGGATTTATGTTTTAACGGGAGAAAATAGTCCTTATAACCCAGAAGTGATTGATTCTGAAAACGACTTTCAGAATATTCCTAACCCACGTCCTAGAAAATATGTTGAACAGAATAAGCAATATTTTGGAATTTTGATTCCTATAGAGTTTACTCTTTTTTCTTCAAATAAAGAGTTAAACAAATTCTTGCAGCTACACTACAAAAAATCTTTTCCCCCGAAAACGATTGATATCTCACCTGATATTGTTGGTAAGGAAGAGTTCGAAAAAAAATTGCTTTTAATTAAAGAAATAAAACTGAAATATACACAACCAAAACAATTAGATTTTTTTGCAATGCAATCAGAAGACAACTTGCTAAAGATGGCTAAACTTTTGTTAGGTGAATTTCCCACGGATGATTATTCTGAAATGGAACTTGACTTGGGTATCAAATTTAAAGAAAAAAATAATTTAAAGAATTATTTTTTGAATCTTTTTAAAAAATATAAATTAAATCCAGCATTTAAAAACATAAGTTTTGTTGGAAAGACACATAATAATTTTGATATAATCTTTAATACTGAAACTTTTCAACATAAATTTGCTATTAAAACAAGTAAAAATGATAATGGTATGTATAATGAAGGTCATATAAAAGAAAAATTAAAGCATGAAATCGTAAGTTTTACTGTATCTCTTTAATAGAGCACTGTAGCGTGTAAATAGATATATTTATTAAACTGCGTGTACGCAACATAAGGAAGAATACACAGACTAAAAAAAAGTACCAAATTATAATATTTGAATATCCAAGAGCAATATCTAAGTACCAAAGTACGGTATCCAATGAAAAAGAAAACTTGTGCTCCACGTACTTAGAAATGACAGGCAAAGAAACAGTTTCTTTATAACTACTTGGGAAAATTAAAACGACAAGCGCTAAAATTATTAACTTTAGGAGACTGTGCATATACTGATGTAACTCACATGTTAATGTCTTCCAACCTGTTGTATTGCCGCATTTATATTGTGGGTTGTTTTGCAACTCAGAAGGGATATTAGAATTGCATAAAATTGCAAAAACAGTTGTTACGATCACCAAAGAAATAGACGCGAATGTCAAAATACCCTGAATAAAGTCAAGATTTTTTCTTATTCCTAAAAAACATACAAATATAAAAATTATAACGCCAAACAAGGCTTTTCTCTTCTTATCTGTAAACATATTTATTTCCTGTGAAAAAATTATGATCTCAATTTCTTAAATTATTTTCTGATATAAAAACACAAACTACCTTTTAGTCTTTTTAGCATTTGCTTTTCTTTTAATAGCAATGTCTTCTATTGCATCCAGTTGCTTTTAATATTTTAGTTAACCTCGTCTATGATTTATCTATAGTTGATGATAGCTTTAAACACAGAGCTCCATAATCCCAAACTCTTGCTTGCATTTTGATACCCAAATCCACCTTTCAACAAAGCCCATCGCACTGGCAACCCTTTCATACAGATTAAAGAAAAGCTCTGTTATTTCAAAAGTACACGAAAGGGAATCATAATTGCCGCAACATTTTTTGCGCTGATGCTGGCTACTCATGTTTTAAAAAACAAATATTTTGAAATTCGCGTATCCTAAAATCCTTAATTTGTATTAATGGATTTATTTACTTTATAAATTTGATACTATAGAGCTATTTTAGCTTCTAGAAATATATTGTACATTAAAAAAACTTTTTAATCACTCTTTAAATGCATATCCAATCCAAAAATGATCAGCACTTTTCACTATTTTGCTACTTTTTAGAAATCTATTTTAAACTCTCCTATCATTAGTTCATGAAGAGTTTTGGTGCGTGAAAGAAGGTCTTTTTCAATCTCTTCACAATACTTAGAAAAATCTGTTGCTCTTGGAATGATTTTTTTAGACATGCTTTCTACGTTGCTCTGCAAAATGCGTTTTAAGGACTCTTTCAAAATCAATAAGGAAATATCTTTGAGTTCAGTTTGATAAGCTTGAGAAGAGGTATTATAGTCCATATATTTTCGCATGTGGAAGCTACCACAAGAGAACAAGCGAAAAGTATTAGAGATATCATCATTTGAAGCTTTTACAGCAATAAACCTGTGAAGCCATATGCAAGTCTCAAGTGCATTTTCTTCATTCGGTTTTTGTTTTTAATTTTCCATACGACACACGGCTATTTCAGGCTATTACTTTGGGTTGATTAAGATTTGTAAGGAAAGTTGATTGGCTAGCAGTTAAGGCTGAGTTTAAAGACTGGGATTATAAAGCCCAAGGGCTGAAAGAAGCCGGTGCGGCTATCGTGGCATTGGCTGTCACGGGGGCGCGGTTACGGGCGGAGCAGCCTTGGGTGCTGCCAGTGCCATTACCGGTGCATTGGGGCTTGGCTCGAGCACCGCCATGAATGCGGTGATACAGGCAGGTGTCCAAGCATTGATTGACAAAAGCGCTGTGGCTTTTGTCAATAATCGCGGCAATATTGCCGGCGCCTTGCATGAGCTTGGCTCTTCAAAGAATGTTCCCAGCATTGTCTCATCGATGTTAATGGCGGGCTTAACCAGTCAAATAACGGAAATGGCAGGTGTTGGACAATCTTTGCCAAAAACCGCTCCTTTTGTCGATCGTATCGCCCGTGAAGCGGAAAAGAACCTGATCAAAGCCGCCATTGGCACAGGCGTTCAAATGGCTCTTGAGGGTGGTTCTCTTGACAAGAACTTTTTTAACAATCTGCGCATCGCCCTGTCTGATACGGTTGGCAAATCGTTGGCAGAAGAAATTGGTACCGCCAAGGCAGAAGGCAAAATAGACACGGTCACACAGATCGTTGCCCACGCTGGTCTTGGCTGTTTAAAAGGCGCGGTTGCGAGTGGCGCTTGCTCTGCCGGTGCTATCGGCGGGGCCTGTGGGCGAAGCCACTGCTATGCTCCAGTTTAAACTGTGGTCCCCCAATTTTATACAAAAAGAAATAGCAGCATTGGATGGTCGTATTCCAACGGCAGAAGAACAAGCGCGTATAAATGCAAAGATTGAAGCACAGTTTGCTGACTTTAGCGATCATGCCATTGATGTCGCACGGGCTGTGGGGGCTTTGCTGCTGCCCTTGCTGGTGGTGATGTCAATAAATACTGGCGCGGATGCCGCTGGAAATGCTGCGGAGAATAATTTTCTTCCTGCGGTAGCAGCATTAGCAGCATTCATTGTGTCGCTTACACCAGAAGAGTTGGCAGCTCTGTCTCTTTTTATGGCTGGCGGAGCAACTGTTGTTGGATCCTCTAGCAATAAGACGGCTATAACGGATTTCTTTGGCTATTTGTTTGCATTGAAAAATGCAGAAGAAGACAGCGAAAAAACAAACCAAAACTCAAAAGAAGAAAAAAATAAAAATTCTCAAACGGGCAATGAAAATCCACAAAACAATAATGATGATAATGATGGAAAGGGTAAAAGGCTTGGACAAGTCAGGAAGCATCATGAAAAAAAAACGCGATGAGAAAAAACAAGAATTAAATGATGAGGGATGTAGAACATGCAAAACAGAAATAGTATTCAAAACTAAGACGGATAAGGGGGTAGTAAGATCTCGTGCGGATATCGTTTATATAGAGAATAGTAAAATAAAAATTGGCGAGGTAAAAACGGGGAAGAATGCTAAATTAAGTGAACAACAAAAGATTTTGAAAGAGGCATATAAAGAAGGAAATGCTGAGTCCACAAAAGGAAAATTTATAAAATTTTTTAAAGAGAACAAAGAGTTCTTAGAGGCATATCAAGAATCTTTCAAAGATTTTAAAGGAAGTGGCAAAGAATTAAACCAAGCTAGTAAAAAATAGGTTAAAGAACAATTGAGTAATAAGTTAGACAAAACAGACATTAACGTTTTTCATTATCTAGGACTTTTTGAATGAAAGTGAATAGCGATGCGAACTAAAGACGTGACAGAGATTTTAAAAACGCTTGGCTGGGAACCTTATCGTGCTGAAGATGGTAGTATGTTTGCGCATTATCATCTTCCCGATCGCATTGTAGGCATTAGTTATGATGTTGTAGATTATGGAGAGGATGGGGGAAAGTTTCGGCTATCGGCTAATCTTACCACTGCTGCTTATTGCCTTGCTTGGGAATATGCTAGTGGTGAAGTATCACAGGATAAGTATGAAGATACGCTGTTTTCTGCGAAAGAGGATTTCGATGTTACAGCTTCAGATCTCTCAGAAAGCCATGTTAAGGAATCTTTAAATAGGGTTATCGCTTGGGCGAAAGCACAAGATATTGAACAAAAATTACGTGAAAAAGCAGCCAATCATTCTGCTGTTGCAGAAGCATTACTTGGTGATATTGAGGCTTTAAAAAGTTCTAAGTTTACACCCCAATTACATGTACCAGAATTTTCAGATTACAAAACAATAGGGTGGATTGAGCGCCTCATTCTTTTTGTGCAAGCTTATAAAAACGGGGAGTTAGATGACACTTTAGCGCGTAAAAAACCTAAACAGAGGTCGATGAGTCTTACAGCAGCAACTCGCATTTTTAAAATTCAAGGGTGGTTTTCCACAGAGCTTGGGAAAATGTGGTTGGTTTTGCCGGATCGTTTTATTAAGTTAGATTTTGGCTTTGTACATCTCTATGATCAGTATAATGTTCATCTCGAAGCTGAAATATCTAATGAAAAGATTTCTGTAGCTTGCGAATATATTCACTATAGGAGAGAATATAATTGGATACGACCTACGGATATTTATAAGTCTTTTAACACGATAGGAGGAGGGATTTTTAGTGGTTTTGATAAAGGAATTGATATTTGTGTAGAGACATTGAATGAGCAAGAGCTTATCAAAGTCTCTGAGCGGGTGATACAGTGGGCACGTGCCCAAGATTTACAAGCATCAATAGAAAGCAAAACACGTGTTCAAAAGTATAGCTATTATCCAGCTGTGATTTGGCATTTGGCTTGTTTAGCATTGACAGGTCAAATTGATGTCCTAAAATCCTATCAAGATTCTATCGCAGAGGGTAAGCTACCTGACCATTTGCAAAATCTTGATAAAGAACTGGAGGGGTATGTTAACCATGCCGTTAAATTTTCTGAAAAACATCTGAAAATCCTTAATGAGCGAGAGTCAGCAGAAGCACATCTCAGTCCACAAGTTTTGATTACTTTCAATAAAGTTACAGAGCAATTAAAAGAAATGGGTTGGACAGTTTATCGTGATAAAAACTACAATCGCAATGCTTATTTTGTAAGTAAAGACCGTATCATCAATATAATGTATAACCTTCAAAGTGATGAAGAAGAGCCGATTGTTGCATTTAAGGCTTCCCTTTCAACACTTAGTTTTTCTACGGCTCATAGAGAGATTTTCTATAATATGCCTCAATATATAGCCCTCAAAGAAGCAGAAGAATTTTATACAGTTTCTAGTACTGAATTGGCTGAAGGCAAGCTAAAACAGATCAGTGCGGATGTTCTTGAATGGGCTGATCGGCAAAATATTAATCAAATCATTTATGATTATGCGGCTTTGCCAACAAACAGTGAACTTGATCTTGTAGCGCGTCACCTTATTGCGCTTGTTTTGATTGGGGATGTTGAAAAGCTCAAATCTTATAAGGAGAATTTTAGAAAGGGAAATCCTTTAGGTTTTGTGGAAGAAATCTCAAAATATAGAATTGATAATCTCCTCACTCTTGCACGGGGTTATCGAGCAGGTTTTCCTAAAAATGCTCCGATTTTAAGCTTGGATCCGCAAACAGCATCTGTTGCTTCCAAAACTATTGCTGTTGAGGCTACAGAGGAAGCGGATGAAGTGGATGACACTGATGATCATCTCACCATGGAAAGTGCTCATGCACTTTTAAAAAGCTTAGGCTGGTCAACCGAGAAAATCAATGAGAATGACCATATGGCAAGCTATCAATTGGCTGATCGTGAAGTAGATATTCTTTATAACGACGAAATTGCCAAAGACTACCCGCAATTTGATAGCGCCTTTATGATTAGCACGGGCATTCTTTCCACCGCTTGTAAATTCATTGATCCTACCCACACGGAAGATATTCCAGATATACAGCTTAATTTTGAAGCAAAGGGGTTAGAAATCTTTGAACCAGAAGTCACTGCGGATCGCTTAAAGAAAGCACTTGATGATGCGCTAGAATGGTCAGTCAAAGACATTGACCTTTCTAAAAGACTTCGCTCTGATTATGGCACTGCTCCTTGGCAACAAGATGCAACATCTAAAGCAGATAATACGGATTATGCTTTACTTCATCTTGGCGCTCTTGCTTTATTGGGTGATGTTGAGACCTTACAATCTTATCAGAAAAGCTTTACGGCAGGTGATCACCTAGGCTTTGACGAGAGCATCAACAAAACCCACCTTGAACGTGCATTAGCTTTAGCCAAAGAAGTAGCAAAGGTGAAGCAAGTGAGCTACGCTTTGATTGAACGGGTAGCAAAAGATTTTGATGATCACTCAGAGCTTTCTAGCGAGGAATAACCTCGCTCTTGGAAGGAGAGTTTATTTAAGTCTATTTAGAACAAAGAATAAATTGATTATTTTGAAAAAATCGAGGGGATTATGAATCATGAAATGGATAAAGAAAAAAAGTATGGGGGCAGCTGAGCCGGTGGAATTTAAAAGTCAAAAAGTTTATCAGGAAGATGAACTGTTTGAGCCCGAAACAGTTTCTTCTTGGAAAGAAGAAGGACAGATAGTAACGGGTACAAATGTGGAAAGAATGGTATCAGGAAGAGCACCTATTGGAGTCGATTTTAGACCTATTATGTTACATCCTGTGACACAAGAACAAGATAGTCCTCTCGTTGAGGTTCTCTACTCATTTTATCAAGGCAGGAGTTTGCTTGCTCCTACGAATCCAAAGACAAATTTTATCAGAAAAGTTATTTGTTGGATTTCAAAAAAAAATTCCTAAGTAGGAAAAAAAGAAAAAGTAATTATTGCAAATATTGGAGTAATGTCCCTAAAAGGCGCTCTCTAAACTTTAATGATCACCTCCTTTAATTCCATCATATATTGTAAATGCGAGATGATTGTACAGAGACAGATGAGAAAAGAGCTCCGTCAAGAACATATCTCTTATGATTTTATCAATCTCATCTCAATTCCATTGGCTATAGTAGAAAAAGATTGATCATTAGGAACACTCATTATGAGTAAAAACACGCTGTGACTTATGGAGAAAAATTTATGAAAAGTTATACTTTATCAGATGTTGCACAATATGTTGATATGCATAGTCATGTTATTAATCTTGGTACTCAAGATAATGCCCCTGATGATGTACGGATTAAAACAGCTGAGAACACTCTTGGTTTACAATTTACCTCTTCCTATAAGAATTTTTTAAAAAATTATGGAGGAGGAGAAATTGGAGGTGAAGAAATATTCAGTATTTATGAAATCTGTGCAGGTATTCCTGCTGGTGATATTGTTTACCGAAATTTGCTCGATAGAAGAGATGGCTTTACGGACCCCAAACAACTTGTTATCTGCACAACTGATTTTGGTGAAACCTTTTATTTTGATTATACGCAGTTTAGGGATGGTGAATGCCCTCTCTATCTCAAGTATACATCTGAAGATTCCGAATATTACGCAAGTAATTTTTATGAATTTCTCTGCAAAAGAATTAAAGAGTATGCAGGGGAAGATTCATGAAAACTTATACCTTAGATGATGTTATACAACTAGTTGATAAATAGGATAATTGTAATTTATAGACTGTTATGAAAACATCTCAATAGAAACTGATCATTATAGAGATGAGAAAAATCCCTTTTAATAGACCGTGTCAGTTTTGTCAGTTCTTTTTAGAGCTTATATTATTTTTTTTAAATGAGAGAAAATTAAAAACATTATATTTCAATATGTTATAATTTTAATGATGCAACCTTTATTAAAAGACAACCCATAAATTCAATTCATAATATATATTTGTCAGTTATGTGTCAGTAAATTGAACTGACAAAATAGATTATTTTAGTGAGTGATTAAAACGTGCTTTATGAAAAGCGTATGAAAGTAAAAACTGATTACGTTATTAAAATCCCTTTAATGAATTTTTATCAATTTATTTAAATAGATAACCTTATGATTTTAGTGAGTGATTAAACCACGTCTTAAAAAAACATGTGATCCTTTAAAGCCTTTCAAAAGAAACGGTTTATGATCATAAAAATGCTATTAAGACTATTATGGTTATGAGTTTAGGGGGGTATGGGGGTTTTGGGGGGTCTTTTTACCCCCCCCTTTATATATATTTTTCAATCCAAAATAAAAGTTATTATATTTCAATAAGTTAATCTTTCAAATAAACAACCTATATTAAACATAACACATAAATACAATTTTTAATATATATCTAAGAGGGTTTTGTAGGTGTTTTGGGGGTTTTAAAAACAGACAAAACCTATAAGTAATATAAGAAAATGAATATACATAACTCTCTTTAAACAAAGCTTTTGAAAAGCATAAAGCTATCATTTTAGATAACGGTATAATCTTTTAAAGGCAATCCAAATAAGAGTATCTAAAAGTGCAAATGATTTCTTTTTAGAATAACGCATATAAACACTCCTTTTAAAGATTGTATCTAATCAACTTAACAAGAGAGGTATAGATTATGGTTATAAGACTCTATACCCCTTGTGAGTTAGCAAGCCAAGTCTATTCAATTTCTTTAATTTCTAGTTTTGGTAGGTTCTTAACGATTTTCATTGTCTCTAAACTTACGGTAATAACCCTCTGAAATAACTCTAGAGGGTAGGCAGGGTTGCCAATGGTTTCAACAGCATAGCGATTGGCATCATTAACAATACCACTCTTTTTATCAGTCTTTACACATTGACGCCCCATAACCCATTCAAGAGCGGGTTTACCATTAACGATATACTCATAAGCTTCAAGAGGGATATCTGTTATTGTGATATTGTTATTATAAATAACAGTTGATTTATCTTTCTCTTTACCTGCTTTTGCGAATTTCATTTCAGTTACATAATAAAACTTTTCTGGATTAGAGATCTCTGTTTGTTTTGGATTACCTTTTTTAAAGGTTACTGGATAAGGCTCTACAGTTTCATAATTCACGTGCAAATGACCCAGTTCACGTCCTGCTGTCACAAACTTCCAAAAATCATCAGCACTCTTTACACAAGGGATACGAGGCAATTCTTTAGAAAGGTTATCAGCATAACGGGCGCGGTAATCTTCCGAATGCAAAATTCCATAAACGTAATAGAATAGATCATCTTTAGTGATAGTTTCATTAGGATAAGCCATTTTAAAATATGCTAATCCTTCATCCGTAATGGCATCACGCCTCTGTAAACTAGCTGTTGTGTTTGCTTCTGTAGAGTTTGTAAATAAATGGGATTGTTTGTTGTTTTTATTCTTTGAAATTGTAGTCTCTTCATAAAAATATCTTGGAAAGCATTGGCTAGCAGCCATAGCATTAACATCAGGTAAATCTTTTATCATTAGGGTAGAAAAACCATTTACTCCTATACCTGTAATTTGTATTACCTTATTTTCGACTACTTGCCCCATCGGAAATATACGAGGCATCTGGTAAATCATTTCATTAAAGATACGATTATAATAAAGCCACTGTTGCATAAATGGACGATACAAACTTTGCTTAAGGCATGTCTCTTCAAATTTAAAAACTTTCCCTTTTGCTAGCTCTTGTTTAAGTGCACGACTCCAACTTATCTTTCTCTCATCTGTATTGACGAAGTGGTCTATAGATTTTGCACGTGTTTTATGATCAGCATGCGGATAGATATCATTAAAACGTTGTACTTCGCTATTATAGAAGGTGATCATGTTATTCATGTTTTTCGCTAAGCATTCACGACTTGAATTGTATGTCCAAACGTCACGATTAGTTTTTAAACCACAAGAATAAATTTCAAAAAGTTTTTTATTATTTTCCTTCTTCTTCTTATTATTACTCTTATTACCTAAAGTTAGAAAATTAGCAAAACTGTCATCCCGTTGATTAATCCAATCGCCATGCTCGTTTGGTGTAATGAGTTGCCAGCCTTGTTCATGGGTAATACCATCAATACTGCAAAATTCGTCAAGGATCTCAAGTTTCCTTTTAGTTGTAAGATTACTACCAATGTCGTGATAGTAAATTTTACATGATTCAGTCACATTAGGATTTTTGATAAACAAGGTTACAGCAATACCAGTCATACTTCCGTTGCCAAAAACATTCTCTCCTTCTTGAGCGTTATTTTTATTCATCATATTTTTACGAATATCCCCTCGTAAATTAAGCACATAAATGCTCGTAAACTCTTTGGCTAAAGATTTTCGCAAACTGTCCATTGTTGGCTTGTCTATGTAACCAGAACCAGAAACAAAACCAATTACCCCAGCATTATCAATACGGTCACTAGCCCAACGAATGGCACGAATATAACTATCATAAAGTCTATTAATATTATTTGCTTTTGAATGAGCAGCATAAGTTTCACGAATACGGTTATCTAATATGGGGTAAGGAGTATTCTTTGCATTATCATTTTCGCTTTTTTGTCCTACTGAATAAGGCGGGTTGCCAAAGATAACTTTAATATCCAGTTTCTTTTGATGTTCTAAATATTCACTGTTTTCTTTGAATAATTTTTGCAGAAGGCTTTTCTCTTCAAGCATGCGGAATGTATCGGTTAAGCCAATATGTTTGAAAGGAATATATTCACCTTTCATGATACTATGATAGGTCGATTCAATGTTAATCGCTGCTATGTAATAAGCGAGTAAGACAATCTCATTGGCATGGATATCATTTCGGAACTTATATTCCATATCCTCTGGTTTGATCAGTTTAGATTGTAAAAGCCGTGTGATAAAGGTCCCCGTTCCAGTGAAAGGGTCAAGAATAGACACACCACGTGACCCCAAGCTTTTGCCAAACTCATTACGCAACACATCATCAACAGAATGAATGATAAAATCAACAACCTCAACGGGCGTATAAACAATCCCAAGCTTATCCGTGGTTTTCTTAAATGCCTTGGCAAAAAAACTTTCATAAAGTTTGATAATAAGATTCTGTTTTGTATGAGTTTCGGTGATACCTGCTGTACAGAATGTGACACTTTTGTAGAATTTATCAAGATCTTTCGTTTTCTCTTCGATATTGGTTTTATCCAGTTCCGTTAAGATCTTATCCATTGCTTGCGAAATGGCATTGTTCTGTACAAATTCATTACCGTCAAATAAAGCTTCAAATACGGGACGCGTGACAAGATGTTGTGCTAACATCTCAATCGCTTCCTCTTGTTTAATATCGCTGTTTACGTTGTTTTGTAATTCCTTATGGAACGCATCAAAGGCATGAAAGGCTTCACTTGTTTCATCAGCAAGCAGGTTTTGAAGGTGCGTGATATGGTTTTGAGCAATCTCAGCAACATTGTTCGCCCAAATGCCCCAATAATCCGTGATTTTAAAACTATCCAGAAAAATGGCTTTGACAAAATCAAAAAATTCAGAACGGCGGAATAAGTCTCCTTGTCCTCCAGATACCGATTGAGATTTGCTTTCTGCTGTTCCAATGCTATGTCCAGAACTTTCTGCTTTTGATGGTATCGAGATCTCATCAACCGTTGTGGTGAGTTCTTTTAATTCATCGGCTCGTTTAATCTCTATAATCTCAATCGTATGGCTGCTATCTTGTCCTAAAGACATCTGATTAATTGTCCGAGCAAGCCTTTCATCATGAGAATGTAAAGCATGCAAAACTTGCCAAACAACACGGTATCTCTTATTGTTTTTTAAAGCTTTTTTGGCTTCTAAGTGTGAAGGAATGATAATGGGTAAAATGATATAGCCCGTTTTCTTATTTGGAGCACGGCGCATCACACGCCCCACCGCCTGTATCACATCCACTTGGCTATTGCGTGGGTGTAAGAACATGATCGCATCAAGAGCAGGGACATCAATCCCTTCTGAAAGACACCGAACATTGCTTAAGATCCGACAAACATTGTTCCCAGCATCTCCTTTAAGCCAATCCAGTTCCTCATTGCGTTTTTTGACGCTTTGCGTTCCGTCAATATGTCTTACTTCACAGTTTAGAAAGGGAACGGTTTGAAGGAAATCATCAATATGAGATTTGATAATTTTATTAAAGAGCTTTGTTATATATTGAGAGGTATTGATATCTTTGCAAAAAGCTAAAGCACATTGCATGGGCTCTGTATCATCATCATCAACAGCGGCTTGCTTATCTATTTTGGTCAGGGCTCTATAACAGCCAATAATTTTTGCCGCATCATCTAAATCAATTTCACGGTTTTCATTGGCAATAATCTCCTGTATGGCTGGTGTGATATAGGTTTCATCAATGCCTAAGACCACAATTTTGTAAGGGGTTAACAGTTCATTATCAACAGCTTCTGCGAAGGTATAATGATGGAGTTGTTTTCCAAAAAGTGCTTCATCATCCATAGAGGCGAGAACGGCATTGATCTCATCAGCCCGCCTTTTGGCAGTATCACTAAAGATACGCGGCGTTGCTGTCATATACAGCCGTTTTTTACCACGAATAATGCTGTTATCATGAACCTTGATAAATTCAGATTCATTGTCTTCACTTCCCAATGAAGCACCAGTGGTACGGTGTGCTTCATCACAAATGATTAGATCAAATTCGGGTAAACCATGCTCTTTTTGTGCATCCGAAATCACTTGGATAGAATGATAAGTTGAAAAGACCACCGTCATTGCGTCTACTAGGTTTTCACAAGCTTCTTTAGCAAGGGCTTGTGCATCCGTGGTAGCAGGGAGAACAAGGTCTGATGTTTCCATGCCAACAATATCATCTTGGTTTTTACGACGCTTGCCTACTTTTGTATCCGAACACACCGCAAAAGAACGCAACGGGACTTGTGCATCGGCTGTCCATTCACGGATCGTTTGCGAGACTAAAGCAAGAGAAGGCACCAGAAACAACACACGCTTGCCTTTTCCTGCTATGTGTTCTGCTATCTTAAGGCTTGTGAAAGTCTTCCCCGTTCCACATGCCATAATCAGCTTGCCACGATCTGCTTCTTTTAACCCTTCACAGACTTTCTTGATGGCTTCTTCTTGATGGGGACGAGGCTCTTTTGTTGATTTCAGAAGAACTTCTTGTTTTGTTGCAAATATTTGCCAATCTATCCGACTGTTTTCCATATGACGAAGGTCAATACGATAAACGGGTATCGCTTGTCCTTTAATCATGGCATTCACATTGTCACTTAATTCCACTTCTGTGGTATCAACGAGAAGACGATATTTAAAGATGTCTTTTCCAGAGGCAGCGATAAAGCTATCAATATCTTTTTTACTGATCTGATGGTCAGCTTTATAAAATTTACATTGAATAGCCACATATCCCTCTTGATGACGAAGCTTTCCCACCAGATCAATGCCGATATCATTTTTATTCCAACCTTCACGCTCTTCAGCCCATTCATAATAGGTTTCTACCTTTTCATAGCGTCCATAATGAAGAGGGTCATGCATAAGATAAGCCATGACAAGATTTTCAAACAATGTTCCCAATTCACGAGGTGATTTTGCTTGTTGACGATAATATTCTAAGAGAGAGCGTAAAGAGACATGTTCATGATCAGAATGATGAGGGCGAAGCATAAAGAATAAACTCCATGACAATATATTCTATTGATTAATTCTCTTCAAAAGAATCAAAATGAAGCTTATTAAATCCATTTTGAATGAATAGTGTGAAAAATTCGGAAAATGCTAAAAAGCGGATAAATTTTTTTCAAAAGTTTTTTTTAATGCTGTTTATCCACAGCCCATGACATGGGATAAGATCAGCAAAATAGTGAAATTTGCTGTTTATTTGATGTGTTAATTGACCTGTTAATCAAGACAAATGCACCATGGACTTTAAAACATCAGAATGAGTATTTTGATAGGTTTTATGAGTCACTAAAATAATCTAGTTTGTCAGTTCAATTTACAGACACAAACTGACAAATATATATTATTGATTGTATTTAAGGTTGTATTGTCGATATAGGTTGTATCGTTAAAATGCTAACATATTGAAATATAATGTTTTTAATTTTTTATCATTTAAAAAAATAAAATAGGCTCTAAAAAGAACTGACAACACTGACAGCACTGGACAAAACTCTTCTGTTCAGATCGCTCAGATCATTGTCTTTGGAGAAAAGTTCTTTGATGAAAATGCCATTAAATATAACTTATTAGAAAATCAAGACTTTGTTTGCTCGCCACATTTGGCGAGCAAAGGCAGGAAAAAGAGTTTTGCGTAATTGTCTTGAAAGGCTCTCAAAGAGATTTCTTATTGTTTGCTATGATGGTTTTTGACGACAGGATGTGCTTGATCGCATGATGTCTCGTTTATATGCGTGTTGAGTGGCTTAGAGGAGCTGGAGAGTGAATTTATCTCTAATTATTGATAAATATATTGTAGCATTAAACTGGGGATATTGATGTATTAACCATTGACGGGCTAAACAGTTTTGTTTAGAGGTCTTTTTACATAAATGTGGGGGAGAGATCTTCAGCAGTTAAAATAAAGCAGTTTTGGGTGTCACTTTTTTGGTCACAAAGGCATGTGCTTTTGTTAAAAGCGTCATAGGGCAGTGGCTGTTTTGAGTGGACTTGTTAGAGGTTCCATGAAGTTCTTTTAAACAATGCTTCATGAATAGTGCAAAGCGGGGCAATCTGTATTGTTTTGTGTATTTTTACGCCAAAGTTCTCTTTTGAGAATTTTTCGTGCCATTGTTGTTTTCTTTGGCTTGTTTACAGGTGTAA